>QHZB01000253.1 GCA_003224525.1 Acidobacteriota bacterium | reverse complement strand
CAACACGCTGTGGAACGACATGACGGGAAACAAGATGTACGTTACCGGAGGAGTTGGCTCGCGCGCGGCTGGCGAAGCCTTCGGCGATGCCTACGAACTGCCGAACTATCGGGCCTACGGGGAAAGCTGTGCTGCCATCGGCAACATGATGTGGAACTGGCGAATGCTTGCGGCCACCGGAGACGCGAAGTTCACCGATGTGATCGAAAGGGCGCTGTATAACGGTATCAATTCTGGGATGTCGCTTGACGGTACGCTCTACTGTTATCGAAACCCACTGGCATTCGATCCCTCCAACGGGGACAAGGTTAGAAACCCGTGGTACGACACGACTTGCTGCCCACCAAACCTTGAACGCACCTTCGCTTCGCTGCCGGGCTATTTCTACAGCACGAGCAGCGATGGAATTTATCTGCATCTTTACGATAATTGCGAGCTCGATTGGCACCTGGAAAATGGCACGGACCTGAAGGTCACGCAGAAGACCAATTATCCTTGGGACGGCAGCGTGGAAATTGCTGTCGTCCCGGCGGCGGCTTCGCATTTCACTTTCTATCTGCGCATTCCAGGGTGGGCCGAGCGCATGCAAGTTTCCGTGAACGGGAAGGCGCTCGCGGGCGCGAAGCCCGGTGAATATCTGCCGATTCAGCGCCGTTGGTCGCCGGGGGACGCGATTCGTTTGCAAATGGAAATGACCCCGCAAATGATCCAAGCAAATCCTCGTCTCGTCGACGACACGGGACGCGTTGCCATTCAGCGCGGCCCCCTCGTTTACTGCATGGAAGAACTCGACCAGCCGAATGGAGTGGCGCTTACCGATGTGGCTGTGGATTTGGGCCAGGAGGCGGGCGCACTGTTCCACGGCGAGCTCAGGAGCGATTTGCTCGGCGGCGTGCATGTGCTGCGTCACATGGGCGCGGTTTACGACAAAACAAGCTCGAGTGACACTCTCTACTCTCGCTACAAGGGGGAGCCGGCAAAGACTCGGCGGGTTCCGCTGACCTTCATTCCCTACTACGCGTGGGCAAATCGCCAAGCGACTCCGATGCAAGTTTGGACTCCAGTGCTAAAACCTTCGGCGCTAAACGCATGATCATTTCATCAGATGGGAGCCGGCAACGGAGTCACCTGCGCTACTCAGAAGGATCGAAATTGCTGCTTGGCGAATTGCTGTCCTGGTGTGGTTCTCTGTCGCCACCGGCTATCTAGCTCGTCAAGCACTTCCTGTTGCGATAAAAGCGATTGGTAAAGACATCCCCCACGACGCGGTCTTGAAGAAAAACAGCATTCCGGTGGAGATGATCAACTCTAGCTTGACTAAACATGCCGGATTCAAGTCGAGCAGGAAGTTTTGCGGTCCGATCCGGAATAACGTGTTTCACCGAATAAGTCCGGAGCAGAAAGCTGAATCGGGACCATGGAAAGCCAGATTAGCGCTCGAACTATGTTGAAGGCTAGGCCGGATCGGCTGGCATACGTTCCGACACTATGCCGACCTCCTGACTATGCCGGGCGAATCATGCCGGCTATTCCGGGCCCGGAATAGTGCAGCATCTTGTCGGGAGGCGGTTCCGCGGCGGAAGGTGGAGTCTCGATCAACTTACTTGCGGAAATCGGGGCCTGCTTTGCTTGCGAATCAGCTTTTGGCAAGAAGGGGAGATCTGGTTCCGGATCAGATTTCCAGCCGAGCCGACGGAGACTCTTGCGGACCGTTTTTTCGCTGAGGCCAAGCCGGCTGGCAATCCATCGATTACTCATCCCCTTGGCTTTGAGGCGGAGAATAGTTTGGTTTCGCTCATGGTTTTTCTTACGCCCGGAAGGACTGCCTGCGGGTCGTCCTTCCGGGCGCACTAGCGCGCTCAGTCCACCAGCCTTGAGACGCTCTTGATAGCGGCGAAGCGTTCGGGCCGAGTAGCCGAAGCAGCGCGCGATATCGTTCTGATCCGCGTATCCCGTTTCGAAAAGCGTAACCATGGCGTAAGCCTCGGCGGTGCGATCTTCGATGGGATAGTGGGAAAAGATGATGCCATGGACGAAAACTACTCGCTGTTCTTCCTCGGTCTGGACACAAACGCGATCGTTAACGAAGACGGTACCGGGAGTTGGAGTAGGGCGGGCAAAAAACTCCTTTTGACGTGGCACCGGGCTCATAGTTTCTTAGCATGTCCTATCCTCAATCAAATCGAAAAGCGGACAGGTTTAGGTCCGCACCCCGCCAAGGGAAAATCAAGCCAGTGGCAGCTTCCAGGGATGTGCCAGGAGAGAAGTCGAGCGCCTTCGGTCGAGGAAATGTAGTAGCCAAAATCGTACGATTTCCACCTGCGGATTTAGAAAAAGCGGACAGGTTTAGGTCCGCACCCAGGAAAGCGAAAAACCAAGCAGGTTGCAGTTCCGAGGGATCGGCAAAAGAAAACTCTATGCACTCTTCGTTCAGATTTCCGTGGAATCGGGAAGCCTGGAACCTACAATTGCAGACTCAAAAAGCGGACAGGTTTAGGTCCGCACCCTCCTCTCGAAAAACCCCAATTCTGGCCGCTTTTTAGGGGTATGTCAGGAGTTCTGAAGTTGTTGATTCGCATAAACGCGAAAAACATCAAATACACCGGAATCGCCCAACTGAGGTACACGCGGGGTACACGGGGACGGGGCGAATGAGGCACGAAGCTATTGGATTTCCACGCGAACGTCAGTGAACTTTCGGAAGTCCTGATCGAACGAGGCAACGGGCATGTTTTCGGTGGCCGCAGTCGCGGCGATAAGGCAATCCACGAAATGGACCTTTGTTTTTCGATAACGATCCAAAGCGTCCAGGTGAATCGCCGCACCATCAATTTCAACACACGGGCTGGAAATGAGTCTACCCAGCGCCGACGCGATATCCCCACGTGGATGCTCGTAGAAAGACTCCAGTACAAACACACACTCGGCCAGAACAGATGGCAAGACCACAATCACCACGTCGCCGCGGTCGCAGGCTTCGAACAGCCTTCCAGCGGCCTCGGCATGCTTTTCATGGTCCTGCACTAGATAGCGAACGATCAGATTGGTGTCGACAAGCCTTCGTTTGTTCACCGAGTGGCCTCACGACCACGGGCTGCCTTCGCCGCGGCCTCGCGGATTTGCGCGAAGGACATCCCCTTTCCCTTCTTGCTGGCTAGTACACCCTTGAGTGATCGCGTGCCCAGATGCACGCGTATGGTGGCGTGGTCCCCTTCCACTACGTACTCTAGCCTGTCGCCCGGCTTGATTCGCAACGCCTTGCGAATCTTCCCCGGAATCGTCGTTTGTCCCTTGCTCGTTATCGTGGAATGCGTCATCTGTGATCCTTACCTTTCCGAAGCTTCCTTACGCCTTGATTATCGCTTACTTCTTGTCAGCGAGCAAGGTCAAGCACTCGCATCATTGCCGCGACGGGCGCTTCACAGTTCGAATTTCTGGATGCCCTGACGGCGATGCCCGGCATCGAGTGGACGCGCGTCGAAATGTTTCACCTCGACGAATACATTGGGCTGCCGGCTTCTCTTCCGGCCAGCTTTCGCAAATACCTTCTCGAACGTCTGATTCATAAAACGACAATCACCAAGTACCACTTTCTTGATGGCGAAGGAAATGTTCCGGAAACTGTTCGCAAAGTCTCCGCAGAGTTGACGGCTGCTCCGATCGACATCGCCTTCGTAGGTATCGGCGAAAATGGCCATCTCGCCTTCAATGACCCCCCGGCGGATTTCCACACCGAGGAACCGTGCATCATTGTTGACCTCGATGAGCCCTGCCGCCTCCAGCAGGTAGGAGAGGGTTGGTTCGCCTCTCTTTCGGAGGTTCCCACGCGGGCGATATCCATGACTGTTCGGCAGATATTGAAAGCGAAAGAGATTCTTGTCGTAGTTCCGGATGCGCGAAAAGCGCAGGCGGTAAAGTCCTGCCTCGAAGGCCCGATCAGTCCCATGGCGCCCGCATCCATTTTGCGCAAGCACGCGAACACGACCGTGTTCCTAGATAAACTTTCCTCCGCTCTCCTGAGCCCGCAAAGCAAAGGCAGCATCGCTTAAATTCAAAATGCGCATGGCCACAATCGGTCAAAACAGCTCGGCGCATGGCCGGCCATTCTTTTGACCCCATTGTTATCGTCGCCGGTATGGTTCCCTTCTTCGCTGTTGTTCTCGTGTTACTTCTCGTCCGCAATAACCAGGCGACCAATGAGGCCTTGGTCCGCCGCATTTGACGAGTGGGATTCCGCTTCCTTTAGTTTCGGCCGCCTCAAACAGTGGTACACTCTCGCCGTCAAACCGCAGTGTGCCGACTAACGCCTGGCCATAGGCGGCTATTTAGGCACAGTCTGAGGTTCCTAGGGAGGCAAGGTTGGCCACCGCAACCCAGGAGACTCTTACGACTCCATCGACGTTGCAAAGCGGCCTTCCCGAAACCGCGACGGAAGCGAAGCGCTACTCCTCGCTCGATGCCTACCGCGGCTTCATCATGCTCATCCTCGCTTCCGAAGGTTTTGGTTTTTCCGCATTGCACGGCGATCCAACGTGGGGCGGCATTGCGCGCTGGTTTGATCACATACCTTGGGAGGGCGGCGTTTTCTGGGACATGATCCAGCCGGCCTTTATGTTTATGGTGGGCTTGGCCATGCCCTTCGCGCTGGCGCGGCGCAAGGAGTTGGGCGCCACCGAACGCGATAATTTCCACCATGTCTTGATGCGGTCACTGCGTCTCATTATTTTGAGCCAAATTATTATTTGGGTTGGGTCGGGCGCCATCAAGCCACAGCTCATCAACGTCCTGTCGCAGATCGCATTCACTTATGCCCTCACGTATTTGCTTTTAAAATTTCGGTGGCGATATCAGGCCGTTGCGGCCATTGTCCTCCTCGTAGGATGGACAGTTCTGTTCTTCGCCTTTCCCGGTCCCGACGGGCCATTTTCCCACCGGAATCACATCGGCCTCGTCGTGGACCGCGCCATCTTCCACTATGATTACGATCCGGCTTATTCCACGCTCAATTTCATCCCGAGCACCGTGTGGACATTGAGCGGCGCCTGGGTCGGAAACTTGCTGATGCAGTCGAAATCGCACGCGGACAATTTGAAGAAGCTGGCTGGCGGGATGGTTTTGTCCTTTGTGGTTGCGTTCGCCCTGCGCCCGTGGATTCCGTTTATCAAGCAGCTTTGCACGGCAAGCTTCGTCCTCTACAGCCTCGCGTGGGTGCTGTTTATGCTGATCGGGTTCTACGTGATCGTCGAAGTCCTGGGATACCGGAAATGGTGCTTCCCTCTTCTTGTTGTGGGGATGAATTCGATTTTCATCTATTTCGTGAGCGAAGTTCTGCACGGATGGCTGGACCGTGCTGTCGGCGTGTTCACGTTCCACTACAGCATCATCGGAAAGCTCGCTCCGGTGGCGCAAGCGACTACCGTGCTGCTAGTGATGTGGTACCTGTGCTACTGGCTGTACAAGCGGCGAATTTTTCTAAAACTTTAGTAGTTCGATCAGGAGAGAGGTGAGTTATGCACAAAGACAGGAAAGTCTTCGGCCATGGGATCCTTTCCCGCATCGTGCTCTGCCTAGCGCTGCCCGTCCTGACGGCGCCTGGCTCTTACGCGCAGATCGGCACCGGCAGCATCACAGGCATTGTATTCGATGCGTCCGGAGCGGCGGTACCGGATGCGGAAGTCACCGTAACGAATGTCGAGCGCGGCACGCATTTTGTGACCCGCACCAACGCTTCTGGCGACTACACCATTCCCGCGCTCGAACCAGGTCACTATACCGTGACGGTAAAGCATGCGAACTTTCGCACCTCCAACGTCCCCGCGTTGGAACTGCAGGTGGATCAGAAGGCACGAGTCGACGTGACACTGGTTGTAGGAGCAACCACGGACACGGTTGTCGCTACGGCGGAGGCCCCGCTGCTTTCGACCGAGTCAAGTACCGTCGGGCAAGTGATTGATAACAAGCGTGTAGTGGACTTGCCCTTGAATGGGCGCAGCTTCCTCGATCTCGCCACGCTGGGCCCGGGTGTCACTTTTACCAAAGATAGTAATACGGCATTTCAGGAGGTCCGCGACGTCGGCCGTCGCGTGAGTGACCAGTACTCGGTCGGCGGCGCCCGCGCTCAGGACACCAACTTCCTGTTGGATGGTGCAATAAATACTTCACCCGATTTCAATACTGTGGCTGCCATTCCCTCGGTCGATGAGATTCAGGAATTCAAGGTCCAAACGAATTCCTATACCGCCGAATACGGCCGCGGAGCCGCTCAAATCAACGCTGTAACCAAGGGCGGGACGAACGAATTTCACGGAACCGCGTACGATTTCTTGCGCAACGACCTCTTCGATGCTAGGGATTATTTCGACAACGTCAACCTCGGCGAAGGCGCGCCTAAACCTCCTTTCAAACGCAATCAATTCGGCGCCACCGCCGGGGGAAAAATTGTGGCCAATAAGCTCTTTTACTTTGGCGCCTACGAAGCTTTGCGCGACCGCACCAACTTCTCCGGCCTTATTACCGTGCCTATGCCTAATGTGAAGAATGGGGACTTCTCTGACTATGGTGTTCCCATTTTCATGCCGCACAACACTAATCCCAACGGCTCATCTAAGTTCCTGTCTGGGAATACTCTTCCGGCTAGCTGCTTCAATCCGAATCCCAACACCGACGTGACTTTTGATACAGCCTTTCCTGGTACCAAGCCCATGACGATTCCTCAACAGTGTTGGAATGCGGCAACCGCGGCTTTTCTCGCGTCCTCGTACGTACCCGCGCCCAACCGGCCGGGTCTGCGCGACAACTTCTCTGCTGTCGCTGGCGTTCCCACGAATCGTGACCAGGTTGCCGGACGCCTCGATTACGTTCTCAAGCCCAACATGAACCTCTGGGGACGGTACTCCTGGGGGCGCGAAGACGTAATTAACAATGACCTCATGCCGGTACGCGATCTGACGGAGGCAGTCAAAACCGCAACCTTCGGTCTGCATCATTCTTGGACGATTCGCTCCAACATGGTCAACGAGACCAAGGTTAACTATGTTCGCGCGCTCGGCAGCCGCATCGGCCCTCTCGCTGGCAAGACCAATGTTGTGCAGCAATTGGGGATAGCCGGGGCGTCAGGCGACCCCGTCGACTTTGGCACTCCGAGCTTCAGCGGTGGCGGTGACAAATTTGAGAACCTTGGCGAGGATTCCTTCGGCCATCCACTGCGGAAGATTCAAGCGACTTACGAATATGGCGACGATTGGTCGCTCATCAAGGGACGTCACGTCATCAAAGCTGGCGGAGATTTTCGACATGAGAACCTTAATCTGCTCTCCCACAATCTCGCGCGAGCGTCATTTCAGAATCCCGCCTCGGCTACGCAGGCGATCACGCTAGCATCGTGCCCGGATCCAAACTCACCTCCGCCGTGCGACGGGCTTTCGCTGGCTAGTATGCTTTTGGGCATCAGCAACGATTCTGAAGTCGCTACAGGCGACTCTCACGTCCACCTCTTTCGCTGGATACAAGCCTATTATGTTCAAGATGATTTCAAATTTCGACGGAACCTGACGCTGAACTTTGGCTTGCGTTACGACGTTGCGCCCTATTGGCATGATCTCAAGGATTCCATGGTCAATGTGGATCTCAGCGGTGCAATTCCTGTAGTGGTCCGTCCCGGTTCAGGAGATCCCTATCAGGGCTGGGATCCAAGCGTGCAGCTCGACTCTGACCCAGCATCGCCTACGTATCTTCCGTTTGTAAGGGATAACAGGCTCGGGCACAATCTCGTCTTTACTGATAAGTTGAACGTCTCTCCGCGATTCGGTTTCGCCTGGACTCCTGGCTTCGGACACAACAAAACCGTCATCCGTGGCGGTGCCGGAATCTTCTACTCGCCCATGAATGCAGATCCCTGGTTCGATTTTGCTCGAAATGCGCCGCGCTCTGCCAAGCTGATCCGCAAAGGCAGTCAACTTACTATTGTCGACCAGGTGTTCGCGAACACTTCACAGCTTAAGATTCGGCCCTCCATGTTCGTTGTCGAGCCGCACCTCAAGACCCCGCGGGTCCAGCAATGGAGCTTGGGGATCCAACAGGAACTTAGAAGCAATCTCATCTTCGAAATCGCCTATGTGGGTTCGGCTTCTACACACTTACCTCACCTTACCGACCAAAACCAGCAGTTCCCCGCCATGCAAGGCGACAAAGTCTTGCAGCCAGTTACGTACCTGGCGCCAAAGTACAGTTCGCTGGCTTCGTTTTTTAACCTTTTCGAAAGCGCTACTTCAGCCAACTATAATTCCTTGCAGGCGAAGGTGGAGAAGCGCTTCTCTGCAGGCTTTTCCTACCTGAGTTCATTCACGTGGTCCAAGACTATGGACACGGCCTCTTCCACGCGCGATGGTGGCAATGGTCAGGCGACCCCGCACATTTATGACCTGCGGCTCGATTACGGGCCTTCGGTATTCGACGCGAAATTCAACTGGGTCAACAGCGCTCTCTACGAGCTTCCCTTCGGCAAAGGCCGGCATTGGGGTTCCGCATGGTTTGGTCCCGTCGAGAAAGCTCTTGGCGGGTGGCAGATTGGGGGCATCAGCGCAGTGCGAAGCGGCTTCCCGGCCTCCTGCCTGGATGCCAGCATAGACGACGCCGTCAACATAGTTGCCTTTGAACAAGACAACTGCGACCTCCTGGAAAATCCTAACAACGGCCCTAAGCAAACCATGAATTGGTGGAACCTTTCTGCTTTCGCGATCGCCACGCCCCAGGAAGTCTTCGGCAATGCCGGCCGCAGCGTTTTGCGCGGGCCGAAATACGTTAGCTTTGACTTTTCCGCGATGAAGACCACAGTCTTCACGGAGCGGCTGAAACTTCAGTTCCGCTTCGAGGCCTTCAATTTCCTAAATCATCCCATCTTTTCCATGCCCAACCCGTTTCTCGACTCGTGGCCCACTTTAGCCAGCAACAGATTCCCAACTGGTTCACCATCCTTCGCTGGTTTCAACACCATCAGCAGTACGGCAGCCGGCAACCGCCAGCTCCAGTTCGCGCTGAAGTTAATCTGGTAATTCAATGGCGCTTCCGCAGAGCAAGAGCCCTTGTTGGGCCGGAGGCTTATAATTCAAGGCAGGGAGAAAGACCAATGGATAGTTCAGACAGCAAACTCAACCGGAGAGAATTCTTGCAAAAGAGCGCGGCCGTGGCCGCGGGAAGTGCGGCTATGAGCGGCACGGCTCTCTCTTACTCCCGCATTGTCGGGGCGAATGACCGGATCTCACTCGGACACATTGGGATCGGAAACCGCGGTACGGAACTCGATGGCATCGTGGCGACCCTCAAAGACACTAGAAAAGTGGAAGTCTCTGCGGTCTGCGACTTATGGACCCACAACCTGGAGCGAGCGGTGGCCGCCAATCAAAAATACTACGACAAGGCTCCCCGGGCCCTTAAGCATCCACAGGAATTACTGGCACTCAAGGACGTTGACGCCGTGATGATCTCTACACCCGAACATTCGCATTCGCCGTTACTGAAGTTGACGGCGGAAGCGGGCAAAGACGCCTACTGTGAAAAGCCCATGGGCAACGTTCTCGACGAGGTCAAGGGGGCGCGCGATGCCGTTCTCGCCCGGAATCTCATCGCTCAGGTTGGCACTCAGCACCGTAGCGAACCGTATCAGCTTGCTGTGCGCGACCTGATCCGCACCGGCGTTCTCGGCGATGTCACTAAGTATGAGATTGTCTGGAACTATCATGGGCCTCGCTGGCGCGGGCGTCCCGAAGTAAAGATGATTCGCGAACCGGACACCGACTGGCGCGCCTGGCTGATGACCAAGCCCTACCGGCCGTTCGATCCGCAGCTTCATTTTGAATTTCGCCTCTACAAAGAGTTTTCCAGTGGTATCCCCGACCAGTGGATGAGCCATGGCATCGACCTATGCCACTTTTTCCTGGATGTGGACTATCCGTATTCGGTCGTGGCGAATGGCGGCATTTTTGCTTGGCATGACGGCCGGGAGAATCCTGATACGTTCCAGGCGCTCTTCACTTATGCAAATGGCTTTTTGACGAGCTACTCGACCAGCTTTGGCAACGATGCGCCTAGCTTCACGCGCATCATGGGAAAGAAGGCCACCCTGATCAACACGGGAGGGGAGGGCAGCCCGCGCTGGCAGGTCGTCGAGGAAAAGGGCAATCACGAAGATGACCTGACGGTTGACTCAAAGCGGGCTGTCAAAGACGTTCTACTGCCTGCGGAAACGACTCTTCCACCAATGGGAATGGGCGACGAGGAACCCTCGCACATGACCAACTGGCTGGATTGCCTGCGCAGCCGCAAACAGCCCAATGCGACCGTGCATCACGGATTTGCGCACTCTGTGGCCTGTATGATGGCCACGCGCGCATATTGGTCCGGGAAGAGAATCTACTGGGACCCGAAGGGCGAAGCGATCCTCGACGAGGCCCCAAAATAACGATGTAGGGAGCAGCGGCCGATATATAATTCGTCCGGTGAAAATGAGGAAGCCGAATTTCTTTGGGACAATGCTTTCTGCAAACACTGTTCGCTGTGGACAGAGCCTCGCGTTCGCTGTGGCTGCGCTGTCGTTGGAGCACGTAGTCCGGGCCACCGAAAGGTGGTTTCGAGTAGACCACCCAGTCCTTTCGGAACAGTGGCCGCAGCCAGGCGGCGAAGATTTTGGGCTGAGCGAGAGAGTCAAGTTTCCATTCACAAAGGAGATGTTGGTAGGGGCGGTGGGGATCGAAACTGCATCCCTCACTTCTAAGTCTCGTCAGCGGAAGGCGTTACCGACCGCTCCCCATCCCAAGTGTTAGAACTGTTAGAAACGCGAATTGCACCAACATTCCGGTAACGCGGCTGGAATTATTCTTCGGCGAAGAAGCTTCCCATGCTTCGGACGTGGGTTCGATTCCCTCAATCGCCCGCTCCAGAATTAGCGGGTCGCGTCAGCGGTTTGTTCTTAACTCTTCATGACAGAAGTGTAATACCAGGGAAGCCGTCAAACCCTGAATGGAAGGTCATGATTTGCTCGATTCCATGGTGTTCCATGACGGCGATATGCACCGCATCGCGCGCAGACAGCTGCCGATACCCCAAGACAATTTGTTTCGCACGCTCCGCGATGGACCGATCAACAGCCAGCACCTGATCCACGATGCCCATCAGAGCGTCGAACGCAGGCTGGATTGCGTCGCGGCGGTCGATGGCGGCGTAGCGGTGCAAAATTTCCTGGAGAACCTCGGCGTCCGTAACCAGGCTCTGGCGCTCGCTGACCACCTTTTCGAGCAATCGTCGCGCGTCGCTCTTGTGGGCATGAGGAGCGCCAACCAAATACATGGGAATATTCGAGTCGACCAGAATCACGGATGCGCGCCCGTTCCGTATCCCCTCTCGATCTCGGCGAGCATGTCGTCGATATCACTCACGGGATAGTCATGGTGTGCTGCCGCGCGGATGATTTCGAGCTTCTTGCTTACGCTGCCGACAGGCTCGCGGCGGCGGGCTAGGTCCAGCGCTTGGCGAACCCACTCGGCGATCGACATATGGCGTGAACGCGCGGCGCGCTGAATCTCTCGGTATTCCGGATCTTTCATGATCACTTGCAGCCGTTTAGCCATAGGAGGAGTCTATCTGACTCATCGCCATGAGTCAACAGGTCGCTAAAATTATCCTGGGTGTCATCAAGCGGTCACAATCTGTAACTGCTTTCCGTTTCCATCTAGATTCCAATTAAGGCCGTCATTCGGAAAGCTAAGTGCCTCCAGATCAATCGCTTTCAGAGTTTTATTTCAAGCTTCCCAAGCTTCGGACGTGGGTTCGATTCCCATCGCCCGCTCCATAACTCACGATGATTCTATTGTCCTTACGCCGCTAAACCAACTGAATACGGCCACAAAATTGGGGGTTTTGGTCCCAAGATGGTCCCAACGTCTCAGTCCGAAGTTGGACGCAGATGGACGCCGGCCCCTGGGCCATTGGACGCTAGGAAATTATGAAATTATCGTAGATTCCACATGCGCAGGGTCGTCGTGTGGCGGCGTAGATTTATGTGTACCGTTCAATTTCCTCGCATGAAATGAAAATCATAAGCTGACCACCAGGGATAGGATACGTGCAGCAGCCTTCACGGATCGAAGTCTTTGATACAAAGCCCGGTTAGCCGCAACCGCCGCTCGCATCTGAAGACAACTCGCCGGCCCTTCTCTCGGATTCTTTCTTTAGCTGCCGGTACGGTTCAGAGTTGCACGACGGTGAGGCCGGGGATAAGCCGGAAGTGGCGCACGTTGGCAGTCACCATAGAGTAGCCGACTTCCAGCGCCGTTGCTCCGATCAACAGATCGCCGAAAGGAATGATAATTCCCCGGCTCTGTTGCTTGCTCTCCGTCGATCTTGCCTGCCAGCAGTGCCGTCTCTTTGGTGTAGGGATAGACTTCCACGTCGTTGAGCAGCTCACGGATGAAGGAGTCTCGGCGACTGCGCGCCTCTGCTTTTTGTGCGCGGTAGATGCCATGCACAAGCTCTGTCAGACCGACCGAAGAGAGCACCGTCCGTTGGTCGCCAGTTGCAGCGACGATTTGCCTGAGCATCTGCGTTACGTTATCGCCTCCGCGTTCGGCGGCGATGACTACGCTGGAGTCCAGGATTAGTCCCATGCAGGCGGGTTGAGCGGTTCACGATGGCTATTGATGATCGCTTCCAGATCGCGCCCGAAGTCTCCGTCGAGCGTCACGGTAGAGCCGTGGGGTTCCGCCAGCGCAATGGATTCCGAGAGCAGACGGCCCGGATGCGGCTCCGCAGACCGCAGCACGGCCACGGGCCGCGAGTCGTTTTCGATGACCACTTCCGCTCCCCCACGCAGGTGTGCCAAGAGCGTCGCAACCTTGGTTGTGGCCGCTTCCGCTTCCGAAATGTGGATCACATCCTTTGCCATAACATGATTATACACCATGATTCCTCAGCTTTGGAGGGGGCGCGTGGAGTGCGTTGGATGCCGCGTCCGGCGTATCCAATCACCCTACCCCACGGTGCACATCTCGTTCAACTGAATGGTGTGAACGCCGTCTGGCAAGACCGGCAGAGTCCCTGTCGCTTGCGCCAGGACGATGGTCAACACGCCCGTCCGGTTTACACCATCCACAGTCAGTACAAGTTTTGAAGTATCGATTCCGCTCCCGTCGTCCTGGTAGACCAAGACAACGGGCACAGCAGACGTATTCAAAATGGCATTCGCTGCCGGAGCTTGGATCGAGCTTGTCGGGGCAACCGTGTCCACGACAAACGTGGCGCGGGCGCTGCCGGAGATGCCCACGAAATCGTTGACGACGGCTCTGA
Organism: Acidobacteriota bacterium; assembly: GCA_003224525.1. Taxonomy (GTDB): domain Bacteria; phylum Acidobacteriota; class Terriglobia; order Acidiferrales; family UBA7541; genus Acidiferrum. The sequence goes on along the minus strand of QHZB01000253.1, from coordinate 6,663 downwards.
GTACGGCACGAAGCAGCGATCTTCCGATAGAACAAGAGCGTTCAAGGAGTGGGCGGCAGGGCGTCGAGTTTCTTCTTTACGTCGGGCGCAGATTTGGAATTTGGTGCGAGTTACAAGTACTTTGCGTACGCTTGGTGGGCCTCGGCGTTGTGGTTGAGCTTAGCATAGGCGTCGCCGAGATTCAGGTACGCGACGGCACGTTTAGGGTCGTCCTCGATGGCTGCCTTGAGCCATGTCACAGAATCTTCGTATTTTCCCATCTTGTAGTAGGCGAAGCCCGCATTGTTGGCGAACAGGGCGGCGGTCGAGTCATTTCTCGTACCCATCATGCAAGCGGCATGGACAAATGCGCCAACAGCCTGTTCGTAATCGCCTTTCTTCATTAGTTGCATGCCTCGGACGTTGTCCGCTTCTGCCTCTCTAACGTCCAGCGGTGCCAGTTTAACGAAGGGCGGGAATGGAACATAGACACCATTGACGAGCTTGAACACGTGGTCTTTCCCATCGTCCCCGCCGGTGATCCGTATCTCTTTCCTGCCGTTCGCGGCATCCACCAGGGAAATATCCGCGGCTTCGATGTCACATACCCAGCCTGGGCGGCTATCCCCGCAATTGTTCTGCCTTGTAAGCTCGCGACCGTTCTTGTCAAAGATACTCAAAAATTCTTCACACCCGTTTCCGCTGAGATGGGTTTGCATTACAATATCGAAAATGCCGTCCCCATTAACATCGTCGAAATCGGGATTCCCCGCGTCGGTGAACAACGGTGAATCCCAAAGCATGACATACCTATCCCCTCTCATCTCGGCATACACGAACCGTCCGGCGCTCGCATCGGGCAGATGATTCACCCAAGCTATTATCGAAACCGGCGATCCCGAATTCAAATACACCTGGTAAAGGTAGATGTTCAGTTGAAGTGAAGCCGTGCCCTCTGCGCTGTAACTTGCGTCGAGGGGTATCAATCTGGCGCGCTCAAGAACGTCCCGACCAATGGCATCGGCCTGGCTTTGATTCATGCCTTTGGCAGGTCTTATCTGAACGGCAATCCTAATCTGGTCCCACTTCACTTGCGGCCAATGCGCATCATAACCCGGAGGCAGTGGCGGAAAGAACTTGGAAGAAATAACGTACACAAACTCTCCGGCATCGAAGAAGCTCAGGCCATTGCGCTTGAGAACGTCACAGAAGTGCCGAACGCGAATCGGGGCACGGGCTCACGAGCCAGTTCGAATCAACCGACATTGAAGCGACGGCGCGCTTTCCTAGCACTCGGTCAATGCACTGCAACGAGCGGTCCTCGTTGGTGCCCTCCATGTGCTTGATTTCTTGCCCAGCCCTCAAATTCCCAGCGGATATACAGCCAACGAGTAACGCTAGTCCAAAAACGAGAGCCGTTCTACTATTGAGCTCATTGCGGCACATATGAGGATTCTCCGTTGGGAACGATAGTCGGTGCGCCGACGATCAGGCTGTAGCCTGCCTTCTTGGAGTTGTAAAAGCTGAACACCACTTTCCGCTCTTCATGGCCAGGCGCAGCGCAAAGCCCGACTCTGTCACGCTCCGGGTAACACTCACCGCGCCCACGCGAACGGGCTGCGCCGGCACCGACACATCATAGAGAAATACGTTCCCCGGAACGGAGAAGTTCGTTGCCAGTGCGGTCTGCCCAGCGGCAACGGCCACCAAGGGACCGTCCGTCGCTAGGCGCAGGTTCAAGGTGAGGTCGGGAGGGCGGCGAGCTTTTTCCTGACCTCTGGAGCAGTTTTCGAGTCTGGGGCGAGTTCAAGATACTTCTCATAATCTTTCCGGGCCTCGGCAATACACCAATTACGGCTTTCAACGCAATAACCCCTGAAGTAGTCTTTGTCATCTTGGCGCCCCTCGCCGCTGCGGTGCAGTGCAACGAAGGCGTCTGCTCGATTCAAATAGGCGATGGCACGCTTTGGGTCCATCCTCATAGCCATTCCTAACGAGCCGATAGAGTATTTGTAATTCCCCGCTTTATAGTAGGCATACCCGGCATTATTGTCATAAAGGGGATTTTCCGAATTGACGATTTGGCTCGCCTCGCTGAAGCTTTTTGCGGCATGTCGCGCGAATGCAGGGGTGATGCTCATAGGTCTGCGACCCGCAGGCCAGGACGCGCGGAAATACGAAACCGACCGCCAACGCAGAGCCGCAAAGACGCAAAAGCAACAGGTCTATCGGTCGCATCCTAACGTGGAAAAAACTGTCCGTATTCAATCGGAAACAAAGAACTTGCAGACACAAAAAGTGTCTCTCTCGGACTTAGGTACTCCGGAACCTGGAGAACCGCTCATTTCGAGCCCGCGAACGTAAATGGCGAACGTTCCAAAACTCGCGTTGCAGGTTTCTCCGCCTGAGTGTAGTGTCTCGACGGTAACGCCTTCTCTGGCGAGCACCGGAGTCCCTGTGCCGCGAAGAAGGTTTCAACGAGGTAGCCTGGTCGTAAAGTCCGGGAGGTGGTACGGCGTGTATCGTGCGGATGCCAAGCAATGGGATGGAACATACCAGCGCGAGCAATGCTGGCAGCGTCTTGGACTTGTAAGCGCGCAGTCGGAACGTAGTGCCTGGAAACAGTTTCAGCCGTACTTGGACAAGGAGAATGAGGCTGCTAAGAAGTTGCCGCCGAGAATCGGTCTGACGCTCGCGGAATTTGCCGAGGAGTGGCGGACCAACGTTGCGGTCGACCTGAAGGGCAGCACAACGCGGGCGGCAGAATCCCATCTGCGCGCGCACATCATTCCGAAGTTGGGCAATTACCACCTGCCCGAGATCACGACGAAGGTTGTGCAAGGTTTCGTCGCATACCTGGCTGGTGCTGGGCGCTCACGAAAGACAGCGGAAAACAACCTGCTTACCCTCTCTACTCTTCTTAAACGGCACGGTCTTGGGGTTATGCGTGCGGAGACTTCCGCTTCGCAGAGCTCACCTTGCCGCGAGAAGGGGTAAAAACGGAGCCGCGGTCCTTCACGGATGATGAAGTGCGGAAGATAATCGCCAATGCATCGGAACCCCTGAGCACGATAGTTGCGGTTACGTCGGTGCTCGGCCTGCGCATTGGTGAGACTCTCGCGCTCCGTACTTTCGACGCGGACTTTGCGAGGCAGCTCATTCGCGTGCGTCAGAGCGTTGACGCGGCCACTCGTACAGTCTGCGGCGTCAAGTCGAAAGCGAGTAGTGCGGATCTTCCGATGTCCAAGGAATTAGAAGCACGGCTGAGGACTCATCTCCAAAGGCACGATCACAAAAACGAGTTGATCTTCGTCAATCGACGCGGCCGACCGTTCTCGGCGAACAAACTGCGGGAGAAGCAACTGCATCCGCTTTTGGATGCACTCGGTATCCCTCGCGGTGGATTCCATTCGATGAGACACGGCGCAGCGAGTTCCCTTTTGGATGATGGCGCAACTCCGGCCGTTGTGCAGAAGCAGCTCCGTCACTCAGACGCGCGGATCACGCTCGAGCTCTATGGTCACGTTGTCGGAGATGCGCAACGCAACGCGGTTCAAAACCGCTCAATAAAGCTGGTCAACTGAGGACAATTGTTAGAAAGCTGTGTTTTGTTAGAAAGAGCAGTTGCAAGTCACTGAAAACAACTTGGGTTGGTAGGGGCGGTGGGGATCGAACCCGGACACCCTTCGAATTCGCGGTGATTTACGGCGGGTAGGCCGCAATATGGATGTCGGCATCTTGCTGCTAGCAAATGACTTGGCGTAATCGAGATCCAACCGCCTCCGTCTCCCGCCTCGACAATTCATTAAGTTCATGTCCACCAACGAGATCAATTCTATGGGACGTGGGGTAGGAAACCTACGACCTCCATTCAAGCTGCGCGTTTTTCGTCAAAGTGGACTACTTGCGATTTGCCCGCGACTTGCCAATAAGCCGTGCCCACGCTCGCACACGAAGGAGAACCAAGGCGCGTCACTGCGTAATTTTAAGATTGGCGAAGTAGCCTTCCGTGCCGGGCCCTACAAACAGGGCCACCGCGCCCTCCGAATCGCCAAACTTCATATCGTTGACGATCAGACAAGGTTGCGCTGCCCCATGGACGAACAGCCGGGCCTTTGTCCCGTCAATCACGATCCGGTACTTGGTCCATACCCCCGGCTCCAGGTCCACGTACGATTCATATTTCTCCGGCGATTCCTTCCGCAGCCGGTCGAAATCGAATTCCGGGTGCGCGGCGTACTGGGTCGTGTGGTTCCGGCGAATCTGGTCATCCGCTCGCCCATTCGTCGGCCGGAGGTAGATGTATTCGAAGCGGTTGCCCTGGACCCGGAACGCGATTCCGATGAAGCCGCGAGCCCCGGGCCCTGCATTGGCGCCCGGTTTTCCTGCCAATTCGACCTCAATAGTTCCATTGTGAAGGCGGCTGCCCTTCAAAATCGCGTAGGACGCGCCATTCGCAGCATCAGGCAGCGCGTCCACGCGAACCGCCGGCTTCCCGCTATAGTTAGCGGCCTCAGCTTTCACATTGTGCAACTCCAGTTGGTCAAGAGCTATTCCCGGGACATTGTGGCTCGATTGGGCGTGCAGCCAGAGAATCGCAGATGGCATCATGGTGAGTAGGACAAATGACTGTACGAATTTTTTTGTTGGCATTTCACTCCTCCATTGTTGCTATTCCCGCATACAAGTCCTAACAGACATTCTCTGGTGGGGCAGCTAACGAAGCCGGGTTTTCTCATACTGCTCTCTATCCCGGGGTAGTACAGTCAGAGGATCAATCAGCCGAAGCCCTGAATAAATGCGTTCAGGATTGCCAGGGGTTAACTACGGCCACACCTGTGGGCTGAAAGTGATCCACGTTGCGGGTCACAACCGTCATGCCGTGAACAAGGGCAGTGGCCGCGATGAGAGCGTCACGATCGGAGCGAGGACTGGACACGTGGAGCGCCGCGCACCGCTGGGCAACAGCAGTATCAATCGCAAGGATGCGACCGTCGAACGCGGGCAAAACATGGCCGTCCATCCAGGCTCGAAGAACCGCGCCCTGTTTCCGGTCACGCCGTTCGATGAGGAGGATTCCTATCTCCAGTTCCAATATTGAGATCGCACATAGATAAAGGCTCGCAGCCGGAAGCCCCTGGGCCCACATTCTGACGCCGCGATCCGCCTTCTTAGCTTTTCTTAACTCGGAAACTACATTGGTATCGAGGAGATACATCAGGACAAATCTGCCGGCTGGTGGAGATTGCCTTTCTTGCGAGGCGGCTCAAATTCAATTTCAGCGGCCTGTGGCATTCCCAACAGGTCCACAATGCTCTTCTGCCCCTCGGTAAGCTTCTGGTATTCCTCAACAGTAAGTAGCACGTGAGACGGGCGTCCTCGGTCAGTGATGAAGACAGGACCGCGTTTGGCCGCTCTCTTCGCCCTGCTTGTGTCCTGGTTAAACTCCCGGCTGGATAGTTTGGTAGTGGCCATGAAAGCCGTCCTTAATGTAGAAACGTACCTACATTGTAGCCAAGACTTAAGAGGAACGCAACATGGGCTATGGCCAGGCTTGTCGCCAAACCTTCATTTACATGTAGTGACCGAAGAACTTGAACCGCTGCAATCATCCTTCCTATCCCACAGCTCCGAGCTAAGGTGCACTCACCAAATCCAATCAGCGTCACAGAGGCGGCACTGTTTCTGGGCGAGCATGGCTCAACGCCTCGAGTCTTTGTGGACTGCCTGGCACGATCGTGCATCTGAATTGCAAGTTGCTCGCATGAACTTCAGCGCGGGCTCAAATCCAGTTCAGCAGGCAGCCCAATTGGAGCACGCGCTTGCTTCCACACTTGCGAGTACCGCGTCAGGAGTTGGTGAGAAAGACTTAGTGCCGAACGATTTAATGTAACCCAAATTCCATCACGGATTCGTGTACCACGGGGATGTCGCCGCAACTGGCCGGCGAAAACCGTTGTTGACGCATTACGTCCATCCAGTATTCGTCGACTTCCTTGCCGCCGGATTTCACAACGGCTAAGTTATGCCACTTGCCGTCTGTGCCTTCGACCCCGTAGATGGCTACAGGGCGCTTCATAGGTTCTCCCCGAAGAGGCCACGGAATGGGGAAGACCTTCCCAGCGTCTAGTGACGTTATTGGTTTCGGGTGAGGGCACCACAGATACCAGCGTGCGTTTGGCGAAGGGGCAATCGTAGAGTCATCGGTAGTCGCCTCGATTAACTCTTGCACCTGAATCTGAATCAGTGGCTTGTCTGAGTCGAATTCGACCAATAGATGTGGGAATTGATGTCCATCGAATGGCTCATAGTTTTCAAATCGGTATCCAAAGTGAGAACCTTTATATTCAACACGTGTGGGCGTCGCGGACGACTCCACCAGAAAAATCGTCTTCCACGCTGAACGCCCGGGGAGCGCAAGTTCAATCTCCCTTTCGCGAGAGCCGTTTCTTATTCTGTTATGCGATTTCTGCGCCTTTGCGTCCGGGCTAAAGCGCAAAATGCCTGGAAAATCCAAGAGTTTCAGTAGATGGGAAATTTCGAGCGTGAAACTGGTCGCACTGCGGCTGATAAATAGCTTGTCGACAACAGCAGTCCGCTCCTGCGAAAAAGTCCCAAGTTGTAGCTTGTCCTGCCAATCGGTCGGCCCCTTCCAGACTAGACTGTAGGTTCCCTCTGTTACTT
>QHZB01000041.1 GCA_003224525.1 Acidobacteriota bacterium | reverse complement strand
GGCGTTGTGGTAGGCAAAATTCCGTCCGTGCCCCGAGCCGGCAGACGAATGCCCCGTCGATAGCGAATCTCGTCGATGAACTGGCAGCCATGTCGTCCCAATTGATCGAGATACCGGGCCTGGTTTGCTAGGTCTTCCGCCGGGCGTTTTGCCACTTCCGCTGTGCGCTGTTCTGTCGATTGGCGGGAGCGACGGGACTCGAACCCGCTACCTCCTGCGTGACAGGCAGGCGTTCTAACCAGCTGAACTATCCCCTCGAAAACTGACTAAAAATGCCTTCCCGCTCCTTCCGCCAGCTTGCAGTGTCTTGCACTGCCTTGCACGTCCTTCGTCCTGACAGGGCGGCATTCTCGACATAGCCAAATCGATGCGAGCTGTTCTGCCTTCACCCGAAGAGTCTTAACGCCCCTGACTGTATTGCCATCCGGCCAATCGTAAACAAGCGCGGCGGAAGACCCAACTACTTACCAAGGACATCCAGTCGCTGACGACCTTCCGGCGCCGTTCCGGCGACTTCATGAAGCAGCTGAAGAAAAGCAAGCGCCCCGTGGTGCTCACTGTAAAGGGAAAGGCTGCATAGCGCCGGCCGTCATCAAGCGTACCAGCGCCTGCTCGACATCGCCGCCCGCGCGGATTCGGAAGAAGGGATCCGCCAGGGGCCATAGGGCAGCGATCGGGGCAGGTCGCAAGCGCATAGACCGCCTCCTCCATGCCGTTGGCGGTGGACCGTGCCGAGGTGATTGTTTTCGTGCAGCTGCGCGCTGAATCGGGGATGGTCGGAGGCAGGAAAGCGCTTTCGGGAGATGGGAGCCTACTGCGAGACAAATCCGGGAACGTTTTGCTTCAACCGCTCGATCTGCGACGATCAAACGGCGCGCCCGGCGTTCTTCGAATTTGTTTTTGATAAAGGGTGATGGAGAATTGTGGATGGAGTGTTTTGCAACCGGGAAATACACGATTGGTTTCGGTGGCATTATGGCGGAGACGGTTAATCAACAAGGAATTCGGCGATACGCGATCGTCGCGGTCGTCATTCTTGTGGCCTGTATCGCTACTGCGGGCGTCACGCTCGTGGTGCGGGACCGGAACGAGAAAGAAATGCTGAGCCAGCTCGAACGCTCCCAGGCCGAACTGCGCATGCTCGGAAGGCAGATCGCGAACATCAAAGACGCGGACCTCACCTCGACGAACGATTTCATCAGTGCGTACGCGCAGATTGAACCACTCGAAAGAGAGTACGAAGGGAAGCTACAGCAATTCAGCGGGCTTTATGAACGAGCACGGGAACGCGACAGTCACCGCGGGTGGCTGGACCTCGAACAGTTGCGGGGACGCCATCACCCGGAAACATGGGAGAAGATGTCAGAGATCATTCGGCTGGTTCGGGAGATCAACGAAGTCAGGAAACGCCAAATCTCCGTAGTGCACGCTATGGCCTCGCTCCCGGAACCGAGCGCATGCGTTTCTGGCATGAACAGTTCATGCCCTAGCCGCGCAGGAGCACGCGCTCCGTGAGCAACTGCAAGTTGTGGGACAGGGCCGGACTCCCGACTCCTCCGTCCAGTAAATTCCCGAAACGATTGACTGTATCTTCGCGCCATCTATGTCGGTTCGAGCCCGCCTTGACCTTGTCTTCGTTACAGATATAACATCATATAGAAATGACCGTACGAGTCACAAGCGAGAGCGCGTGGCTGCTGCTGACGTTCACGCTGCCCACGAAACGCGCCAGCCAGCGTGTGGAGATTTGGCGGAAGCTGCAGCGCTACGGAACCGTGCCGCTCGGAAATTCCGGGTACCTGCTTCCGAACAACTCAAGCAATGAGGAGCGGTTTCAGTGGCTCGCGACGGCGATCCGGAAGTATGGAGGAGACGCATCGGTGGTTCATGTGGACTCCATCGACAATCTGTCGAGGCCGCAGCTGATAGGCCGTTTCGCAGAAGCGCGTACGCGGGAATACCAGGAGTTGATCCGCGAGCTGCACGCGTTTTCCTCGACACGCGTGGAAGGAAAAGGGGCAGGCCGCCTCAGCCGGTTGCGCAACCGGTTTCAGGAGATCGTGGAGGTCGATTTCTTCGACAGCCCGCTACAAAAGCGCGTTCAGGAATTGCTCGAGCAGGCGACCAGGTCGAACGCGGCCACGTCCGGGAGCGCGGCCACCAAGATGGATCCGAAAAAGTACAAGGGCAGGGTGTGGGTGACAAGACCAAGACCGGGCGTCGATCGGTGCGCATCTGCCTGGCTTATCCGCAACTTTATCGACGTTAAAGCCCGCTTTGCTTTTGCGCCGGAGGATCGCGTGCCGAGTGGAGCCGTGCCCTACGACATGTTCCATGAAGAGGGGTTCGGACATCGCGGCGATGACTGCACATTTGAAACGCTGACAAAGCAGTTTCACCTCCGAGATCCACGCGTTGGCGTAATCGCACAAATCATTCATGACGCGGACCTCTTGGACGACCGTTTCGGCCGCAAAGAAGGCTATGGAGTCGACGAGGTCCTGAAAGGCTGGGCGCAGCAAGGAATCCCGGACGAGAAACTTCTGGAGCGCGGGATGCAGCTGATCGAAGGACTCTACCACGCGCCGCGAAAATAAGTTGAGGAGTAGACGAACGTGTTCGCACACCACAGGGGCTACTGGAAAACGGGTTTAAGCGTCGCTCTGCTGCTGGCCATGGAGACGACCCTGTCGGCGCAGTCCGACCTGCAAAAAACGAAAGTGTTCACCCTCGAAGAAGCCGTCGAGTTCGCGCTCAAGAACTATCCCGCGGTGCGCGCTTCGCTCGAACGCGTGCGTGCGGCCCAGGCCGGTGTGGGCGTCGCGCGAACGAGCTATTTGCCGCGCACCGACCTTTTGTGGCAATCGAATCGCGCGACGGACAACAACATCACCGGATTGACGATCCCGAACTCGGTGATCGCTCCGATTACTGGGCCGGTGCCACTGTCGCCTTCAAACCGCAGCGCTTGGGGAAGCGCGAGCGGATTGTTGTTCTCCTGGGAGCCGCTCGATTTCGGATATCGCGGCGCAAGAGTGGATGCCGCGCGCGCGGCGCAGAACCGCGCGGCGGCGGAGGCCTCGCTGACCCGGCTCGATGTCAGTGTTGCCACAGTCAACGCCTACCTCACCTTGCTTGCCGCGGAACAGACCGTGCGCGCCGCGCAAGCGGACGTCGAGCGCCGGGAAACCTTCGCGAAATCGGTGCACGTGCTCGTTGACAATCAACTCCGCGCCGGGGCCAACGCCTCGCGAGCGGATGCGGAACTCGCCCGCGCGCGCGTGAACCTCGCGAGAGCGCAGCAACAGGCGGCGACCAGCCGCGCGCAACTCGCCGACATTCTCGGCATTGCCGATCAAGTGGTCGAAGTCCGGGAATCCGTATTGGTCGGCGCGCCACCCGCCTCGGCTCCAGCCGCGGCCTCCGTCGCCTTGAACCCATTCGCTCAAGTGCAACACGCCCGCGTCCAAGAAGAGCAATCGCTCGTGCATGCGCTCGACCGTTCGTACTACCCGAAGCTGTATCTGCAATCGGTGGTGATGGGGCGGGGGAGCGGCGTCGATGCCACCGGAAAATTCCTTGGAGGTACGGAAGGGTTGGGACCGGACCGCGCGAACTGGGCCGCCGGGCTGAGCGTCACGTTTCCGGTATTCGACATTTTTTCCATCAAGTCGAAGAAAGCGGTGGAAGCGGGGAACGAACGCGCCGAAGAGGCGCGCTACGATCAGGCGCTGCAGGATTTGACGGGACAGCTTCGAAAAGCGCAAGCCTCGCTCGACGGCGCCCGCAAAGTCGCCGAGAACACGCCGCTCGAACTCGACGCCGCGCGCACTACCGAGACGCAGGAACGAGCGCGCTATCAAGCGGGCCTCGCGACACTCGTGGATGTTGCCGACTCACAAAGCCTTCTCGTGCAGGCGGAGATCGATGACGCGCTGGCGCGGCTCGCCGTCTGGCAGAATCTCGCGGCGGTCGCGGCGGCCCAGGGCGACCTCGGCCCGTTTTTGCAGTCGCTGCACGCGGCGCAAGGAGAGAAATAGCCATGTGGCTCCTGCGCAGTGCCCTTCGCAATCCCGTCTCGGTCGTCGTTCTGGTGATCGGCGTGGCCCTGTGTTCGATCCTGGCGCTCACGCGGATGCCCATCGATATTTTCCCGAACCTGAACCTGCCGGTGATCTATGTGGCGCAACCTTACGGCGGAATGTCTCCCGCGCAAATGGAAGGGTACCTCGTCTACTACTACGAGTATCACTTCCTCTACATCACTGGCATAGAGGCTGTGGAATCGAAATCCATCCAGAACGTCGGCCTGCTGAAGCTAACGTTTCATCCCGGCACGGACATGAGCCAGGCGATGGCGCAGACGGTCGGCTATGTGGATCGCGCGCGTGCGTTCATGCCGCCGGGAACGGTCGCGCCGTTCATCATGCGGTTTGACGCCGGCAGTGTCCCTGTCGGGTATCTGGTCTTTTCGAGTTCGACGAAGAGCGTCGGCGAGATTCAGGACCTCGCGCTGAACCGCGTGCGTCCGCTCTTCGCGACGCTTCCCGGTGTTTCGGCTCCTCCGCCTTTCGGAGGTGCAGCGCGAACGATTGTCGTGAGCGTCGATCCCGAGCGACTGCGCGCCTACCGCATGGCTCCGGACGAAGTGGTGCAGGCGCTAAACACAGGGAACACGATCGTGCCCGCGGGCAACGTGCGCACTGGAGATTTGCTGCGCCTCGCGCCGATCAATTCTGTCGTCTCGAACATCAAAGACTTGCAGAACCTACCGATCCGCACCGGCGCGGGCCCGACGGTATTCCTGCGCGACGTCGGCACGATCGAAGATTCGAGCGACATCATCACCGGCTATGCCGAAGTGAACGGGCGCCGCACCGTCTACATTCCGGTTACGAAGCGCGCCGATGCTTCGACGCTCGCTGTCGTCAATGAAGTCAAAGCGAGTCTCGCGCAATTTCAGTCGGTGGTTCCGCCCGACATTAAGATCGACTACGAGTTTGACCAGTCGTCGTACGTTCGAAACTCTCTGCTGTCGGTCGTGAAGGAAGGGCTGCTTGGCGCGGTGTTGACCGGTGTGATGGTGCTGCTGTTTCTGCGCGACTGGCGAAGCGCTCTCATCGTCGTCGCCACGATTCCTTTCGCGTTGCTGACCGCGGTCGTCGCGTTGTGGGGCGCGGGCCAGACGGTCAACATCATGACACTTGGTGGCCTGGCTCTGGCGGTCGGAATTCTGGTCGACGAATCCACGGTGGTCATGGAAAACACTCACAGCCATCTCGGCGCGGGGCGCGGGAGAGCGGTCGCGGTGCTCGAAGCGAGCAAGGAAGTGCAGATTCCGCGGCTCCTCGCGATGCTTTGTATTCTCGCGGTCTTTGTACCGTCCTTCTTCATGACCGGAGTCTCACGCTCGCTCTTCGTCCCCCTCTCGCTCGCGGTGGGCTTCGCCATGGCCGCTTCGTATCTGTTGTCGAGCACGCTTGTTCCTGTGTTGTCCACGTGGATTCTGCGTGAGCACGCACCGGAAGCGGAGGATGCGCCTTCGCTGCTGCATCGCGTTCGGGACACACTTGGCCGGATTCTGAACCGCCTGTTTGCCGTCCGAGGCCTCACGGTCGCGGCTTATGTTGTCGTTTCCGTGCTGGTGGCGGCGTTTCTCGGTCCGTATCTCGGACGTGAGATTTTTCCGCGAGTCTCCTCCGGCCAGCTGTTTCTGAGATTCCGCGCACCGGTCGGGACGCGCGTCGAGACGACGGAACGACTGACGCTCGGCGTCCTGGACGCAATACAACGAGAAGCCGGCGCGGGGAATGTGGGCGTAACGCTGAGCTACGTTGGCGCGCCACCGCCGAACTATCCGATTAATACGATCTATCTGTGGACGAGCGGCCAGCATGAAGCGGTACTGCGCGTGGCACTCAATCCCGACTCAGGCATCCGCGCCGAGCAATTCGAAGAGCGCTTGCGAAAAGTCCTGCCGGACAAGTTTCCCGGTTGTCAGTTTTCCTTTGAAGGGGCGGACATCGTCACGCAGATCATGAACTTCGGCGCTCCGACGCCCGTCGAAATCAACGTCGGCGGCCCGGACCTCGGCGCCGATCGCGCCTTTGCCGCGAAACTTCGCACCGAAGTCGCCAAGATACCGGCGTTGCGCGACTTGCAGTACGACGAGCCGCTCGACTATCCCAGCATCAACATCAACGTGGACCGCGAGCGCGCGGGACAGTTGGGAGTAACGACCGCCGGGGTGGGCCGTTCGTTCCTGGCGGCAACTTCCTCGAGCCGGTTCGTGGCGCCGAACTATTGGGCCGATCCCAGATCGGGGGTCGCGTATCAGGTTCAGGTGCAGCTTCCGCAATCTGACGTAACCTCGATCCAGGACGTCGAGCACATTCCCGTGACTCTAGGCGCTGCTTCCCATCCTCTGATGGGGGACGTGGCGCAAGTGGGATACGGAACCGTTGTCGGTGAGTACCACCGCTTGAACGGCCAGCGCATGGTGACGCTGACCGCGAATGTTTCGGGCGAAGACCTTGGACGGATTTCCTCGGAACTGGACAGCGCCATCAAGCGCGCCGGTGAACTGCCGCGCGGCGTGAAGGTCACCGTCCGCGGTCAGATCGGTCCGATGAAACAAACGTTGACGAATCTCGGAATCGGTCTGCTGGTCGCGGTGCTGGTGATCTATCTGCTGCTTGCGGCGAACTTTCAATCGCTGAAGTTGGCGTTCGTCGTCCTCTCGACGGTACCCGCGGTGATCTGCGGAGTGCTGTTCATGCTCCTGCTGACGGGCACGAGTCTGAACGTTCAGTCGTTCATGGGCGCGATCATGGCGATTGGCGTTGCGGTGGCGAATGCGATCCTGCTCGTGACGTTCGCCGAGGAGTATCGCCGCGCGGGCAACGCGGCGATGGATGCCGCGCTGCACGGAGCGAAAACCCGTATGCGTCCGATCCTGATGACAAGCATGGCCATGATTGCGGGCATGGTGCCGATGGCGCTGGCCATCGGCGAGGGAAGTCAGCAAACGGCTCCTCTTGGTCGCGCTGTGATTGGCGGGCTGCTCTTTGCGACTGCGGCCACGCTACTGATCTTGCCCCTGGTATTTTCGCTCGTTCAGCAGCGGGCCGGAGTCGGGTCGCCCTCGCTCGATCCCGACGACCCCGCAAGCGCATTCGCGCGAGGCACGGCTGTCGGGTCCGGAGAAACGACATGATCAGACGCAAACTCTTTTCGCCAGTCATCTTCAGCTCCGCCGCGCTGTGGTGTGCAGCTTGCGGTGCGAACTCAAATTCCACGACGAAAGCGGCACAGGCGGCACCGGCGCAACCCACAGTGGAGGTGGTGAAAGTCGCCTCCAAGAAACTCTCGATCACGACGCGTTTGCCGGGAGAACTGCAGGCAGACGAAGCGGTGGCCGTGTTTCCGAAGGTGACCGCCTACGTGGACTCGATCAGCGTGGACCGTGGGACGCGCGTCCGATCCGGGCAAGTGATGGCGCGACTGGTGGCGCCGGAGCTGGCGGCGCAACGGGCCGAGGCGCAGTCGAAGCTGCAAGCGGCGGAAGCGCAGCGTGCGGAAGCGGACTCAAAGCTTGCATCGGATCAAAGCACGTTCGAGCGGCTGAAGAGCGCGTCGGCCACGCCGGGTGTGGTCGCAGGCAACGACCTCGAAGTCGCGCAACGCACCGTCGACGCGGATCGTGCCAAGGTCGAAGCCATGCGAGGCAGCGCGGAAGCGGCGAAGTCGGGCCTGAAATCCATTTCGGAAATCGAGCGATATCTCGAAGTGCGCGCACCGTTCGATGGTGTCGTGACGGAGCGCAACGTTCATCCGGGCTCGCTTGTGGGGCCGGCCACCGGCGCGGCGGCGAGTTCCCTCCCGATGGTGCGGGTGGAAAAGATCAGCAAGCTGCGGCTCGTCGTTCCCGTCCCCGAAAAGTATTCCGCGGGAATGACCACGGGGACGAAGGTGGACTTCAGCGTCCCGGCGTTTCCGAATCAGACCTTTACGGGCACGGTGGCGCGCATCGCCCATTCCGTCGACGTGAAAACGCGGACGATGCCTGTGGAACTGGACATCCAAAACGGCGACGGACGCTTGAGCTCGGGAATGTTTCCCGAAGTGCTGTGGCCGGTGCGGCGGTCTGAGGCCACGCTCTTCGTGCCGGCTTCCGCGGTCGCGCGGACGACGGAGGCGACGTTCGTGATCCGCATTCGCGACGGAAACACCGAATGGGTGAACGTGCAGACCGGAGAACAGGACGGAAAGTCGATCGAGGTATTCGGCGGCCTGCGCGAGGGAGACGAGGTCGCCGTACGAGGAACCGATGAATTGCGTGCGGGGAATCACGTGACGACGAAACCGTTTGTCGAGGCGGCTCCGGCGAAGTAGCGCAACGAATTTGACCAGCCAAAGAAAAAACACATGGAGGTGTTTGATGTCAGGAACGAAGAAATACACGCAACCGCTGCTGCTCGCTTGTTTGTTGCTTTTCGGAACAGCGGCATTCGCACAGGAGATGCCGAGCGACTACCAGGAGGTTCTGAAATCGCTCGACCGTAAGGGCGACTTCAAGGACGGCGTCCTCAAGGTCAACATCCCGCGCAGCGATCTGAAGATAACGGTCGCGGGCGTGGCGACGCCAACGCCGTTCGGCTTTGGCGGCTGGGTGGCATTCACGAAGGCTAGCGACGGCGGCGAAGTGATGATGGGAGACCTGGTGCTGCTGCAAGAAGAAGTCAATCCGGTGATGTCCGCGCTGCTCGACAACGGAATCGAAGTTACGGCGCTGCACAACCATTTCTTCTGGGACGACCCGCACGTGTACTACATGCATGTGCATGGAATGGGGAAAGCGGCGGACCTCGGGCGCGAAGTGAAGCCGGCGTTTGACCTGATCGGCCACGCAAAACCGGAAGCCGTCACTCCTTTGAGCGGCTTCGGCGCGGCGCTCGACACGGCGAAGATTGCGCAAATTGTCGGACACACCGGAGAGCAGTCCGGCACGGTCTACAAAATCACGGTCGGCCGCAGCGACTTGGCGATGAAGGACCATGGCGCGACGATCAATGCGCGCATGGGCCTGAACACCTGGGCGGCGTTCTACGGCACGCAGGAGGATGCGGTTGTTGCCGGCGACATCGCCATGGTCGAAGGCGAAGTGACTCCGGTATTGAAGGCGTTACGGAAGAACGGCATCGATGTCGTCGCGATTCACCACCACATGACGGAAGAAAAGCCGATGGTGATTTTTCTGCACTACTGGGGCCGGGGACCGGCCGACAAACTCGCGAGCGCATTCAAGGCGGCGCTCGGCGAACTGGGCAAGGGAACGGCGTCGCACTAAAGGGGCACTTCATGCGAAACCACAAATCCTTGTGGCAAAGAGCGGCGTTTGTCCTTGGCTCGTTCCTGAGTGTCTGCGCGAGTGGAGCGAGTGGGCAGACCTTGAAAGAGATCACGAAGTTCGACCTCCCCGGTCCGGGGGGAAAACGGTTCGACTACCTCACGATTGACCCGGACGACCACTACCTGATTTCCGCTCACCTCGCCGCGGATCAGACCTACGTGATCGACCTCGCGACGAACAAGGTTGTTGCGACCATCGCCGACACGCCGGGAGCGGAAGGCGTCGAGTACGTGCCGGAGCTCAAGAAGTTCTACACATCAAACGCGCACGACAACACGATCGGTGTGGTGGACCTCAAGCAGATGAAAGTCATCAAGAAGCTAAAGACGGAAGCGAAGCCGGACGGGAGCGCTTATGCCGCTCCCTTCCACAAACTCTATGTGTCGGATGAGCGCGGCAAAGCAGAAGCGGTCGTCGACGTGACGAAAGACGAGATCGTGAAAACGCTGCACTTCGAGAGTGAAACGGGGATGCCGCAGTACGATCCGGTCGCGCGCAAGGTTTACGTCAATCTCCAGGACCAGGACATTTTTGCGGTGATCGATCCCGCGACCGATACGGTTGTGGGCCGGTATCCGGTCGGGAAATGCAAAGAGAACCACGGCATGGCACTCGATCCGGAGCACCACCGCGCCTTCCTTTCTTGCGAAGGGAACGAACTGATGACGGTGTTCGATCTCGACAAGAAAAGTGCCATCGCATTTCTTCCCCTGCCGGGCGGACCCGATGTCATCAAGTTCGACCCGGGCCTGCGGCGGATCTACGTCGCCTGCTACAGCGGGGCGATTGCCGTCTTCCACCAGGACGACGCCGACCACTACCGGAAGCTCGAAGACTTTCGCGTGCAGCGCGCGGTGCACACCGTCGCGGTGGACTTGAAAACGCACATGCTCTACACCCCGGAACAGGAAGAGGATGGGAAACCGGTCGCGCGGATGGTCGTGTACGAAGCGCTCGGCGACCGTTAGCCGCGCTGTTCTGTGCGAGAAGACCAAGGGGAGGGCTCGGCTCCAGTCGCGATGTCGTTGATAAATTTCATTCCGGCTTCCCTCCGCGCGTTGCCGCGGGACGGCATCGTTCTGTTTCTCACGCGATTCCTGCGTCTATTCGCGTATGGAGCGCTCTCGGTCGTCCTCGTATTCTATTTGGTGAGTCTGGGCCTTACGGAAGCGCAGGTGGGACTTCTACTGACGCTGACGCTTGCCGGCGATATCGCGATCTCGCTGTTGCTCACGACGCGGGCCGACCAAATGGGGCGGCGGCGCACGCTCATGGTCGGCGCGATTTTAATGGCGGGGGCGGGTGTTGCATTCGCCTCGACCCACAATCTGCTCTTTCTGATCATTGCGGGAACGATCGGAGTGATCAGCCCGAGCGGAAACGAAGTCGGTCCCTTTCTTTCCATCGAACAAGCGGCATTGTCCCATGTCGTTTCCGCTGCGAACCGCACGGAGGTTTTTGCCTGGTACACGTTGGCGGGCTCCGTCGCGACGGCTCTCGGTGCGTTGTGCGGCGGTGCGGCGTCGGGAATCGTCCAGAAGGCATCGTTCTCCGCGTCCGACAGCTACCGCGCTGTGGTCCTTCTTTATGCCGCACTCGGCATGGCGCTCGCGTTCCTCTTCTTGAGTCTCTCGTCCTCGACGGAAGTGCGAGGCTCCGTCCCCGAAGAAGGCTCCGCGGCGAGGATGCTGCTCGGCGTCGGACATTCCCGTTCGATCGTCCTCAAGCTGTCGAGCCTGTTCGCTCTGGATTCATTTGCGGGTGGTTTCGTAGTGCAAAGCTTTGCCGCGTATTGGTTTTATCTGCGCTTCGGAGTCCAACCCGTGAAGCTCGGCGTGATTTTCTTTTGGGCTAACGTGCTCGCTGGACTTTCTGCGCTGCTCGCTTCACGGCTCGCCTCCCGCATTGGATTGGTGAAGACGATGGTAGTGACGCACCTGCCTTCGAATGTTCTCCTCATCCTTGTGCCATTGATGCCCAACCTCGCGCTCGCCGTGGTGGTGCTGCTCATCCGGTTCAGCATCAGCCAAATGGACGTTCCGACAAGACAGTCCTACACCATGGCGGTGGTTCGTCCCGAGGAACGTTCCGCCGCAGGCGGAATTACCGGCGTGGCGAGGACCGCGGGAGCGGCCATGAGTCCCATTTTCGCGGGGTTTCTGTTCTCGCGCCCGCTTCTGATCGACATCCCTTTCTTCATCGCAGGGGGGCTCAAGATCGCCTACGACCTGATTCTATATCGAGAGTTCGTGTCGATCCGGCCGCCGGAGGAAGTTCGTTAATCGGAGGTTTATTCCCGCGGTGGATGAACTACGGAAAGGGTGCCAATTGCGACCAGGCGAATTATTAATCTTCAACGTTCCTGAGGAACCGGTGATACGCATCGGAGCGGTCGCCCAACGCATTGCCATCGGAGTCGCGGCTCTGTTCTTTCTGTTTGAGTTGCTTTTTCCGGTTGCATTTTGTCAAACGCTGAAGCAGGCAGCGAAGTTCGATCTGCCTGGTCCGGAAGGAAAGCGCTTCGACTATCTCACTATCGACTATGAGGATCATTTCTTGCTCTCGGCTCACCTGGGTCCTGGGATTCTGTACGTCATCGACCTGCGGTCTAACAAAGTCGTGAAAGCAATCCCGGGGTTGCCGGGCATTACCGGGCTCGAATACGTGCCGGGAACACATAAGGTTTACACATCGGATTGGGGCGAAGCGAAGATCGGTGTAGTTGATCTACAGTCGATGACAGTAACCAAGCGACTTGCAACGGCCGCCAAGCCCAACGGGAGCACGTATGCCAGTCCATTCCACAAGGTCTATGTCTCGGACACCTTGGGAAAAGCCGTGGCTGTGGTCGACATCACAAAAGACGAGATCGTTAAGACGATTGAGTTCGACAGTGAAACGGGCATGCCGCAATATGATTCATCGGCGCGCAAGGTTTACGTAAACCTAAGGAACGCGAACGAAATTGCAGAGATCGATCCGGCCACAGACACGGTATTGGGGAAATATTCCGTGGATGGTTGCCAATTCAATCACGGCATGGCCGTGGACTCAGAACATCACCGAGCGTTTCTTCTCTGCGCCGGAAACCGAACATTTACGGTGTTTGCCTTAGACACACACAAGTCCATTGCGCATCTTCCGATGCCAGCAGGTGCCGACGTCGTGAAGTTTGATCCTGGTGTCAGCAGAATCTACGTAGCCTGCTCGAGCGGTTTCATTTCCGTGTTTGAAGCGAAGGACGCGGACCACTACCAAAAACTCGAAGATTTCTCGGTCGAGAAGATGGTGCACAGCCTTGCAGTGGATCTAGCCACGCATCGCATTTATGCCCCCGAGCAGGAGGAGCATGGACGGCCGGTATCGCGAATGGTCGTGTACGAAGCCGTCATCTCAGATCGGAGCAAGCCGTGAGGATTGGTCGAAATATCCGACTAAATATGTTGTTTCTGCTGTCCACGACCGTTGCAATGGGACAGGGGGCAGTTCCGTTGAAGCTTGAGAAGACGATCGAACTGCCGGATGCGCAGGGACGCATCGATCACATGTCCCTCGATGTTGCCGGGCAACGGCTGTTTGTTTCGGCTCTCGGCAACAACACGGTCGAAGTCGTCGATCTCAAAGCCGGCAAACGCGCGAACACGATCTCCGGGCTGAAGGAGCCGCAAGGAGCGTTGTACGTCGCGGATAAGAATCGGCTGTTTGTTGCGAGCAGCAAGGACGGCACGGTCAAGATATTCGACGGAACCTCGTTTCAGCTTCTCAAGACCATCGAATACCGCGAAGACGCCGACAACCTGCGTTACGATGCCGCGCGCCAGCGGGTGTATGTCGGATTCGGCGGTGGAGCGCTCGGAGAACTGGACACCGAAGGGCAAAAGATCTCGGAAACCAGGTTGGATGCGCACCCGGAGTCGTTCCAATTGGAAAAAGGCAGTTCTCGCATCTATGTGAATCTGCCGGGTTCGCGGAAGGTGGCCATTGTGGACCGCGAGGCGCATTCCGTGGCGACGAGCTGGGGCATGGGATTGACCCTGGGCAACTACGCGATGGCCCTCGACGAAGCCGATCACCGACTGTTCGTTGTTTCGCGCGTACCGGCGCGGCTGGTGGTGATGGACACAGCAACCGGCAAGGTCCCTCAAAAGCTCCCGGCGGTCGGCGATTGTGACGACATCTTTTTCGATCAGGCGCGCAAACGGATTTACGCCACAGGGGGAGAGGGGGGGATTTCCGTTTTCGAGCAACAAGACCCCGATCACTACCGGGAGATGGCTCGCGTCCCGACGGTCAAGGGAGCGCGCACCGGTTTCTTTTCCCCGGACCTGGGCCGGCTGTACGTCGCCGTGAGACGGCACGGTTCGACGCCCGCGGCGATTCAGGTGTTCTCGGTCGTTCCGTAGCTTTGTGTCACTCGAGGTAGCGCGGTGGACGACAGGACTTTTTTCGACCGGCGCTCGAAGTCTGAGTGGAGATTCGCTGTTGATGCACATGTCTAGACCGAACAGGCCAAGGGACGTGACGAGCAGAACCTACAAGTGGACGCGCGCTCTCGGGACATTACTCTCCTTGATGGTGTGCTTTTCCGCTCGCGGGGGAGCGCTCCCCCAACGGGATAGCCAGAGTCCTCAGAAGGAAACGTTCATACCGGGCACGGCGGTGGCCGTTCGCGTCGACCAGGGTCCAAAGATGGACGGGACTCTGAACGATGCGCTTTGGCAATTGGCGAAAACGGTTTCGGACTTTCGCCAGCAAGAACCGTACGAGGGCCAGCCCGCGACCGAACGGACGGAAGTGCGGATTCTGTACTCAAGACATGCGGTCTATTTTGGAATTCACTGCTTCGATTCTGATCCGTCTCGAATCATCGCCAGCGAACTGCGCCGCGACGTGAGCCAGGACCTCGACGACCATTTTGAAATCCTCATCGATTCCAATCACGACCGCCGCGGAGCGTACGTGTTTCAAGTCAATCCGCTCGGGACACAAATGGACGGGCTCATCGTCGAAGAGCAAAGGGACAACTCCAGCGTGGATTTCGACTCCGGGTGGGACGGCGTCTGGACGTCGGAGGCTCGGATCGGCGCGGATGGATGGACCGCAACGATCGAGATTCCGTTCACCACACTCAACTTCACGCATTCCACGGATGTGTTCTGGGGCGTGAATTTCAAACGGTTCATCCGCAGAAAAAACGAGTCGGATTTGTGGAGAGCCTACCGGAGGACTTTCGGAATTACAAAGGTGTCGGAGGCCGGAGAACTCGAAGGCATCAAGGATATTGGAAGCGGCCGGTTGTTCATCGTGAAGCCGTATGGCCTTGCGCGTTACGACAAGCAAACCGGGCAGGACCCGAAGTTCCCACTTACGGGCGGAGTGGACGTCAAATACGGCCTCACGTCGAATCTCGTTTTGAATCTCACAGGAAACACCGACTTCGCCGACACGGAAGTCGATTTGGAGCCCTTCAACATCACGCCCTTCAAGGTTTTCATCCCCGAGAAGCGGCAGTTCTTTCTCGAAAATGCGGGCGTCTTCAATTTCAGTTTGGGCGACCATGACCAATTGTTTTTCAGCCGGCAGATCGGCATTGACCCGGTCACCGGCAATCAGGTCCCCATCAACGGCGGAGCGAAGCTGACGGGACGTATCGGAGGCCTGGAGTTGGGCGTGATGGATGTGGACACGCGCTCCAGCGGGCCGAATCCCTATTCCAATTTCGCGGTGGTGCGCCTGAAGGAATCACTTTGGGCCGGTTCTTATGTCGGAGTCATCGGAATCGACAAGAGATCTGGCGACGTCCTCGACAGCTTCAACCAAACGGGCGGCGTGGATACGAGGCTTGTTTTTTTCAAGGACTGGTTCGTGGGCGCGCACATGGCGGGAACACAATCTCCCGGACGTCCGAGTGGAAACAGCGATGTGGGCGCCTCGCTGACCTACCGCTCGAACTGGGTCGAAGGAATTGTGGAACGCAGAAAAACGGGGCCGAATTTCAATCCAGAAGTCGGCTTTGTCGAGCGTACGGATTCCAACGAAACTTACGGAGATCTGACGTTCAAGGTGCGGCCGAGCATACCGAGCGTCCGGGAGCTGCAATTCGAAGGCTTCCTGCTGCACGCGCCGGATACGGCTGGCCAGGTGTCGACCCAAGAGTGGCAGAACACCTTCCGTGCCGAATTCCACAACGGGGCGTACACTGACGACGACATCGTCGATGTGTTCACGCAGCGAATCACCACGCCCTTTCACATCTATAAGAATGTTTTTATTCCGAACGGTCTGTATCACTTCACGCGGCACCAACTGACCTACGGGTCGGGGCAAGACCGGAAGTTCACGTACAACTTCTTCGAGCGCTTTGGCGGGTATTACGGCGGCACGCTGAACGAGTTTCGCATCAGAGCCAACTACCGTCCCACCGCGAAATTCTCCATTGCCGCCTCGGAGACGTGGGACCGTTTTCGCCTGCCCTTGCCCAATGGCAATTTTTCCGTCGTCCTAGCAAGCGTGCAAGGAAACTACTCGTTCAACCGGTTTCTGACGTTCACGAGCCTCGTGCAAATGGACACGTCAAACGCCCAAGCAGTGAGCGCGAACCTTCGCCTTCGCTACAACTACCGGCCGGACAGCGACCTGTATGTCATCTACAACGTTGGAACGCAGTTCGCCAGCATCGCGCCGTCGAATCCGCCACAAGTGCGGGAAACACGCTTCGCAATCAAATGGACGTACTCCTGGCAGCCATAGAAAAGCGGAGGAGCGATGGAAAACGCGCGACGGCACTTTCTAAGAACGATTTCCGGCGTGGCAGCGCTGCCTGCGATTGGCTCCGTGCTGACCAGAGAGCCGCGCACAGGGCTCGGTGCGGCGAGTTCAACGGACGTGCGTGGACAGTTCCCGTTGCTCAGAGATTCCATGAACGGACGTCCTCTCGTCTATCTCGACAGCGCCGCCACGACGCAACGTCCACGCGCGGTCCTTGATACGTTGGATACCTTTTACCTACACGAAAACGCGAACCCTTCCACGTCGCTGCACGCCCTGGCGCGCCACTCGGCATCTCTGTACGACGAAGCCAGAGCGACCGTGGCCCGGTTCCTTAACGCACGCGGGTCGGGCGAGATCGTATTCACTCGAGGGGCGACGGAAGCGATCAATCTCGTGGCATCGTCCTGGGGTGGCGTGAACCTCGGTCGCCGCGACGAAATTCTGATCACGGTATCCGACCACTATTCGAGTTTAGTTCCGTGGCAGCTGGCGGTGCGGCGCACGGGAGCGACGCTCCGTATTTGGGATGTCAGCGACGACGGACATCTGCGGCTCGCCCGGTTGGACACGCTCCTTTCGAAGCGAACGAAGATGGTGACGTTTCCGCACGTTTCGAATGTCCTTGGCGCGATCAACCCGGCGAAGGAAATCTGTGAGCGGGTGCATCGCGCTGGGGCAGTGGTTCTCGTCGACGCGGCTCAGTCCGTTCCACATTTCTCCGTGGATGTCCGCGAGATCGGCTGTGATTTTCTGACGCTTTCAGGACACAAGATGTGCGGTCCGATGGGCATCGGTGCCCTGTGGGCGCGACGCGAGCTTCTCGATGCGATGCCTCCGTTTCAGGCGGGAAGCAATATGGTGCATGAAGTAGAGCTGGAGTCCGCTCCGACACGCTTCGCGGAAGGCGCACTCAAATTTGAAGCAGGAACCCCGAACGTAGCGAGGGCGGTCGGGCTAGCTGCGGCGGTTCGGTTCCTCGAGTCTTTGGGGCGTAAGGAATTGTGGAGACGGGAGCAGGAGATGACCGAATACGCGTTGGCGAGCCTATCGAAGATAAAGCGACCACGAATCCTCGGCCCAACGAAAGCGAGCGAGCGGATATCGGTGTTCTCGTTCGTGGTCGAAAACGGCAAACCGCTGGACGTTGCGGCATTACTCGACCGTTTGGGGGTTGCAGTACGCGCGGGCGACCTGGCATCGCTGCCTGCGTTGAAGCGATTCGGTGTGACGGCGGCCGTGCGGGCGTCGTGCTGATCGATCTCTCGCGGTGGCATCGGATTCCTCGCGTTCAGCCACCACGTCATTACAGAGATTAACGTAGCGACGAGAAAGTGCGTCAACAAGTCGGGTGAAACCGAGGAGCCACGTCCCTTGCGCTTTCGCAGTTCAGAGGCGACCGCCGCGTCGGAACGCCCCGGACATTGGCCGACTTGGTCAAAGCGAGATTTGGCAAATTTTTGGCAAAATGGATTTTTATGACAATTCCCAAGATGAGGAGAAAGTGCAGATCACCGCGTATTTATTGGTGATTTGAATGGTGGGCCTGGGTGGACTTGAACCACCGACCTCGCCCTTATCAGGATTGGGACCTTCGCCATATGTTTGTCCGCATCATTGGATTCCCCACCGCCCGTACCATTGAGGGCTCTCTGCTAGAACGCCTGTGTGGCGTTGTGCGCTGAGGGAGTATCCAGCCGTCCTTGAGTGCAGGGCCCGAATCGTCAGCGGCGGCCTTGTTCGGCCACTTCCTCATTCAGACGCTCGGCAAGAAACATCTTGAGCAAGGATTGGTAAGGCATATCGCGTTTGTTGGCCAACTGTTTCAAGCGCGCAATGATCGTAACCGGTAGGCGCAACGAGATCGTCCGAACGGAGGGCGTCAGGTTCGGAAATACCACGCGTTTTGCCTTCGTCCAATCTATATAGTCGGCCGAATCCTTGCGCGCCCAGAAATTCCTTTCCTCCTCTTCAGACCTAAATGTAGGAAGGGTTTTCAGGCTTTTCTTGTTCATCATAGGCTTCATAAACTCTCCGTTCTCTGCGGGTCATCTCTCGAGCCGAGATAACCCGGATCAGCTTGCGCCGCACTGTGAAAGCCACAAACAAGAGCCTGTTTGAGTCAGTGCGGCCGAGTGCGTAGAAGCGAGCTTCATGTTGCGAATGCTTCGGATCATGTCGAACAATGAGCGGTTGATTAAAGAAAACCTCCTCGCACTCGAAATCTGCAACGCCATGCTTCTCCCAATTCTTATTGACATTACCTTCATCCCAGTTGAACCCAGTGCATTCCATCCATAGGTCCATGTATATGGCCATTATATACACGTTTTGAGGTTGGGTCAATTGAGACGCGCTACAGACGCGCTCTACGGGGAGGGCAAGCAGGATATTGTCCTTACCTTACCGAAAATGCTATCCGACGCTAATATGTTTTGAAATTAACGAATTTCAAGAAGATGAACTGAGACTGGCCTAACCAAGCGATCCTAATGCAATGTTACATGGGCGTTGAAAACCGCTGGACGGAATTTTTGCGTACCACACCTGGCCCCTCCTCGGGTTTTGCAAACTCCTCCAACGCAGTCTTGCGGTCGAAAATGGGCACGGAACACAGGTTTCAGATGGAAATCCTCGTTCACATCTTGTCTTGTCTCTACGTGCTAGTCCTATCAAGCCAATGGATCTCTTGGACCACTTCGGAGAGCCCAAGCTCACCTATCCCGTTAGAGGGCTTGTGCCGCCAGCAGTGCCCTAGATGGCGGCGGGGTTTGATTTGCCCGGAAAGTTGGCAAATAGTTGGCAAAACGGTTTTTCGAGGGTGACCACTCGAAAGGGGAAAGGTGCGAATAGCCGCGTATTTACTGGTGATTTGATGGTGGGCCTGGGTGGACTTGAACCACCGACCTCGCCCTTATCAGTATTGCGGTCGATGCTCCCGAAGTATCATTCTTCGCGATATCGGATGCGGTCCGGCTCGACAATCCAAAGCTGATGCTTTGGTGAAAGTTGCAGCAACGCGGGGACGAGTCGCTTCAAAAGAGCAACAAGCGTTGGCTTGTCTTGGGACTTAGAGCGAAAGACCACGATTCCAGGATGGGATTTTGGAGGGTATGCTTGGACATTCGCGAAGTCCAGGTCCAGCGTTATCAACACACGATCTTCCGCGCGGCAACGCTCGGAGAGGACCGAATCGCCAGCACCTGAGAGTTTCTCGCCGGAGACCGTAGCTGCTTCGAAGCCTGCCTCGCGAAGGATCGGCGCGTATTCTGTTGGAAGATTTTCGTCGACTTTAAATTTCAAGCTTTGATTTCCAGCGGCAAATCCACAGTGCCCTCGCGGGTCAACTCAGCCGCGTACGCCAATGCCGCATCGATATCTGGGTCTGTTAACGCCGGGTAGCTCCGCAATATCTCTTCGCGCGGTACACCAGCCGCAACGTTATCCACTATGACGGACACTAAGACACGTGTGCCGCGGATGCACGCTCGGCCGTGGCAGACGGCGGGATTTACGCTGACTCGCTCGCGCCAATTTTGCATACGTTTATTCTAACCACATTCAGCCCCGAGGCGCCATCGACTGTCGAGTCGGGTCACGCCGCCCCGGAAGGACCCTTCTTCACCCGCCGATAGAGCTTGCCAGTAGAGCTCTTCGCGCGCGTCTGAGCCGCTGACAGGAGATCGCCTACCTTACGCCGTTCGCTCACAGCGACCACGTCGGAAGTCTGCCGCAGATTCGTACGTCGAAAACGCCGCACTAGGTCGTTTCGCCAGCGCTCGTCCTGATTCACGGCCGCAGTGATCAGCAACTCGGTCTTATCCTTTTCCGGCAGACGCCGAATCCACGTGCACAGCTCTCTGCGACTCGCTCCGGCGGTGAGAGGTTTTGAAGCCTGTGCTGCAACCTCGAGGAGGTCCTCGTCGATTTCGAGGAATTCGATCAGCGCATGTAGCGGACCGGATAGTTCTTCCAAGCCTGCCGGAACGGGCGGTTCCAGTTTATCTTCATCAAGTCCGCCATCCTGTGCAGAGCGAAGCCAGCCGAGATAAAGGCACCGGTAGTCGCCGCCAAGCAAATCTGAGCGCAGGGGCATCAAGGAGGCCATCCATCGGGTCCCGTCGTCCTCGCCATCCCACTCCGACTCGAATCGAAATTCAACGATCACGAATGTCCCGGTTTTTCGTACCCGCAGGGACTCGCCTAGCACCATGGCCTTGAGCAACCTATAGTCGATCGATCCCTGCGGAAGCCGAATATGAAACTCACGCGTTCCCCAATTCGCGACGTAGACATAAGCGTCGAAATACGTCTCCAAAAGTTTGCTCGGATTGGCTTTGAGGTCACCCCATTCGTAGTGGTTCGTGAAGCTCGTGGCGGTAATTGCTGCCCGCGTGGAGATGGAACGCAGTGCGGCCATCTCGTTTCTCGTCAGCGGGCGGTCGAGGGCACGGAAATCGTAGTACTGGTATTCGCTCACCAGGAACCTCGGCACCAGCGGCGATAAGCTGCAATCCATTCCACGCCTGCCGGAGTCGGCGTTGGCAAAGGCAAGTCCAGGATTGGGATCTTCTGCCGCGTTTTGCCTCGGCGGCAAATGGCAACAATTTGGCCATCTAGCGTCATGTCGACCACCTTCTCCACGTCGGCATCGACGCCAAGGATCTTTACAGAGAACGGCAACGCCAGATGCTCCTCAATCATCGTGAGGAACCCAACTGCTTGATCTTCTTCGGTGTAAGCATCCAACACCGCTTCTTCAATCAGTTGCATCAGCCTAGCCCGGCTGAGTGAAGGGACATTTGTCCCAGGTCCTGCTTTCAGCTTCCGCAGATGCAGAACCGCCGGGCGCCTGGTCCGTCTCCTCATATTTCTCCGTTGATCGAAGGTTCTTTGGGAGCTTGATGCTCAAGCAAGCGCTGCACCTCAGCAAGAACCGCTTGAAGATCCATGAGCTTGGGGTCAGATTCGCTCGGGTGAGCCATCATCGCTGTCTACCTTTATGAGGGCACGGTGAGAATAATCGCATATTTACTGGGGATTGATGGTGGGCCTGGGTGGACTTGAACCACCGACCTCGCCCTTATCAGGGTAGCGTGGTTAGGTTTTACAACTTAGAGGAACCGCGGGGACTGCCAAACGCAGCGTAAGTCATACAAGACCACTCACATTGTGGGTTGGATTGTGGGTTGGAAAATTCATGATCATGGCCCTGCCCAGCGCGGCAGCTCGCCGGCCGTGAGCGCTGGCTATGTAGTGATACGTAAAGTTCCCATAAAATGCGAACTTACGCTATTCTAGTATAGCTATGAGGCATGAGGGACAGCCACTTCCAGCCCATCGAGCACGACTCGCTGCGGTGCTCCGCGCCGCCAATGAAGTGGTGTCTGTTGATACTGTATCGAAGACACTCAGCATCGAGCGACGTGCCGCTGCCAAGCTTCTATCACGATGGAAACAGCAGGGCTGGTTACGACGCATAGGACACGGACTTTATATTCCGGTCCCCTTGGATTTAGCCGGCAGCGAACAAGTGCTCGCAGATCCATGGGTCCTCGCACCAACCCTTTTCAATCCATGCTACGTCGGCGGTTGGACGGCCGCTCATCATTGGGAACTGACCGAGCAACTCTTTAACGAGACCCTAGTCTTCACTGCGCGGCGTGCCACTCAACGACGCGTGGTAGCCCAAGGGGCGGTTTTCGTACTACGCAGAGTCAAACCCAAAAGTCTCTTTGGATTGAAAACGCTGTGGCGCGGTTCCGTCAAAGTCTCTATATCGGACCCGCCGCGAACCTTAATTGACATGATTGCTGCACCCGAGGTGGGCGGTGGCATCGACCATGTAGCGGATAGCCTAGCGGCGTATTTCAACACTAAGAAAGCAGACCGCGAGCTCTTGATTCACTACGCAGAGGAGTTTGATAACGGCGTCGTTTTCAAACGTCTCGGATATCTCGCGGAAGCGCGGTTGCACGACGACAAACTAGCCGCCGCGTGTCGCTCACGCTTGACACAGGGATACGCCCGTTTTGATCCCACACTTGCTCCGAAAAAACTTGTCACCTCTTGGCGGCTCTGGCTGCCGTCCGCGACGAAACACGCGGCCCCATGATCGATAAGCGCGAAATCCTTGAAGCCGCATCCTCGTTTTCGCTGCTGCCCAACGTAGTCGAGAAGGACTACGTTCTAGGATGGATACTTGGCGGCATTTATGCACATGAAGAACTTGCGGAGACTTGGGTATTCAAGGGTGGCACCTGCCTCAAAAAGTGTTATTTCGAGACGTATCGCTTTTCTGAAGACCTGGATTTTACGCTCCGCAATGAAGTGCACATCGACGAGGAGTTCTTACGGACAGTCTTTGAGGAAGTCGCCGCATGGGTGACGGACCAGTCTGGCCTCAATATTCCCGCCGACCAGCTTGAATTCGACATCTACGACAATCCTCGCGGACACCCTAATTGCCAAGGCAAAATCGCATACCGCGGGCCGGTGTCACCGACTTCTGGCGTTGGCCGAAAATCAAGCTCGACCTGACAGCTGACGAGAGGCTGATCCTCCCATCTGTCCGGCGGGAAGTCTTTCATCCGTATAGCGACCGCCCAGAAGGAGGCATATGGGCAAATTGCTATGCCTACGAAGAAGCGTTCGGCGAAAAACTGCGTGCGCTCGGAGAACGGACGCGACCACGTGACTTGTACGATGTCGTGAACCTCTATCGCCATACGGATAGCCGGCCGAGCGCCACAGTGCTGCTTGACGTGCTTCGGCAAAAATGTGCTTACAAAGCGATTGCGGTTCCCACGTTTCAGGTGCTCGTGCCACATCGCCCTGCTCTCGAAGGAATGTGGTCGGACATGTTGTCCCACCAACTTCCTGTACTCCCGCCACTGAATGACTTCTGGGATGCACTGCCAGAGATTTTCAACTGGATGATGAGCGGCGCTCCGGTCCCGCAACGCGCATTCATCCAGCGCGGCATCGGCGAAGTGCCCGTACGCACACGCCTCTTGCCGATGAATATTCCGCTTCGCTCACGTTCCGACCTTGAGATCATTCGCTTCGCAGCGGCGAACTATCTCTGTGTCGATCTTGCCTACGACGGCAGTGTTCGCCGCATAGAGCCGTATTCGTTGCGGCAAACAGCCGAAGGAAACTACGTGCTGGGCGCGCTACGCAGTGATTCAGGCGAGTATAGGTCGTACCGGGTAGACCGAATACAAGCAGCGACTGTGACTTCGCAGGTTTTCGCGCCGCGTTACGCGGTCGAATTGACTTCGACGGGCCCGCTTACGGTTGCGCCTTCAACGGCGATGCCGCGCTTGCCACGGATTCGCATCGCGGCCAGAACCAGACATCAAGGGCCGACCTATGTGTATCGATGCACTGTCTGCGGACGGACATTCAATAAGAAAAGAATGGATGGCTCGCTCAATCCGCACAAGAATCGCCGGGGATCCCCTTGTTACGGGCGATACGGCGCGTATGTGCGGACGAAATACTAGACCAAACAGAAATGCAACTTTAGGCTTTCGGGCAGGCCCAGCAAATGGACCAGGGCCAAGAACTGAACCGGCAAGCGGGAGGGGAACCGCTCGGCCCATAGGCTAAGCCCCGGGTAAGTCGCCTAATCGTACATCTTCCTCCCAGTACTTCCCCGGCAGAGTTCCGATTCTTAACCGGCTGTACAGGACGTTGCGTAGCCGAAAAGGATCGGCGGCTGGATAATTGGATAGTTTGATGGTCCTCGACTAGCGGCGACCAGGCGGAGAACGCCAGGATTCGATTATTCGCTCAATGACATCGCGAACAACGTCTCGGGCATCGATTCGGCTCCACCCACGCATGAGTAGCTGATCGTAACGTGTGTGATTGTGACGAATCGCCGCGACAACGGCGGCGGTGAGGGCCTCCGGTTCAAGCGTTCTGCCCGCAGAAGTGCGTCCCACTCGACCGCTTCCCCGCGCCGCGGTATGCGCCGCGATAGCTCGTGCCTCTTCCCGGGGGCAGCCCGGGAACAGCTCCAGAATGGCTTGCGTCATCCGTGCCACAAGGTCGCGGTCCTGTTCCCTACGGCGCACATCGTCCCGCCTGCACCGTGCCGCGCGCTGTTGAGCATCGGCTTGGCATTCTTCTTCTGCGCGCTCAAGCGCAGATACCTCGACCAAGACACCCTGGCGTTCGTAACGGCCACGGGACCGGCTAAAGCGAACAACGACCGCCGAAAGACGGCTGTACTTTTTGGCGCGACGCGTAAGGGCGGCATCACCTCTGGGGAGGTACTCCAGATGATCGAAATCAGCACAGCTCAGGCATAGTGCTTGTTCCCCGTCCAGGAAGAGGAACTCACCCTTCCAAATCACCTTGCCACAACCCATGCACTTAGAATCACGGAGGATCTCGAAAACAACCAGGTCTTTGGACCTTGGTGAGCATTCGCCCTCACTCTGATCTGCCTCCATGGCTCGACGACCTATCTCCCCAGTGTTTAGCATGCCCGGCGCAGCCTCTCTGGGGTCCCTTGAGTGAGTCTCAATGCAGACAAACCTCCGGCATCTCTGCTACGACTTTTCCCTCGCGTGTCAGTCGGCGATGCTTACGGTATGCGACCCACTCCTTTTCCAGTACGCGGGCTCTATCCTTAGAGGTGATTTCGAATCGGCACAGAGCCAGAATCAAAGCGCGCACGCTAACATGGGGCGGCGCTGCTGGCGCTGTCATCCCACACTTGCGGCAAGTAATAATCGGTGTTCGGACGTTCCGGCTGGCTCGAATGCAATGAAGCATTTCATCAAGCTCGTCTCGAAGGCTGATGAGGGCGGGCATTGACATCCCTTCGTGCCAGTTCGACCGTAAGCGCCCGACCATTTCTGGAAACCACGTTCTCTGTGCGTCCCCCGAGGGCATTTTGTGAACTCCCAATCTCGGTGTGCATTGCTGATTTCTAGGGTTGTCATTTTATTCCCGGAGGCTCCCGCCCGTGAACACAGAAGTTTCCCGAATCAACATGAATGGCATTTGCTGCGCCGGGCGTAAAGCGAAGCTGCGAGTACTAGCTTCCACCTTTCCGATTAGGCGACTAATCAGGCATTTGAATTGCTGCGGGAGTTTCGGCGGCACTAAGATGTTCCTCGTGTCGCGAAAGAAGCTTCTCTCAACAGTTGTCATCGTGGCTCTCGCATTGCTCGCTCTCGGCGCGTGGAGTCCGTGGGTTCCTCTTCGCTACCAAGGCGATGGTAAATTGTCGGACAGGGGCTTCTTTAGCTATCCGCGCTACCTTGTCACTTTCTCTGATATTCAGCTTAGCCAAACTGGCGAATATCATTTCCATTTTCGAGGTCTGCCTAACGAAGAAATGACATTGATGCTGTACGTGAAAAACGTACGAGTCGACACGTGGGCAGACAGCGTGCCGCTGACAAATCTGCAAGTAAATATCGAAGCTCTGCTGACCGATGACAAAGGGCATCTTGCCTGTCGTGCCGAGGGTAGTCCCGCGCCATCCAACGGAGAGGAGAACTGGGTCCTTACCTTCGGTGGGGATGCAGCTTACTGGCATCACCGGTGTAATTTCGTTCAAGTTTATCCGGGTCGCGCCTACGACCTCGTGATTCGAGTAAAAAACGCGCGACAAGCCGTCAAGAAGGTTGTGGCACTTCCTCGAAACTGCTTCCGTCGGTTGAGGTCAACAGCGTAAGTGTTCCGGCTCAAGTCCCGAACGTGGAAACCGTCCATTTGAATTCTCCGGTTAGGCGGACTTACCGGGACTTTAAGGAACCGTATTCGTTCTCTTGACAGAGGACACGCATGGAGGTACACGGAAGAAAATGGAGGTGGCAATCATGAAAATCGTGGTGATCGGCGGCACTGGACTCATCGGATCAAAACTCGTCCCGAAGCTTCGTGAGCAGGGACACGAGGCGGTGGCGGCATCACCGAAATCGGGTGTCAACACTCTCACCGGCGAGGGACTGGCCGAAGCGCTGAAGGGTGCGTCGGTGGTCGTTGATGTAACGAACTCACCTTCCTGGGAGGACGCGGCGGTGATGAACTTCTTCGAAACATCAACCCGTAACCAACTCGCCTCTGAAGGGGCCGCAGGCGTAGGACATCATGTTGCGTTGTCAGTCGTTGGAACGGAACGTATGCTCGCAAGCGGTTTCTTCCGCGCAAAAATGGCCCAGGAGAACTTGATCAAAGCCTCCTCGATTCCCTACACAATTATCCGTGCGACGCAGTTCTTCGAATTCGTCAAAGCCATCGCCGATCTTTCCACCGAAGACAACAAAGTTCGCCTGCCAACTGCGCTCATCCAGCCGATGGCGGCTGACGATGTTGCCAGCGCGGTAGGCCGGATCGCGACGGGCTCACCAGTGAATGGCACCGTTGAAGTAGGGGGGCCGGAAAAGTTTCGTCTCGATGAACTCGTCCGGAAAAGTTTGGCCGCACACAAGGATCCGCGCGAGGTTGTCACAGACCCGAAGGCGCGCTACTACGGTATCGAGGTGAGCGAGAAGACGCTCGTTCCCGACGATGGCGCTCGGCTCGGCGAGACGCGTTTCGAAACCTGGCTCACTCAGTCCGCGGCGAAAGCGGCGGCGGGCACCCACACTCCGTAACCGTCCATCATGTGGATTTCAATAGCAGAGGGCTAAGCTCGTTGGGCTACTACGAAACTAATTGCGGAAGTGCGATACTCTGGCTTGGAATGCTCGCCAAGCTGAACGGAGTATGGGTCGTTTTGGCCGGAATTGCCCTAACAATTCTCCTACCGGCAACTATCGCTGCGGTTCCGCAAGCCAGACCAGTGCTCCAAATCACAGAGCCCTCTGCAGGAAGCATTGTGAATCCGGGCCAAACGCTGACCGTGACGGTCACTTCTCCAACGCCCGCTTTATTTCCGGAAGTAGCTCTGATCGGCCGAGACCCGATCGGATTTGCCGGAATTATCTCGCCGCTTCCGGGTGAACTTTCCGTCCCCATACCGAAGGATATCGATTTGGGAAGGTATATGCTGACCGTCGGAGGCACGCCAGAGTCAGGTAAGGAGCGGATAATCGCTTCGGTCGAGATTGATGTGGAAAGACAGGATTTTCCCGTAAGCATGTCTGCATCGTTCTCGGGAATCGAACTCGATACTCCAGGAGAACAAATTCATTTGGAAGTGCTTGCTGACTATTCGGATGGCACTACATATCGCGCTACCTCGTCGTCGCACATTAGCTTCTCATCCGCCAACACCGAAGTTGCGACAGTGGACGCGTCTGGAATGGTGACGGCGGTCGCTCCAGGAATCGGCTTGATCACCGTAAAATACGCCCTGGGAGATAACAAGCTTTCGATTGGAATTCCAGTGCAG
>QHZB01000040.1 GCA_003224525.1 Acidobacteriota bacterium | reverse complement strand
GACTCCAAGGGTTGAGAAATAGGTGCCGGTGACGTACTCCGAGCGCAGGGGCCGGGCAGTAGACTCGATGCCTTGACGGCGCACGCTGAGGCGGGCACGCCCGGCTTGGAAGGCGGTAACTTCCTCAAATTCCGGCGTTTCTGCCTT
Organism: Acidobacteriota bacterium; assembly: GCA_003224525.1. Classification (GTDB taxonomy): domain Bacteria; phylum Acidobacteriota; class Terriglobia; order Acidiferrales; family UBA7541; genus Acidiferrum. Next base: position 5,617 of record QHZB01000040.1, on the reverse strand, counting down.
CAGCCGCTCGTACAGGGGAAAGGAAAACATGCCCCAGCGGTCCTGGGGACCCCCTTCCACGCAGCATTCGTCGCCTTCGCCGACGCGGTAGAGCCTGCCGGGATCGGAAACCGGCAAGGAACGGAGCATCACCGCGTGGATCAACGTAAATATTGCCGTGGTCCCGCCTATTCCCAAGGCCAGCGTTAGTACCGCCGCAGCGGTAAAAACAGGCGACAAACGGAACTGTCGCAGGGCGTAGTGGAAATTGCCGGGCAAATTTTGCATGGAACACCTCTCCATACACTTACGCAGCTCAGTTGCTGCGGGTTCCCAAATCCAGCAAACTTGTGAACGCCCGCCCGCTGGCCGGCACAATTCCGCTGGTGCTGTTCTATTGACGCCTCGGGGAGTCGTTTTTCACCGTGCTGCAACGGCTAGGGCAACCCGATGCTCGGGCTAATGCCTAGAAAAAACGCGCAAGCCGCATCCCGACAAAAGACGTTTGCGAAGAAACTCAAAGCCGATTGGCGACAACGGAGGTAGTATTCTTAGCGCGGCAACTGCCCGTGAATGAGGTGGAAGGATGCCGTTACGCGATCTGGCATTCGCCGGCCGAACGCAACGAAAAAGTCCCATCTTTGCGCTCACTGCCGCGGTAACCATCGCCCTGGGCGTCGGCGCGAGCACGGCCATCTTCAGCGTCACCAATGCCGTGCTGCTGCGTCCGGCTTCCATATCAAAATCCCGATCAGCTCGTCATCATCCCCACGGACATGCGCAATCGCGGCGTCAAGGACTTCCCCTTTTCCAACGCAAATTTTATCGATCTGCGCGAAGCCACGAAGGACGAATTCCAAGGCCTCGCGGGCGTCTACACGTTCTCCTTCACGTTGACCGACGATGACGGCATGCCGGAGCAGGTCCACATGGGCTTCGTGACGACGAACTACTTCCAGCTTGTAGGGGCCAGGATCGCGTTTGGTCGTGATTTCTCCGACGAGGACGGCCAACCGCAACCGCCTCCGCCTGCGCCAGGAACCCCATCGGCAACGCCCCCTCAGCGCCTGCCGATTATGGCGATCGTTAGTTACGAATACTTCCAGCGTCGGTTCGGCTCGAATCCCGCTGTACTCGGACAATCCTTAAATAGGGGAAGCCCTTTATAGCGGGGATCTACAGCGCATAGCTTGCGACCGGCACTCTCAGCCTTGTACGCAAGGATCCCTCGTTGTTCTTGACGCGACGAAAGAAGTTCTGAAAGGAGCGGTGGAGACGAATCAGTACCGCCTGCAACGTATGCGCGTGAACACTCTTGAACTCCGGGCGCACTTCCTTGATGGAGGGCAGCTGGGCTTGCTGCTCTAACCAAGTAACACCCTTCCCTGTCGTCTTATACGACGCAATCCGTTCCTGCAAAGCGGCGTTGTACAACTCTCGGCACAGGTCTAACTGCGCGGATAGAGTCTCCCGCTGCTTGCGGTTGGGATAGAGCCGATACTTAAATGTTCTTTGCATTCTTTTTTAACCACGCATCTACGGCTGCTCGGATGCACCACCCAACAGAGAGATGACGCTCCTTAGCAAACTTCTCTAAGCCTTGGAGTTGCTCAGCTCTTAGCCGGATGCTTAAAATCAGCATTCTCATGTATGACCCTATACTACACAACGATACGGGTGTCAACAGCAAAGTGCCACTCGCTTACCTCCCTCCTGAAGGAGGAGGATTGCGCTCGGGCGCGGTTCAGGACCCAATTTACCCAACGGTCTGGTGGTCGGCATTGCCGACAAACTGCTCATCGCTGTCCACAGACGGGTTCGGGGAAGTTTGGCATGCGACAGCCAGCGCCACTTGGACGTAATCGGACAGCGGAGACGAACCACTGCCCGAGGTTCAGACATTTGGATGTTCCCGAGCGGTCACGTTACACTGTCCCACTGATTTTATGGAGGAGCGTGAATGCGTGCTGTGGTGACCGGCGGGGCGGGGTTTCTGGGGTCGCATCTTTGCGACAGGCTGCTCGCCGAGGGGTGGGACGTGCTGGCGGTGGACAATTTCATCACCGGCGCGAAGGGCAACCTGAGCCACCTGGCGAAGAATAGAAAGTTCAAGTTCCAGAAGGCGGACGTGTGCAAGCCGCTGAAAGTTGCGGGAAAAGTTGGTTACGTGCTGCACTTTGCCTCGCCGGCGAGTCCTCCCGCCTATTTGAGGCACCCCATCGCCACAATGATGGTGGGCTCCGTCGGCACGCAGAACGCTTTGGAACTGGCGCTAGCGAAGGACGCCAAGTTTTTTCTGGCCTCCACGAGCGAATGTTACGGTGATCCGGAAGTTTCGCCGCAGCACGAAGACTACTGGGGACACGTCAATCCCATTGGCCCGCGCGGCGTCTACGACGAAGCGAAGCGCTTTTCCGAAGCGATGACTATGGCGTATCACCGCTATCACAAGGTGGATACGCATATCGTGCGAATCTTCAATACCTATGGGCCGCGGATGCGGCTGAATGACGGCCGCGCGCTGCCAAACTTTGTTTATCAGGCGCTCATCGGCAAGCCGCTGACGATTTATGGGGATGGAAAGCAGACGCGCAGCTTCTGTTACGTTGCCGACCTGATCGAGGGGATCTACCGGCTGATGATGTCGAATGAGCATTTGCCGACAAACGTCGGCAACCCGCAGGAGATCACGATTCTGGAGTTCGCCGAGCGCATCCGCAAACATTTTGATAACGCGCCGCTTATCGTCTTCGAACCGCTGCCGCAGGACGATCCGAGACGCCGCTGCCCGGACATTACCAAAGCGAAGCGCATCCTGAAGTGGGAGCCCAAGGTTGGATTGGAAGAGGGTCTGGAGATGACGCTGGCTTATTTCAAGGAAGTCTTCAATAAAAAAATGAGTGCGTAGGGAATAGGGAATAGAAACCTCATCCTTGGAGACTGGAATCTGAAAAGCGAGAACTATTCTCTGCCGAAGGAGTAGTACTCGAAGCCTTTTTCGCGCATGCCCTGCGGCGTGTAGAGATTTCGCCCGTCGATCACCAGTTTGCGCGCCATCAGATTTCCAGCGCGATCCCAATCGAGCTTGCGGAAGGAATCCCATTCGGTGCAAACCAGCGCGGCATCGGCGTCTTTGAAAGCCTGGTAGGCGTCCTCGTGATAATGCACCTGAGGAAAGAGCGCCTTGGTGCGTGGCATCGCTTCCGGGTCCGTGGCGTGCACGACCGCGCCTTCCTCGAGCAGGCGCTTGACTACTTCCAGCGCCGGAGCGAAGCGAATGTCGTCGGTGTTGGCCTTGAAGGCCAGTCCAAGAACGGCGACGCGCTTGCCTTTCACTACCCACAACGCCTGGCGGATTTTTTCAAAATAGCGGTCGATGCGCTGTTTATTGACGCGTTCGGTAGCCTTCAGGATGTCAAAGTCCACTCCCACGGAAGCCGACAAGTGAATGAAAGCCTGTACGTCCTTCGGGAAACAGAAACCTCCATAGCCAAGCCCGGCCTTTAGAAACTGTCCACCAATGCGCGGGTCGAGTCCCATGGCATGGGTCACTTCCTCGACGTTTGCGCCTATTTTTTCGCAAAGATCGGCGATCACGTTGGCGTAACTGATTTTCAGCGCGAGGAAAGAATTGGAGGCGTGCTTGATGAGCTCGGCGCTGTTGATGGTGGTGACGAGGAATTCGGCTTCGCGGCCCGGAGGGCAGGTTCCGTTGTGCACCGGGCAGCGGAAACTTTTTTCGAGAATCGGGCGGTAGATTTCGCGGAGCTCCGCGGCGGAGGAGGGATCCTCGACGCCGACAACAATCCGGTCCGGATGGAAAAAATCCGCGACGGCGGTGCCTTCGCGAAGAAATTCCGGATTGGAGACGACGCGGAATTTCACTTTGCTATTTTTGGAATAGGCGGAAAGGGCGCGGCTGAGCTCGAGGCCGGTGCGCGCGGGTACGGTGCTTTTTTCGATGACGAGTTTGGACGATTTCGCTTCCCCGGCGATTTGCCGGGCCACGTTGTCGATGGCCGAAAGGTCGGCCTCGCCGGAATCCTTCGGCGGGGTACCCACACAGATGAAGATGGCGTCTGCGGCGCGGATGGCTTCACCGGCGTCGGCCGTGTAGGAGATCTTTCCAGCTTTCCGGGCGGAGGCGAGAATCTGGTCGAGGTGATGCTCGTAGATCGGGACGCCGCCGGCTTTGAGCTTGGCGATGCGCTCGCGATCGATGTCCGTGCAAATTACCTCGTGTCCGGCTTCGGCGAGGCAAGCTCCGGTGACGAGACCCACGTACCCACAACCGATGACGGAAAGACGCAAGACGAATTCTCCCCAGAATGACCTCGGAGGGCGCAAACCCCGTCCGCTGTGGAATGCTAGCGTCTTATTCTGACCTATTCGCCTGAAGGAACAAAGCATCGCGTGGTTTGACTTGCCATCACCGCCCCATTTCTCCGGGCGAGCGCCCTGCCATGACACAAGATCGATACCCGTGTTTCTTAGGAACTCTAGCCGTTAGGTCTATGGACAGCCCCCTCCGGTCCCGTTAGCTTGAAATCAGGGTCATTCTCTGGAGATTCCCTTGGTAGCGCTCGTCTGCGGAGGCAATATGGGACGAATTCGTCTCGCTATTCTGATTTTCGCTTCTCTCGGTCTGCTCTCGTGTGTTTCCCGAGAAGCGGATGCCCAATCTTCGAAGCGGTTTGTCAAACCCAACGAGGAAAAGGACGATCTCCGCTCCGACGCGCGGCTACGCGAGCGGCGTCCGCAACCCCGTCCCCGCGGGCCGGAGATTTTCTATTGCGAAACTCCGGATACTTCCTGCCGGACCACGCAGGATACATTTCGCATCGCTGACCTGCGCGATCTGTTTGTTTTCGTCGTGTGGCCCGGTGTGAGCGGGCAGCATGTGCAGACGGTGGAATTTCTTTTGCCGGGTGGCAGCATTTATTACTTAAAAAAGACGCGGTTTTCGATTGGGAGTGCTTCGCCGGTTGCGGCCATGGGCCCCGCGTTCAAGAACGAAGTCTCGCCCGCGCCACCGGCGCCACACTTGATCGCGGACGCCAACAAAGTTCATCCAGAAGGGATTCCCACGCTGCTGATGAAAAGCCGGGGGGATTCCTCGGTTCTGACGGTGCTGCCCGTCGGTGGAACGTATATCACACAGAGAAATCTCACCGGGACGTGGCGCGTGCGTGTTTTCCTGGATGACCGCCTCGCGTTCGAATCGGACTTCACCCTCATCCCCCGCCAGCCCGCGCCCGCAGTCAAAGCGGAAGAAAAGGCAGAACGATGAAGGCGGCATTCAAACCATTGCGAAATTATCCCGGGATAATGCTCCGGGGGTTTCTCGCGTGGCTGCTGGTCTGCCCGGCGACGCCGCTCCTCTCGGACGAACAAACTGCCGTGACGTCGACCCGAGACGCAACGGTCAGTCAGGCTGCTCCCGCGGCCAATAACGGTGCTGCGACAACGGTTTCCGCGCATACCGCGCAAAATGCAAACCAGCGCTCCTTGGTGCGATTCGATCTCAGCACCACGGGGCTGAACTCCAACACCGCGCTGAAGACCTCCACACTCAATCTCGTTCCGACCACGCCGCTCTTCACAAGCCGCAGCCAGGAAGTCCATCGCATTACCGGGA
>QHZB01000252.1 GCA_003224525.1 Acidobacteriota bacterium | reverse complement strand
CGCACTGCGCCGCGCCGAGATCGGCAAAAGCATCCTGCAAGGGATGAAGGTTTCCGTCTTCTCCGAGGCCTTCCACAGTCAGTACTTTTGTTCCACCACACTCGAGTGCCAGCACGAGACAGGAAAGCACGGGCTTGCCGTTCAGAAGAACGGCGCAAGCCCCGCATTCTCCCAATTCACAGCCGTGCTTCGTGCCCGTGTGACCGAGATCTTCGCGCAGTACCTCCAGCAGAGTCTTATAAGGTGCGAAGGAGACATCGGTCTCTTCCCCGTTCAAAGTGAATCGTATCTGTGCCGATTTTTGCGATTCGGTGGGCAGTGTGGTCACGATCAAGCACCTCTCGAAATTGTTACCTAATCGATGCGCGTTTTTTTTCGCCCCGTAGAACAGGCCCGCGGACCGCGCGATGCGGTTCCCTACCAAAGGAAAGCCGCTTGTGAGCATCTGGTCTGGCCAGCAAGCCTCGGATCAGATAGTCCGCAAATCTTTCCGCGATCTCCGCCGCGGGTAACGGTCCCTCGGGGTTGAACCACTGAACGCTCCAGTTCAGACCTCCAAGGATGGCGCGCCCCGCAAGCGCCGCATCACAGGGAGCAAATTCCCTCGAGCGCACTCCCGCGACGATCAAATTGCGCACACCTACTTCATATTTGTCGCGTTTTGTTAGCAAATAGCGTTGTTGGCGGGGCGGCAGCGCCGTCGTCAAAAGATGCGCGGCGGAACCCTCGACTTCGTCGAGCACGCACCGCAAATGCGAAACGATCACCATGCGCAGCTTTGTCGCGGCACTGGTTCTCATCCGGCGAGCCTTGTCGAGCGCCGCGATCATCCGATCGAGAGAATTGTCCTGACAAAAAAAGAGGATTTCGTGTTTTCCCCGGAAGTAGTTGTAAAGATTTGCAGGAGAAAGGGCCGCTGCCGCCGCAATATCCCGCATGCCGGTCTCCGCAAACCCGCGTAAGCGAAACTCTCTCCCCGCGGCGCGCAAGATTTCCAGACGCCGCGCAAGATAGCGCCGCTTGGGGTGGCCATTGCGCTGAGTCTTGGCTTGGCGGTTTGACAACTTCATTCTCCGGCACTCGAACGAGAGGAAAGGCTGCAGCATCGAACGGCCTCTCTAGTGTCCATCTTCCGGCGACCTCTGTCAAAGGATTCTGAACGATGGTTCAGTAAAGGAACAGCTGTTCAGATTGTGGCTGGCCAAAAATAAACTCTTTGCCGGCCGGGTGTGCCGGCATGTACCCGATTATCCTGATTGGTTTTCTGAAGTGCTGTCGAGCCGCCGGAAGCGCCGGGCTTTCATCTCAAAATGGGTGAGCGTGCCCGGCTCGGCTACTTTGACCGTCGTACGCAGCGAAAGCGCGTGGTAGATGGCCTGCTCGACGTGCGTTCGCACGTGTTCCGAATCGTTGCCGGACACGACTTCGATTTGCACTTCGAGGTGGTGCATCTCATGCGATGTTGTTACCGTCACCTGAAACTCGTCCACGCTTCTAAACTCGCGGATTACGTTCTCGATCGCCGTCGGGTAGACGTTTACACCCCGGATCGTCACCATGTCGTCGCTCCGGCCCAGCAATCCGCCGTCGAAGCGCGCGAAAGTGCGCCCGCAAGCGCAAGGAGCCAGGTTCAATCGCACCAGATCTCCGGTCCGATAACGGATCACCGGAAATCCCGCGCGGCCTAAATTCGTGATCACCAGTTCTCCAATTTCGCCAGCGGGCACTTCTGCGCCCGATTGCGGGTCGAGAACCTCGGCAATAAACTCACTTTCGATGAGATGAATTCCTCCGGGCTGAACCTCGCATTCGAAACTATGCGCTCCCACTTCGGAAGCGCCAGCGTGATCGAAGCATTTCGCGCTCCACTCTTTTTCAATGCGCGATTTCGTCCGCGCTACGTTCGCCCCCGGCTCTCCTGCATGGATCAGCGTGCGAACCTGCATTGCGCCCATGTCAAAATGTTCCGTGCGAGCCACCTCCGCGAGCCGCAGTGCGTACGTTGGCGTGCAGCACACCACCGTCGCTCCGAGGTCACGCATCATGTGCAAGCGCTCGATGGAATCCCAGCCGCCGCCGGGAATCACCATCGCTCCTATTTTCCTTGCCCCCTCGACCGTTGCCCAGAAGCCAATAAAAGGGCCGAACGAAAATGCCAGAAATACGCGATCTGCCGAGGTCACGCCCGCGGCCCTCAAGACATGTCCCCAGCAGTCTCCCCACCATTCCCAACTTTCAGGAGTATCCACGACGCGCAGCGGTGTGCCCGTGGTTCCGGAGGTCTGATGAACGCGCGTGTAGGCGTCTACGGAGAAAGTCGCGTTGGTTCCAAATGGCGGCGCTTCTTCCTGCGCACGCGTAAGTTCCGATTTGTGAGTAAAAGGGAGCTTCTGGAAGTCGGGAAATGACAGGATCTCTGCCGCGACGATTCCCGTTTCCTTCCATTTCTTGGTGTAGAACCGGTTGCGGCCCGAAATCTCGCGAAGAAGTTTTTGCAACTTCTGGAACTGAAGCGTTCGCAGCCGCTCACGCGGCGCCGTTTCCGTGGCCTGGTCGTAGAAGGGCATTGATTTTTTTCAGTCAGTGAAAAACTTTGGGATTCCGCGATACGAAATCAGCTGCCGCAAACTAAAAACCGCTGGCCGAAGAAAGCATTTCAACGCGGAAATAGCCGCGCCGCATTGTCGTACAAAATCTTGCGCTTCGCCGCGGCCCCCATCGGCAGCGCCTTGAACTTCTCAATGTTCCCCTTGATCGCCGGAACGCCCGGCCCGGGCCAGTCGGTGCCCCACAGCACTTTCTCTGCCACCTCTTCGATTCGCGGAAAGTATTCCATCAATTTCTGTGGCGGGATCCCGGAGATATCCATATGCATGTTTTTGTGCCGGCGAACGAGGAAAAACGCCTCGTTCATCCATAGCGGTCTCCCACCGTGGGCGAGGATGACCACGAGGTTCGGATAGTCGATCGATACATCATCGCAGAGCATCGGTTGCGCATGCAGATTTCTCGCGCCGGGAAAAATCGAAGTCCCCGTATGAATCATGATCGGCATGCCGTTCGCCTGCGCGCGTTCGTAAACGGCAGCCAGGCCGCGATTGCCGTCCATGTAATCATTCGGGGATAGCACCTGATGCGAGGGATGCATTTTAATGGCGCGAATCCCGAGCTTCGCGAGGCGGTCCACTTCCGCACCCGGATCGGGCACCGTCCCAGGAAGCACTCCTCCGAACGCGATGAGGCGATCCGGAGCCGCGCTGCAGTACTTTGCGCTCCAGTCATTTACTTCCGGCGTGAATCCGATAATCTTTGGTGCGACGTAATTGATCAGCCCCGCGCGTTCCACTCCGAGAGTGTCCAGAAAGGCGAGAAATGCTCTTGGATCGGCCGAATATCGTTGCACATCCGCGAAGTCCTTGCGACCGTGCTTGATCAAATCCAGCGCCGACGGTTTCACCATGTGATACGGCATGATGTGAACGTGAATGTCGATAATCGGTTCCAGAGATCGCCACCCTTCGCCGAAGCTTGCGCCTGCAATCGGGCGCGCTAATTGAATCGAACGTATTCAAAGTTTAATGCTTGATTGTTAATCCCGCGCGCCGGCGGGGCAATCCAATTCGCAAACTTGCCCGGCTCCACGACTCGCCCGCTCATCAGCGACTGGACGTAGGCGTAATCCTTGGCATTCGGGAGCCACGCGAATTCGTGATTCCTCCACGCCTCTTCGCTCAAGACTTCTCCATCCGGGTTTATAAAATGCCCCGTGAAATTGCCGATCTCGCGATGGAAGCCTTTGTGCGGCAAGGTCAACCGGAATGGAATGCCGGCATTGTCAATCACCCGCTGCCAGCGGCCAACTCCATCGGCAATCTCCTCGATGTAGTCATCGCGCAAGCGTTCGTTCAACGCCGTCAATGCCGGCACGTTTTTGGTGATGATTTTTCCACCCACAACTTCAGAGACGGGATACTCTGCGTCGGCCAGCACGTGATCGTCCTCCAGCTTGGTTTCGCGGAAGCGCCCTTTGAGGCCGCTGGTGTAATAATTCGCGGCGTTCGAAGAAACATCCGAACCGTAAAGGTCGAGCGTCACGCTGTAGTGAAAGTTCAAGTATCTCTGTATCGTCGGCAAATCAATCACGCCGAGCGCCCGCACATCCTGCGGGTCTTCGACCTTGTGTTCCTTCATCACCTCGCAAGTCCGCTGAATAATGCGGCTAATTCCCGTCTCGCCGACAAACATATGGTGCGCTTCCTCGGTCAGCATGAAGCGGCAGGTTCGCGCCAGCGGATCGAAGCCGGATTCCGCCAAGGCGCAGAGTTGGAATTTACCGTCCCGGTCGGTGAAGAACGTGAACATGTAGAACGCCAGCCAATCTGGCGTTGGCTCGTTGAACGCACCCAGGATGCGCGGGTTATCGGCGTCTCCTGATCGCCGCGCGAGCAAAGATTCAGCTTCCTCGCGGCCATCGCGTCCGAAATAGCGATGCAGCAAGTACACCATGGCCCATAGATGGCGCCCCTCTTCGACGTTCACCTGGAAAATATTTCGCAGATCGTACATCGACGGACAAGAGGCCCCCAGCATCCGTTGCTGTTCCACCGAAGCTGGCTCGGTGTCTCCTTGCGTCACGATCACTCGCCGCAAAGTTGAGCGATACTCCCCCGGCACCTCTTGCCAGGCCGATTGTCCTTTGTGAATACCGAAATTCACTTCGCGCTTCTCATCGCGCGGCTGCAGGAAGATGCCCCAGCGGTAATCCGGCATCTTCACATAGCCGAACTGCGCCCAGCCGTCGGGTTCCACGCTGGTTGCCGTTCGCAGGTACACCTCGTAGTTGTGGCTCTCGTTCGGCCCCATGTCATACCACCAGCCCATGTAGGCGGGCTGCCAATGCTCGAGGGCGCGCTGTAAGACTCGGTCTCTGCCCAAATCCACGTTGTTGGGGATTTTTTCCGTGTAGTTAATCATGGCGATCTCCTTGAGAACTCCAGACTCGATGCCTTCGCTTAAACTCTTTCCCAGTTGAATTTCACTGGCGCTCCTGTCCCGTACACCTTGAGTGCTCCGCTCGCACCGACGGCGTTCGGACGGATGAATATCCAGTTTTGCCATGCGGAGAGCCGGCCAAAAATCCGCGTCTCCAGCGTCTCCCCTGGTCCGAAGCGTAGATTCGCTTCGAGCCCTGTGAGTGCATCGGGCGATTGCGCGGCACGCGATTCAATGGCTTGGCGAATCTCGTCTTCCCAGTCGAGATCATCCGGTGCGGCGGTAACCAGGCCCGCTTCGAGCGCCTCGCGCGCGGAAAGCTTTTTCCCAGTCTCGCAGCGCAGCGCCTCCAATTGCGCCTCGTCGCCGTAGAATCGCGCCGCCATCCGCGAAATCCTGTTCACCATCGGCAGCGGCCCGAAGTTCATTTTCGAAAGCGTCATGCTTGCGCTACTTCCGTTTTCCTGGGTATCGCGCATGTAGATGCGGTCGGCAGCAAGCGCCAATTCCAGCAGCGTGCCGGCAAAGCAGGCCCCAGGCTCAACGATTGCGTAGATGGAACGCGACGTGACGTCGACCCGCGCAAACGTCCGTCGCAGCATTCCCAGCACCTCGCGGACGAACCAATTGCCCTGGTGATTCAAAATGAATTCGTCGATAGCGAGAACGACGCCGGGATTTCCAGCCGTCTTGATAATCCATAGCCCCAAATCCAGTTCGCTGGCACGCAAAGTTAGAATGGCGTCATCCAGCTCCCGCGCCATTTGTAGCGGCCACCAATTCGCACCCGCGGCAATAACCTTTTCCAAGCTATCCTCGGTAACGGACTCAGGCGTGCGCACCGTGATCATTGCTGTGCGTGCTTCGCGATTCCATTGCACATCGACGAATCCGTAGTGCAGCCCACGTTCATCGATCGTGCGCTTCAACGGCGTCAAGGCCACACCTTTTGCTTCGGCGGGGCGATCGCTCTCACCGGCAAGTTTCAACGCGCGCTGTTTAATGTGCTCCGCAAACTGCTGCGGCTTGACCACTTCATCGACCAGCCGCCACTCCTTTGCTCTTTGACCGCGAACGCCATCCGGATTTGTGCAGAACATGTCGGCATGGTCTCTGCGAACGTTGCGCTTGTCCGTCACACGCGTCAGTCCGCCCGTTCCCGGTAGCACACCCAGCAGTGGAAGCTCTGGCAGACTGACTGCCGAAGAGCGGTCATCCACGAGAATGATTTCATCGCAAGCCAGCGCCAGTTCGTAACCGCCTCCGGCCGTCGTTCCATTGCAAGCGGCAAGAAACTTCAGTCCGGAATGTGCGCTCGCGTCTTCGATCCCATTCCGGGTTTCATTCGTGAATTTGCAAAAATTCACTTTCCACGCGTGCGAGGACAGCCCCAGCATATAAATGTTGGCGCCTGAGCAAAAAATGCGGTTCTTCGCACTGGTAATGACCACCGAACGAATCTCCGGATGTTCGAATCGAATTCGTTGCAAAGCATCGTGCAGCTCGATATCCACGCCGAGGTCGTACGAATTCAATTTCAGTTTGTAGCCCGGCCGGATTCCACCATCCTCGGCCACATCCATCGTCAGCGTGGCTACTGGTCCATCGAAGGAGAGGCGCCAATGTTTGTAGCGCGAAGGATCGGTTTGGAAGTCCACCGCTTCCTTCTTCCCCTGGGATTCTTGAGTCGCGACAAGGTCCACGAGACCCTCCTACTGCAAATTCGCCCGCAATGTGGTTTTCAGTTTCGAAAAACTTTCTTCCGCCGAGGTGCCCGAAGTGTCCAGTTCCATGTCCGCTTGACGGTAGAGCGGCTCGCGAGCCTCAAGTATCCGCCGCAAATCTTCCATCGCCTGGTCGTTCCCGGCCATGGCGCGAAAGTCACCCTGCGCCATCACTCGCGTCATGTGTTCCTCGGGCTGCGCCTTTATCCACACGGTGTAGCAATGCGAAAGGAGATAGTCAAAAGTCTCCTTTTCGGACACCACGCCTCCTCCCACCGAAAGCACCGCGCGTTCATTTTCATTCAGCACTCTTTCCAGCGTGCGCTTTTCGATCGCCCGATAACCGGATTGCCCGTAAAGCGCAAAGATTTCCGCGAGAGGCATTCCCGTATCCTTCTCAATTTCGCGATCCATCTCGATGAAGGGCACCTGGCTCTCGCCGGCCAACTTGGACCCCAGCGTTGTCTTACCGGCTCCGCGCAGCCCAATCAACGCGATGCGCATTCGTCGCACCTTTTCTTCGGGGCCGAAGTCACGCATCAGCCGGAACACGACATCTTCCAGGCGATGATTTGGGAGGCGCTCGAGGAATCGCTGGATTAAATGTTTTTCGCCCGGCTCTTCCACTTCAGGCGCGAACAACTCAACGAGAGAAACATTCAGGGCGCTGGCGATCCTTCGCAGCAGGACGATAGATACATTTCCTTCTCCAGCCTCAAGCTGCGCCAGGTGGCGTTCAGACACATCCGCTTCCCGCGCCACGGTTTTGCGTGTCATCCCGCGGAGGCTGCGTAGCTGGCGAACGCGCTTGCCGAGAAAAAGCAGGAAATCACCGTCAGGAGTGGGTGTAACCGGGTGTGGAGTAGCAACCTTTGAATTGGTGCTGGTGTTCATGCCTTCACAAGCTGAGTATGCATTATAATACATGCGAGTGCTGCGCAGTCAAGGGAGATGACTAAGCCAACCTCCATCACGCATCATTTGGGTTCTGGGCAGTCTAGATAGTATCTAAAGCATTTGTTTTCAGTGTCATTCGAAGTCGCATTACCCCCGACAGTGAAGAAGGACATAGTTTCATTTGACAGTAATATGCAGTATTATTCCGAATTCGTCGATATTCATCGTTTTCGAGTTCTGCAATCGAGAGGTCTCATCGCCATCACGCGCCGCGGATTAGGTTCACTCGTCGCCTCTGTTTTTTCAAACGATGCGAATTTCACCCGCGACATGGTCCTTGGTATTGGCGACCTTCATGGAAGAGTGTTGGTCGTGGATTCGACGGTTGGCAATCAACACACTGGGCACGGAAATGTGGTGCCCAGTTGTCTGCACGGTGGCCCGGGAAGGGCCGGCGGGGGCGAGGAGCTTGCCGGCCTGCGTGCGTTGTTGCTCTATCACCGCCGTTTTGTCGTGCAAGGACCAGCCAATTGCATCAGGCAATTGTCGGGATTGTGCGTTGACACCACACTCTTGTATTCATAATCATCATTTACTTTTGCAGGCACTAAGCCTAGTACCATTGGGGCGCAATTTGTAACCTTTCGTTACAGTACTTTAGTACTTGCACCCTAAGCGCCAGCCATCTAATCCTTTCAATCTAAATAACTTACCTACAAAAATCAGTTGGCGGCGCACGTGCTTCTCTATGAGTGCCCCAGGTTGGGCTCGACCTAGCAGTTTCGATGGAGCTAGCGAATGAGACAGTACTCGAACCGCTCGCAACGAGGCTTCTCCCTGATGGAGATCCTCGTCGGCTTTGCCATCATTTCCATCATTCTGGGGATGACGATGCTCAACTACAGCACCGTCCTGCCGAATTACAAGGCCAACTCGGCCATGGACCAGTTGCTCTACCAGTTGCGCTCGGCGCGCGAGCGGGCCATCTCCCACCGCCGCGAGGTCCAGGTGCAATTTGTAGGAACGAACCAGCTCACCGTCACAGAGATCTGGCTCGTCGGCACGGCGCCTCTACCGACTACCGTGACTTTCGAAGGCGGTGCCCAGTACACCGTTTTCAGCACGGTACCGGATCTTCCTGCACCCTATAATTTTGGAAACACGGGACCAATTTATTTCGGCGGCAGCTCCAGTCCTCCACCGACTATGAAATTCTCTACTACCGGCGCTTTCATTGACGGCGGAAACACGCTGGTGAACGGCACGGTCTTCATGGGTATTCCGGGCAAGCCCTCGACGGCCCGCGCCATCTCCGTCCTTGGCGCTACAGGGCGCGTGCGTGAATACCACTGGGATGGGACCCAGTGGCAGGAATAAGGGGGATGCCTATGTCGCGAACTAGACGGCGCAGCAATCTAGAGTCGGGATTCACGCTGCTCGAAGCGATGATTGCCATCGTGATTCTGTCCTTCGGCATCTTGTCCCTTGCCGCGGTCTACGCGCAGGGCATCCAGGTGGCGAACATGACCCAGATGGATTACATCGCCGAAAAGAAGGCCGAAGAAGCCGTGGAGACGATTTTCGCGGCGCGTGACTCCCACTTGCTCCTCTGGACAAACATTCGCAACGTAACCGGATCGGGCGGAGGGAGCGACGGTGTATTTCTCGTTGGTCCGCAACCGCTTCTCGCTGCCGGCCCCGATGGGCTCTACGGCACGTCTGACGACGACACGAAAACGCCGGACGTGGTGATCGTGGGCCCCGGCCCCGACATGATTCTCGGTACCTCGGATGACGTGGTGATGCCTCTGAGGAACATGTCGCGCACGATCGACATCGCGGACGTCACCGGCGAATCGGGTCTTCGGCAGATCACCATCACCCTAACGTACACCGTAGGTTCCATGTCGCGGCAGTACACCCTTGTCAGCTTTATCGCGCGATTCTCGTGATCGTGGATTGAGGAGCAGCTCATGAAGAAGAGGCCCGGTTTCACGCTTGTGGAATTACTTATAGGAATGGCCGTCACGATGGTTGCGCTCGCGGCAGCCTTCGTGTTGTTTCGCGATTCCACCAAGGCCAACACCAATGTCACGCAGGCTTCGGATATGAGCGACAACATGCGTGCGGGACTCAATCTGATCGTCCAGGATCTCATTCAAACGGGAACCGGTATTCCCACTGGCGGCATTACCATCCCAAACAGCACGGCCTCCGGTTGCAACAGCAAGGCCAGACGGGTCAATCGTCCTCCCGCGGTATTGAACCTGACCTTCGATGGCCCCAACTCCGCCAACGTGGGATGCAACGTAATCCTCCCGGCCATCGAGCCCGGCAACGGTTTGGGTCCTACGGTCACGAGCCCCGACGGGACTTCTGGTCCGGCATCGGACATCATCACCATCCTGTACGCCGACAACACGCTCGCCCTTGATCAGAAGCCTATCAATGGCCCGGCCTGTCCGACGGGAAAAATCCTGGCGGATGGATCCCAAATCGACTTTGGTTCATCTCCAGGCTGCGTGACTCTGGGCGCGGCTGGCATTCCCGTCAATCCCGGTGACCTGCTCATGCTGTACAACGCTCACAATCCCAATGGCATCCTGCAGACCGTCAGCTCGGTCGCTGGCCAAATCGTAAAATTTGACGCTGGCGATGCCTTCAACCTCAACGGGCGCACGACAACGGAAACTTCCGGAACGATTTTGAGCCTTCAGGACCCAGGATTGCCAGCAGTGCCTAACGGCAACTATCCTGTCACCTCCTGTACCCGCGTCTGGATGATCACCTACTTTCTGGACTCCGCCGCCGATCCCAAGCATCCCATGCTCATGCGTGCGGTGAATTTCAACACCCCACAACCGGTCGCTGAGACCCTCGAAAATCTCCAGTTCTCTTACAATTTTGCGGATAGCGCTACGCCCCCCTCGGTGAATCAATTCTTCGTTCCGGCCATTCCAGCTCCCAGGGGCGACAACGAAAACCAGATTCGCTCCGTCAACGTTTACCTGGGCGCGCGTTCCGCGACCATGGCGGCAGCCACTGGCAAATATATTCGTTCCAATCTGGCCACCCAAGTGGCGCTCCGCAGCATGGCCTATTTCAATAACTATCAGTAATGAGGAGCTTCCCGATGAGACCGGTTAAAACAACCATGCGAAAACAATCAGGCATTGCGCTCATCACCACACTCCTTCTGCTCCTGCTGATGTCCGCCATGGTGGTGGGCTTCATGCTCCTGGTCACGGAAGGGCAAAGACTCTCCGGAATGAACAACGAACAGAGCAGAGCTTTCTATGGTGCGGAATCGGGCATGGAAAAGCTCACCGCGGATCTGGGCTCGCTCTTTGCCACCACCTATGCCCCAGCGGCAAAACAGGTTGACGACCTGGCAACCAGGCCCCCGATTCTTCCTCCGAGCACTGGAGTTTCTTACGTCGATGTACTGGGCAATAGCACCTATACGATTACCTACCCCAAGGACGGCAACGGCAATCCCCTGTCTCAGTTCGCCCAGATCAGATCGGGCTCCAGTGCGTTTCAAGGAATGAGTGCTCTGGAGACGACCTATACGCTGACTGTCGCGGCCCGCACTGCAACCGGTGGCGAAGCTAAACTGGTGCGGACTACCCAGACTGTTGGAATTCCGCTCTTCCAGTTCGGCATTTTCTCGGACACCGACCTGAGTTTCTTTCCGGGTCCCAATTTTGACTTCGGCGGCCGTGTGCACACCAACGGCAATCTTTTCCTCGACAGCGGCGGACCCGCAGGCGCCACGCCCGCCCAAACATATCCGCCAACCATCCAATTGTGGTTGAGGAGCCCTGTCACGGCCAGCAAGGATATCCTCCGCGACTGTCTCTCGAATTCGAACCCCGAATCCGCCGCCGGTCGTCATCCCGGCAGCGTTGAGATCACCAATGGTGGTTCGCTCCAAGCGCTTGGATTCCGCCAGGGAAGCCTAAGTACATGCTTGGGTTCAGGACCAAACCCTAGCTGGGGGTCCATCTCGGATTCTTTTAATGGCAACCTTCGTAGCCAAGTGAAGCCACTGGACTTGACGATCGTGCTCCTTGGCAACGGCAATTCCAAGCCCGTTGATATGATCCGCCGTCCCGTGGCCAGCGAGCTGACCACAAATTCCGGTGTGCTCGGCGAGCGTTATTTTTCCCAGGCCAGCTTGCGGGTTCTGCTTTCCGACAATGCGTTGGACATCACCGGTCTGGACTGCGTTAGCTCCGGCGCACCCTTCAACCTGGCGGACCTCGCGGTGCCCGTCGCGATTTGGCCGGCTAGTGCAACGGCCCTGAAGACGGCCATGACTGCTGCTGGCACAACTCTATTGCCTCTGGCGGCCTCTGGCGCCGCCGGCGCTACGGTGGCGGCGGGCTATAATTCCAATGACGGCTATTGGCAGCCTATCAACACACCCATCATCACCGGCTTCATCAAAATTGACGCCCAGACTTCCTACGGCAGCCCCTGTGGCAGCTACACCGACGTGACCCAGGAAATCTTGAGCCTCGGTTACGCGGGACGTAACCCGAATCCCGTGTCGTTGACGCCTCCCCAGTTGCCCGGACTGCCCGGGGCGCAAATCGCTCCTTCCGCCTGTCTCGACCCTCACCCCAACGCGGTGATTCGTCTTGAGCGAGTTCGCGATAATCCGTCGAATTACGCTAGCGCTACGGGTCCCTGTGGCGTCACCGCAACGCTCGCCCCGCAGAACCCTTCGGACTATTGGCCGAACGCCCTCTATGACACACGCGAAGGGTACAATCGCCAGCCCGCGCCCGCCCTCAACAACCAGGTTACGCTGGGCGGCATCATGAACTACATCGAGCTCGACGTTAAGAACCTCGCCAAATGGTTCAGTGGAACCATCGGTACGTCCGGCCTCAACACCCGGGATCCCGCGGTGGCACCAAATAACTTCGTGGTCTATGTCTCCGACCGCCGCGGCAACTATCTCCCCGCAGGGACGGCGGTCGGCTCCTGGCCCCCCCTTTCGCCCTCCACGCGCGAAACCGGGGAGTATGGCTACTTTGACCTAGTCAATTCAGGCGACCCCAAGGGCTGCCCGGATAACGCGATCGAGCCTGCCCCGGCCACCGGGGGGCCATCGGCTGAAGATCCCGCTGGCTCCGGTGTGCTTGCCATCTACGGCGAAAATACATTTCCAAACGGTCTCGTGAACAGCACCGGTGTCGCCACGGCAAGCACACTCTTTTCGAATTTGCCCAACGCCGCCGTGCAAGCCGACGCGCTCTGCCTCACCGGTGGGTCAGGCGGCATCAGCCCATGGCCTAGATCCTTCCTGAAGCAGAACAACGACGGTCGCGAAAATACAAACGCCCTGTTCCGCCGGGCCGTCAAGCTCGTGAATGGCAATCTCATTACCTTGCCCGCGTGCCCGGGCGCCGTCTCTTGCGGTCTGACCATTTCCACGGAAAACCCGATGTACATCCAGGGCGACTACAACGCGAACTCCGCAGGCGGCGGCTTCGCGAACCCCAGCGTGGCCACATCCGTGGCCGCCGATGCCGTCACGATCCTCTCGGTCAACTGGAACGACGTCAATTCCTTCGCATCCCCGTTCAATAATCTCTTCAATCGCACCGGGGCAACGACCTACGTCCGAACGGCCGTCGTCGCCGGCAAGCAAGTTTCGTTCAAGATCCCTCCTTGGGATAACGCCGGGATCGATGGCAGCCAGGACTTCGGTACCGACGGCGGTGTCCACAATTTCCTGCGCTTTCTCGAACGTTGGAATGGAACGCTGTTCTACGAGGGCTCCATCGTCAGCTTGTTCTTTAGCCGCCAGGCGACCGGGCTGTTCAATTCCGGGGGAAACAACTATAGCCCGCCTACCCGCGGCTACCAGTTCGATGTGAACTTCCTGGATCCTACGCTCTTGCCGCCGCGGACGCCGATGTTTCGCGACGTCAACACGACAGGGTTCACGCAGCTTCTTCTGCCAACCCAGTAAGCCGCAGTCGGCTGTTGCACACGGCGTGTTGGCCGCGTTCTTTCGGCGCGAAGAGCAAGAGTTGGGGTGAGCGGTTAAATTACGGCGAACCGGTTTCGATACACCGGGTCCAGGTTTGTACCCGTATTGCCGAGTTGATGGCCACCGTTGGTTGGTGCGGCGTCTCCGCGGCCGTGTTCGGTGAAATGATCGAGCGCACGGCGCGACCGTGTACTGAGGGGAGAGAAACACGCTATGGCAAAGTCCAGTTCAGCTTCCGATGGAGCTTCTTCTTCCAAATCGCTTCTCTTCATGATGCTCGCCATGACGTGCGGCTTCTCTATTCTTCTTGGCGGCGCCTTGCTGATGACCTCGCGCGTGATCAATGCGCTCGGACTCCGCGCCGGGAGTGACAAAACCACCGTGCGCACTCCGCTCGGCGAATTCCGCGTTGAAAAGGCCAGGGAAGTCGGCCCCGGCCTGCCCGTTTATCCGGCCGCGGCGCTCGTGCTTCGCGGCTCGGCGGACGCGCACGTCCCTCTCGATGACGATCGGCCCCAGGTCATGGCCAGCACTTACCACTCGAACGCATCCCGCGAATTCGTCGCCAACTGGTATCTCGAGCACTTGAGCCCGGAATTCGCGCGCCAGGACAGCGGCCCTAAGAAGCTTCCCCCAGCCCTCCGTGACTCCCAAATTTCCGATGATGACATCGCCTTCGTCGGCGAACGCGGCGATCAGGTTCGCGCCGTCTCCCTCGCCACGGAAGACACCGGCACCAAGATCACCCTCCTCCGCTCTTTCACCAAGCCGCCCGCTCCGGCCCCCGCGCCGCCGTCTCCAACCCAGTAACCATCCCGGCCCGCTTTCTCTTTGTAGGGGAGCGAGGAACCTGTCCCGCCCGACGGGTGGCATGTAAAGTGCGGAGATGAATTCGGGTGCCCCACACGTCGGTTGATCGAGAGCTTCAACTCGAGCGGCGAGCTGCTCGCCCGGGGGTTGCACCAATAAGGGAAAATCGACAATGCCGGGCGCTTTATGCGGTTTGCCCGCGAATCACTTAAGAGCCTTAAGGAATGCAATCAAATTCTTAAGGTCTTCCTCGTTTAACTCAACGGGCGTCATTCCTCCGTCTGTCATTGCATCTGTGGGCTGCTTCAAAATGCTCTCCAGCTTTGCGCTGTCGCGCTTATCTCCCACTCCAATCAATGTTGGTGCCGCCGACGTTCCCGTCAAATCTTCGCCGTGACACTCGGCACAACCCTCTTGGTCGAACACTTTCTTTCCTTTACCTGCAACCGGGTTGGTGAGCGCCACGGTGGCAGCAATGAGCGAAGGCCCCGCCAACTCGGGTTCGAACGGTTTTTTCATGAAGGCCTCGACGTCCGCGCGCTGCTTTCTGAGTTGAGGCGCTATGCTCGGATCGCGCAAATCATGGCGATGACTGATAGCGCCCAGGGCGCCCAGCGCAATGAAGACGAAGCCGTAAATCGATACTGAGACCGGGCGCTTCCACGGCCGGCGCTCGGGCCGTCGATCGAGAAACGGCAGTGCCACGAAGAGAAGGGCAACAAACGCCGGGATCACCAAAATACCTAGGACGGCAAGGCCGCTCTCCCAGTACTTCAGCCACTGAAAAACGGGGATGTAATACCACTCCGGACGCGGCACATATTGGGTGTCAGCGGGGTTTGCCTTCGGACCAAGCTCCACAGGGGCGTAATGGGCCAGCAGGCCCAGACCGGCGATAATGAGGACAGCAAAGATCAAATCGTAGAGAACCTGTTTCGGGTAAAACGGCTCCGTCGATTGTTTCAGCGCTTCGGGCTCTCCTTGAACTGGTCCTGCAGGCCCAGCTTTGCGGAACATGAAAACGTGGATGGCGACAAAGGCGAAGATGAAAGCCGGAATCAGGAACACGTGGAGGACGAAAAAGCGGGAGAGTGTCAATGTGCCCATCTCCGTCCCGCCGCGTAGCAAACTCTTGAGTGAGTTCCCCACGAATGGAATATAAGTCAGGATATTCGTGCCCACGGTTGTGGCAAAGTAGGCCTTCTGGTCCCACGGCAGCAGATAGCCGGTGAACGACATCCCCAGCATCAAGGCAAATAACGCGCATCCAGCGAGCCAGAGCAGTTTTCGCCGTCCCTTGTACGATCCGAAGAGAAAAGTTTGAGTGACGTGCAGGAGCAAGACGATGACAATCGCGCTTGAACCATAAGCATGAATGCTGCGGATGAAGGAACCCGATGTCACTTCTTTGGTGATGTAAGCAACAGTCGTATGTGCATGGTCAGCAGAAGGAACGTAGTAAAGCACTAGAAACATACCGGTGATAACCTGCGACAGCAAGAGATACAGCAGTCCTGATCCAAACACGTAGGCAAGACTGGCGCCTCCCGGGATGGCTTCATCGAGTACCGCATGGAGAAACGAGTCGATGTGCTTCCGGTGATCAATCCAGCGATGGAGTGTTCCCGGTTCTGCTGGCGGAGGGGCTAAGCGACGCTCCCTCCCAAATAGGTAACTATTCTCTGCCACTTGTCACCCACCGTTCAGGCGATAACTTCTTTATGCCGAACGAGCTGCCGAAAATTCTGGTAATGCACCATCAGTAGGCCATCTTCGATCTTAATTTCCAGTTGATCCATTCCTCTTGGTGGTGGCCCTCCCAAGAGCTTGCCGTCTGGTGTGAACTGCCCGTTGTGGCAAGGACACAGGAAATTACTTTTCTCATCATGCCAGGCGATCGAGCATCCTAGATGCGGACAAACTGAGGAAAACGCACAGAGCCGGCCGGTCGCATCCTTACACACGTACAAGGCCTTTTCCGAGACGATCTTGCGCCAGCCATCTCGCTGCTCAATCTTTACGAGCTTCTTGACTGGCGAGGTAACGGAAGCGAGATCCTCCACACTGCCGACTTCCTTCCACGACGATGAACTCGTAGCGGTTAGCAGGGGATGAAGTAGGAAACGAAAGAGCGGCACAGAGAGGAGCGCACCAACGCCTGCAGCTCCTGCGCCAAGTAAGAGTCCGAGAAACGATCGGCGGCTCGAAGAGGTTATCCGGTCTCCGTCACAAACTTCTTGAGAAATATCAGCAGTCTTGCCGATAAACATTTCTTCTCTATGATTCATCATTGCTCCCTACCTGCACCTAAGCGTGCCCGCTGGACTCTTTTTGTTCTTGTATATTACTATAATGTTATCTATAGAAAGCATTATTTTAGGACTTCTTGGAGAAGCCCCGAACGTACTCAACAAGCTCCTTAATTTCTTTGGCCTTCAGCTTCTCTTCGAATTTAGGCATCTTTTTCTTGCCCTTCGTTACGATCTCGATCAATGTGGCGTCGGTTTCTTTCGCTACATCGGGTAAACGGAAGTCGTGGGCGCCTGTATTCTTACCCGCTTTCGTGTTCGCGCTCCCGTCGGCCGCATGACACCCCATACACTTGGCCTTATAGAGTTTCTCCGCATTGCTCTCGGCGCGAGTCGCGGAAACGAAACCGACGACAAGCGCCAGGCTGAGAACTGACTTTCCAACAATCTTTCCCATCGCTTTCTTCACGAGAATTCTCCAATCATCGTGGTCGTTGACCGCCTACCGGAAGTTGTACGGCCCTCCCGCCTAATCCCAGCTCCGCGAGAGGGTGAGGCCAACAAGAAACCCCACGCTGACATATGCGAACCAATTCCTTATCGAATCTCTCCCTTATGAGCCTTCATCATTTCTCGAGCTTATTCCCGTCAGGAGCGATCCTTGATATTTCAAAATGTATAGCGAGCTGCGAACGTGGCACTACTGCCGTTGAAGCCTTCTGACCCGATTGGCTGAAGCCCCGGCAAATCCGCGGGTGTCTTGAGATTGTATCCGTAATAGTTCCACGTGGTCTTGTAGCTCAGACCTTTGAACAGATCGATCGTGAGGGCCGCGAAAGGTTTCTGATAATTGAAGGCCAGGGTGCCGCCCAGTATTCGCGGATTCAGAAACAGTGTGTCGCCTCCGGTAAAGGTTCCGGAATAACCCAGGCTGGCGGTGACTCGATTAACAGGCTTCCACATGACGTCGGCATAGGCGAAGTGCTGCTTGTTGCTATAAAACGACATCGCACCCAAAGTTATCGCCTTGGTTCCGCTGAAAAAAGGGCAAGGTGCGTAGGGGGCGATGCCAAATCCGGTATCTCTCATGCAAATATAGGACTGCATGTAGAGGTCTGTGTAGTTGTATCCGAGAGAGAACGCGAAATTGGAATTCGGCACCAGTGTGGTCCCGAAACTGTATGTCCGCCCATGCTCGAGAGCATTGATGTTACTGACGTTGTCGCGATTCTCGCGAATGTCGATCGCTCCGTCGATGGTCGCCCAAAGCTTCGGTTTATACCTGGCGTGGATCTTATAGCTTTGGAATTGCCGCGGGAAGATTTGCGTGTAGGCCCGGTTGTTATATCCAAATTGAAAATCAGTACTGATTCGCAGTGAATCTATCGGACGCAGCGTAAGCCCCGCGAGAACCACGTGTTCG
>QHZB01000039.1 GCA_003224525.1 Acidobacteriota bacterium | reverse complement strand
CAAGACCATTAAGTCGGGCTTGGAAAAATTCTTCCAGGCCCGGGGAGAACTGCTTTTAAATGTCTTACATCAAGCGGAAGAGTTTGACGGCTACTCCTGTATTTTCTCGACTTGCCCCAGGCCCAAAGCGGAACTGGTACGGCTCTACTTTGACAAGGACGTGGTGGAAAAAGCCTTTCGATCGCTCAAAGGTGTGGTCAAACTGCAACCCATCCGACACTGGCTGGCGCAGCGCGTCACCGCCCACGTTTTTATCTGCTATCTGGCTTACCTCCTCCTAGCGCTCCTCAAATTCCGCCTCCGCCCCCTGGCCCTCTCTCCGCAACAGGCGCTGGATGAACTCCACACCGTGTACAAGGTCTACCTACGAGACGCTAAGCACGGTTTCCAAATCTCCCGCGTGGTTACCCTCAGTAAGAAACAGGAGACCATCCTCAAGACGATCGATCGCAAGCTCCTGAAAGCGGAAAACTGATGTAGTGAGTATTTTTGCTCCGGAATTCAGGCAAAAGGGGCGCCCTTTTATAATGCGTAATCCAGGTGGGCGCCGACGGATCAGTATCGAGAAGGCTAGTCTTTACCGATGCGGCGGCGCTTAGGCAATGTCGTTCCGGGTGGATGACGAGGTACCGGAAGCTATCCGATAGCGAACTTAGTCCGAGCGTGCCGCGGTAGGAACTGTTTGGCACGCTCGAGGTCGTTTTGAAGGATGGTGGACGAGAGGGGATTCGAACCCCCGGCCTCCTCATTGCTAAGGCAAGGCGCCACAATCACTTAGCTGTTTTCACGAGGCCCTGAATTGGCAAACCTGGCAAACCGGCTTTCTCTTTGTCTTTTCAATGCAGTGCGACGGTGAGAAGCCGGATAAAATCACGCGCGGTGCCTGTGCCTGTAACGACGACAAAGTCATTTTCGAGAACCCTCTGAATTGGACAACCCGGAGTTTTATTTTCGCGAAGCAGAGGGAGTACGAAAATGGGCCTGCCACTCCGGAGCCCAGCGGCGAAACTATCGTGCGAGGCCGCGACCGAGGAAAACGCAAAGAGGCGGAGTTTGCAAACTTTGGAACAGCAATTTGCCGATGAGGTGGACCTTTGCTGAGCGTGGTAGCTGGCACCGTGCGGTATCAGTCTGCCTTCCGCTCCACTGGTGCAGGTCGCTTTCGAAACCGCGGGTCCATAACTTCTACGAGTACGAATTTCTGTTCCTCGTCACGGAAGACCACGACTCCCTCCACTGGCACTGGTTTTGAGCAGTAAATCAGAGGGCGAAACTTCCATGTCATGATTGAGGGACACAACGCTGCTGTTACGCTCTTCTCAGGGTGGTGGGAAATCTTGATCGCCTTCTCGTAGGGTTTTCGAACTATCACTCCGCCGCATCCTGTCGCTAGTCCCTGTTCATTGAAGCCGACACCGATCGATATTTCATAGCCACGCAGATTATGTTGTAGATTCTCAGGCGCTCTGTGGTTTTCAAACTTTTGTATGTAATTCCACAGCATCCCGTAGCTCATCTCATAAGGGTTATGTGGCCCGAATGGCAGGCGACCGCAGATGTCGTCAGCTGTAAGAATTGGCGTGAGCGCCGCCGAAAACAGCACTACGATGACGACGACTTTGGTCAACCTGGGAAGTAGCATCCTCACCGCTCCGGTGGTGACTCTAGCACTCCACAGGGAGTCGGCGCTGAGTTTCAACACAGTCCAGTTTCTTCCAAAAAACCGGGTCAGTGGTAAACGCGGTATCGGAAAAGTTAAATCGTGAAAGGAACTTTACCGGTTATGCGAACTTATCGGGAGTCGAGCATTCGTGCATTAGGCACTCTGACCACTGGACGCCCGTCCACACTAAATTTCCGGTCGAGACCACTAACCCCAGGGGCCAGAAAGCCATTGCGACCAAACTCACAATCGCGAAGAATGCATTATCTCGGTCTGGCCCATAGTTGGAACTATAAGCTATGAGAAAGCCTAAAATGCCGACTAGGTTCATCCAGAGCGCGGCGCGCATTGCGCGCGCGCGCAACGCTCCTCGTTGAGCGACCTTGATTTGCCCCCAATCCATAACGCCAACAAGGGCACCAGGAATGAGAAGGGCCAGAGACCCTGGGGCTCTGCCGTCCTTGGTGAAAACCGACTCGTAGGAATTTCCACACCAAAAGTGCATGAAAGCAGTTCCCCAAAAGTAAAGAACGAAGGTCAATACTGCGTAAGCTCCGACCGTTGCTCCCATTACCCATTCATCGGAAACGCGCGTTCTTGACATCGGCATGGCTCTGCTATCTATTAGACAGTTTAATTCTGTATTTTGTTCCCGCGCGGGGAATTCTGGTTACCGTGTCGAGTTGATGACAAACGGGTACTATGAGCCACACATCAGAGTAGCCCGTCATACGTCCAGAGTCTATGAGAAGTACAGAGATCACTTCCGACAAGCGGGCTTCCAAGGAGCGAACTCTTAAGGGGTGCGGTTCTCGACCGTATAGTGAGCTTGAAGATACCGGATGATTTTCTGTGTAGTGTCCTCGGGGATCGCTGCGCCATAAGCTTTGTTCATCTTGTTTACCTCGGCTTCCCACGTCGCAGCGGGTAATGGCGGCTGCATGGTGACGTAGATGGGGCTGTGGCAGGTGTTGCAGTAAGTCTGGACCTCCTGGCGGCCATCCCCGGGGACGAGATCTGCACCAGGCACTGGGTAAGCAGAAACCTGGTAGTTCGAGTCCGGCGAAAGTTCGATGAGCGCCGTCTGTCGTAGGCTTCCGAGTTCTGCTGGACGATAGTAGCCTTTTTTCAAATCCGCGAATACAACAGCGACCACCATCATCAGTCCGCACATGACAAGAAAGATCGCGAGGACTCTTTTCTTCATCACCGTTCTCCCGTTAGCTTGCTTTTCCGACCACAATTTCCTGCCGCTCGATCATATTCCAGAGGTATCCCCCTGCGTTCCAGACCGGCTCGTCGGGTTGCACGATGCCTTTTTCGTCCGTCGCACGCACTGCCAAGGTATGACGTCCTTGCGACTTTGCCGTCCACGACATTCCCCAGGTGCGGAACGAGTACGGGCCATGGTCCTCGCCGAGTTCCGCCGGAAGCCAGGTTTTTCCGCCATCTTCCGAAACTTCCACGCGGTTCACGCGGCCAAATCCACTGAACGCGATGCCTTGGAGCCTGATGTTCATCCCCGCAGGAATCTTCGAAGTGCCATCGGGCCAAATGAGGAAAGATCGGACAGGGAGCCGTTCTATGGGAACCGTTTTCACTTTACCTGCCTTCATATCCTCCGGGTTGGTGTTTCCCCGCGGTGTGTCAGGAATCCGATATGCGGTCTTCATCCAAAAATTTTCGTCCGGTGAGTTGAGGACGCGAATCCACGTCAGACTTTTGGTCCAGTAGGTTGCAAAATATCCGGGAACGACCAGCCGCACCGGAAATCCATTGAGCATGGGAAGCGGCTCGCCGTTCATCAGGTACGCAACGATGCATTCGTCCAGGACAGGGTTCCCAAGATCAAGAGATTTGAGAAAGAGATTTGATCCGAGGCCCTTTGGCCCCTGTCCGTTCTCCAGGCCTTGAAACTGCACTTGAAGAGAGTCGCTTTTTACACCGGCCACTTCGAGAAGCGCGCGCAACCGGACTCCAGTCCACATCGCGTTCCCCATTGCGCCGTTGCCCCACTGCCCTCCAGGCACGCGTGGCTGCAGGCGGCTGCGGCTATTCCCTGAACACTGATTCACTGCCGCGAGCGAGACTGGTTTGAACTTCTGCATCAGTTCAGGCAGGCTCAGGGCAAGCGGATTGTTGACGTTCCCCTCGATCTGCAGCTTCCAGTCTTTTAAGTCAACTGTGTTGGGGATGCCCTCGAGATGCCAGCGCACATAAAACGCCTCGTTGGGCGTGAATGCAGTACGAAAATAATGGCGAGGGGTTTCTAGCTGAACCGGCCGATCGGTCAGCAGAATCAAGGGCACCTTTTGCGGTTCCGCAACATAGGGACCAACTGAATTCCAATGTGGGTTCGCGCCGGGCCCAGTGAAAGTCTCGATCGCTTTCGTCTGAACCGGCTCCTGGGCCGCCACGGCGCTCGATCCTAGCCATCGACCGAGAGTGATCCCACCGGTCATCACTCCCAGAGCCTTGAAGATTCCTCGCCGGGAGAAAGATCGATCTGCCACGCTCATACGTTACCCTCCAGTGTGCAAAGTATTGGGCGAAGGTGTAAAGGTGTCAACCTCTTCACAGACGTCCCCCTGTGCTTCTTGCAACTCAGATCTCACCCTTGATGAGTGGGAGGCGGATGCGATGATTCTGGGTGTGTGGTCGGCAAGTCTAACCTTACCGGATTATGGAAGGTTAGCTCGTCATGCACCCGCAATCGCCTGCGATGGCGAGCTTGGCCCAGAGGGCGGTACTTGTCCGGTAAGCGCGTAATCGGTCCCTTACCACGAATGTGGGTAGAATGAGAATCTGCTTGACCTTAGAACTGATTCCAAGCTTTAGGCTAATTCTGTGAGTTCTAAAGTCTCTACAACTGGACCTCTGTATTGCGGTGAACTGGCTCGTCTTTCCGGCGTAAGCGCGGACACTGTTCGTTTCTACGAGCGGCGGAATCTTTTGCTCCCAGCCGCCCGAACTTCCGCTGGCTACCGGGTTTTTTCGCCAAACAGTCTCGCTCGAATGCGAATGATTCGGGCCGGGCTATCTATCGGATTCTCGGTGACTGAATTGGCAGACATTTTCAGTGAACGGAACAGCGGAGGCGCACCTTGTCATCGCGTTCGGAAGCTGGCGGCTGAAAAGCTTGCCGTCCTCGAAGAGAGGCTTCGAGAGTTGCAATCGTGGCGACGCGAATTGCGCTCCACACTTGCAGCGTGGGACCGGATCCTTGCCAAGACTCCTCGCGGCAAACAGGCTCGACTGCTGGAAAACTTCAAGACTCACCCGAAGACCCATGCACGACATTTGGGCCGCGGCATTCAAAAACGGGGAGAGCTATGAAGCTGATTCTTCTAATCGCACTCACACTGGGAGTTTTTGGTCAACCAAGTCAGAAGCCGGAATCGCAGAAAGAGTGTCCTATGCACGCAACGCATACTCAGATGAGTGAGCGCGGCGAAAAAGGCATGGGCTTTTCGCAAACTGTCACGACCCACCACTTCCTATTGAACTCAAATGGGGGAGTGATTCAGGTGGAGGCTAAAGACTCTGCCGATTCTACCAATCGAAACCAAATAAGGATGCACCTAGGACACATCGCAAAAGCTTTTCAAAGCGGAGACTTTGACATTCCGATGTTCGTTCACGACACTGTTCCGCCCGGAGTGCCAGAAATGAAGCGCTTGCGGAAAGATATTCAATACTCGTTCGCGGAAACGCCCAATGGCGGACGTGTTGTTATTTCCTCCGCGAACAAAGAAGCCCTTGAGGCCATCCACCGTTTTTTGCGCTTCCAAATTGAAGAGCACAAGACTGGCGATCCGATGGCTGTTCGGTAAATCATTTCATACAGACCAACGACTAAGCGCCTGTTATAACATTTCAGTTTGCTCGCTGACTTCCGAGAAGTCCCTTGTGGGAAGGGATCCGGCAAGAGTCCTCGGTAGGAGTGCACGCTGGAGGTCGTTTGAAAGATGGTGGACGAGAGGGGATTCGAACCCCCGTCCTCCTCATTGCGAACAGTGGGGAAAAATAAGCTAAGGCAAGGCGTCACAATCACTTAGCTATTTCGATGGGCCCTGAATTGGCAAGTCTCTCTGTCTTTTCAATGCAGTTCGACAGTGCGAAGCCGCTAGCGGCAAGGCTTTAGAGTGGCCCCAAGTTGGCCCCAAATTTCCGGATTGGTTTGTCGGGGGAGTGGATGCCTCTATTCAAAACTCGGATGCGCATATTACGCGCGGAACGCGAATGGTCCCAGGCCAAGCTCGCCGCCCAGGTGGGCGTAACCCGCCAAACCGTTAACGCCCTTGAAAAGGGCCGATTTCACCCCAACCTACGTCTGGCATTCAAGATCGCCTGCACCTTTGGGAAGCAGATCGCGGAAGTGTTTATCTACGAGGATATTTGAATAGTTCGGCCGCTTGACACAATATCCTAGAACTGGGATAATTACATGACAAGACCAAAGAGGGCCCCTGGCGAGAAGCCGCTATTCTGGACCGGATCGAGCAAGGATGACTTGTTGGCCTTCCCCGACGCAGTCATCGATGAAATTGGAACCGCTCTTAGCGTTGCGCAGTTTGGCGGTAAGCATCCAAGTGCGAAACCATGGCGAGGGGAGGGGCCAGTCATCTTTGAAGTGGTCGAGGATCATCGAGCAGACACCTATCGGGCAGTTTACTCGCAAACTTGACCGTGTAAACTGCCCGATAGGTGTCTGCTCGATGATCCTCGATGTCGAGCTGATCGGTAGACGGCTCAACGAAGCCAGAGCCGACTATGAGGTGCGCTATGCCAAAGAGAACAAATAAGTCAGCCGTGGTACCAAGTTCCGGGAATGTCTTCGCCGACCTTGGTGTCATCAACGCAGAAGAAAAACAGACGAAGGTGCGGCTCGCTGTTGCGATCAATCAGATAATTCAGGGTCGGAAACTATCGCAAGCGGCAGCCGCGCGCCGACTGAAGATCAACCAACCGAAAGTATCCGCTTTGTCGAACTATCAACTGGACGGTTTTTCTGTCGAAAGGTTGATGAAATTTGTCACAGCACTAGACCGTGACGTGGATATCGTTATCCGACCGAAATCGCGAAAAATTGGCCGTATCGCTGTAACAGCAGCCTAGGCCTGGGTTTCCACCTTATTTTCATCATTCGGGCTTGTCTACGGTCTACACGGCTCCCGACATGCTGGATGAGCAAAGCTGCCGCGAATCAGCTACGCCTGTTCAGCTCGTTGGCACCGGAGTTCTATTACGGTCCCGAAGTAACTACTCATCACAGCAATTTAGTCCGCAACTCCATCATTGGGCGAAATATTTCGCCTTGATAAAGAGCATCGGACAAAGCATGTGAGTGAACGGGAGATGAAGCGTGTGGTTCTGAACCGCAAGAACTCGCTGTTCGTCGGAAACCCGCGCGGCGGACGGACCGCAGCGATCCTGGCCAGCTTGACCAGCAGCTGCCGCCGCCACGAAATGGATCCGCAACTCTACTTCATGCAACTGCTGATGAATCTTCCTTCGTGGCCGGCTAACGACATTGACGCCTGGCTTCCCGATCGTTGGAAAAAAACTCACGCTGCCAGGTGCGAGAGTTTGGAAATACCCTGTAGTCCGCAATAATTCTGTCCGTCCCTATTTCATACCGCCAAGTGACGCCCCAAGTGTGCGATCGTATAGTTGATGCCAAAACTCGATTCTCTGTCCGACCTGTTGCTCCATCTATTGCTGGATGCCCTGAGGTTCATTAGGCTCAGCCTGCGGCCGCATTGCGCTCTGGCCGCTGAGAACCTTTTCCTCCGCAAGCAATTGGCTCTGTACCTGGAGCGCAAGGTCAAGGCTCGCCGAGCTAGTGATGCTAGCCGGCTCACTCTGGTACTGCTTTCCCGTCTGTTTGCATGGCGACGGGCTCTGACTATCGTCCAGCCGGACACCTTCATCCGATGGCATCGGAAAGGCTTTCGGCTGTTTTGGAGGTAGAAATCGAAACCCCGAGGACGACCGCGAGTTCCTGCCGAGTTGCAGAAGCTGATCGTAGAGATGGCTAACGAGAACCCGACCCGGGGCGAGGAGCGCATCGCCGCTGAACTGCTGTTGAAACTCGGGATTCGGATCTCACCTCGGACGGTTCGACGCTATATGCCTGAGGACACATCATGCTGTCGTGGCCCCTCGTCTCAGCGTTGGGTGACGTTTGTTCGCAACCATGCCCAGGGCCTGCTGGCCTGTGATTTCTTCGTCAGTGTGACAGCCAGCTTTCGGGTGCTGTACGTTTTCGTGATCATGGAAGTGAGAACGCGCAGGATCGCTCACTGCAACGCCACCACTCATCCCACCGCGGACTGGACGCTCCAGCAGTTCCGGGAGACCATCACGGGAGAGAAACCGTACCGGTTCCTCATCCACGACCGCGACAACATTTACTCCTGCGAGTTCGATTCGACCCTGAAGTCGATGGGCTTGAGCGTCTTGAAAACGCCGTTCCACGTGCCCCAGGCGAACGCTTTCTGCGAACGCCTCGTCGGAAGTATCCGCCGCGAGTGTTCCGGCACCCCAAATTTCAGGTCACTGTATTTAGGTGTGGTCACCGGGTGGTAGGAAGACCCGTTCTGGGCGGTCTGCATCACGACTACCGACTGGAGAAGGTGGCGGCATGAAAAGCGGGCGAAAATTCAGAACGATGCCATTTCTTGTGGAACACAATCCTAAGCATTCCTTCTTGATTAGATACTCATCCCGCCTGCAAGCCTTAATGGCCGCGAAAGTGCCAAGAGAAGGCAAAAGAGTTCAGGTAGGAAGCGGCACAGCTTCTCTCTTTCAATGATTTCCACAAGGATTGGTCTCCAGCAACCCATGACGCTTCAGCCCCTTGCGCTTCGCCTCCGGCACTGCCACGCGCCCAGAACGGGACGGAAGGCAAGTTGCACACAATTCCCCGGTGAAAAATCGGCTCGTTTTGGCGTGTGGGGTCTTGCTGAGCAGTTGCTTGTCGGCGACTGCGCAGACCGGCCCAATTCGTTTGACGCTGATGCCGGAACGCACCAGTCCCGTCGTCGTGGCGACTGCGGCCTCGGCCAGCTTGCCCCGCGAGCCCTTTGTCCAAGCCCTCTCGCTCGATCAGCAACCTTCCCGTTTTTCATTCCTGCTTGCGGCCATACGCAACCGCGACCACAAACTCGAGCGCCTCTTCCAAGCAGACGTGGTTAAGACTCCCTTTATTCGGCAGACGCGCGTGCCGGTCTTCGGCCTCTGGAACGGGCGGCTACAACTGGGCGCCTTCGCCAACACGCGCAACTTCGAGAACACACAGCTTGATCCTTTCTGCTCCGACCGTTTCCGTCGCATCGGCGCCCCTGGGCTGCGGGCGGTCGGGAGCCGCGGCGTCAGCCTGACGTTTCGCCTGGACCGCGACGCGTTCTCGCCTCGCCCTGGGAAAACCTGGCGGTGTCTCACCTGGCTCCTCGGCGCTGGTCCTGGCTGCCCTCTCTAGCCTACCCCGGGCTTGGCGGGGCGCTCTCTGCTCGATTGAGCGTGTCTATGGCGAATTGACACGGTGGCAGTGAAACGATCGGATCCGCGAAACGCGCTGGAATCTTCGGCGTGCTCCGAGATATAGCGGGTCATGGCATACGCTTCTTCAAAAGCAACTGGATAGCGGTTGTGCCTCGCCAAAACTAGAAGCACATTTGAAATCAACAAGATGCAATGGGGCTGTGTAGCATGTTACACGGGCCCTGCGGGGAGCCGTAATGGGCCAGACGAGGTTTTCGGTAGGTCGCGCTGGGATAAGCGTGGAAGTGGAGGAACCAGCAATGAAGTAGGGGAAACCATTTAATGAAATCCAACGGGTGCGAGCCCCGTCCGGTCAAAGCTAGCGAGCAGGCCGGTAGCGAGTGTTGCCATTCACCGGGTGACTGGTGGGTGTGAAGCGTACACAGCAAGGAAGCAGGCCGTGAAGGTTCAGCTCCGAAATCTAACCATTGTTGCGATGCCGACGCCGTCTTACCGGCGGAAGGCAGCATCCGGGTACGACCGAAATTGCGAAGGGCGTCCCGGGATCGCCGGAGTCGCTAGCTCAGGGCATGTTTCCAAAGGGATATCCCATGAACCCAGGAGAGCTCCCCATCTCCGCTTGCAAGAGCGGTAAGACGGCCGCCAAGGGAAACCGTAGGTGACCGAGGACGGATGGGAGAGCAGTCTTACGACCCCGTAGTGCGTGCTGAGCAGCGCGTTGTTCAGGAGGGTTAAAGTCCCTCTGGTGCTCGAATGAGGAGCGCCATATCCAAAGGCGGGGGTAATTCCTCGCTGGCCGGAGGAAGTGGAAGGTATGGAAACGTCTAAACGGGCACGAAGGCGAAAGCTGGATACAGCCAAGACGGACCTGGAGCCACCGCTTGCTGTACTCCGGAGGGCAGGGTGTCCGTCAAGTGATCATCACAAGATGGAATCTGAAGGGCCTGCGGAGAAGTACCGGGCCGTAATCAATGGGGCGACCCAATGATGAACCGGTCGGCCAAAGGTGGGGCAAGGTCGAGTCTGCACTATGGAGACGAAGGCGCTCTCATTCACCCACCGCACCAAGGTGTTTGCGGACGGCACGGTACGGAAGAACAGCACGTGACCTCAGGAGGTGCTGACAGAGTCTCTGGGTGGCACCGGAGTAAGCAGACCTATAAGCGAAAGCGAAGTGGCGAGCGAAGCTCTGTCAGTATACGGACGGTTGAATAGTACCTGAAGCGCGGCGAAAGCCACGTGACCGGGCAACCGGCAACGGAAGTGGGTTGGGGAAGGCCAGCCGGCGAAGATGGTCGGGAAGAGAAAGAAAACCAGATGAGTAAAGAGGAGAAAGGTCGGAACAGTTCCTTTAGTGAAAAACCCGTACGTTCTCGTCTGAGGAGACTGGTGGACTGGATCAACCTGACGGGTGCAAAGAAGGTCCATTCATTGATCGACAAAGTGTACAAGCGGAAGAACCTGGAGATGGCCTGGGAAAGGGTGAGGGCGAATCGGGGTAGCGGAGGTGTGGACGGGGAAACTCTGGAGACTTTCGAAGCACAGCTGGGCCAGCAGTTGGATCGGCTGCAACGGGAGCTGAAAGAGAACACCTATCAGCCTCAACCGGTACGGCAACACCCCATCCCGAAGAGGGATAAACCAGAAGAGTATCGTTTGCTCGGCATACCCACGATCTACGACCGGGTGTGCCAACAAGCGCTGCTCAATCGGTTAGAGCCTATCTTTGAGCCGGTATTCGATGATGCCAGCTTCGGATATCGGCGAGGGCGATCGACGAAGGATGCCCTAAGCAAAATCTGGAAGGAGAT
>QHZB01000038.1 GCA_003224525.1 Acidobacteriota bacterium | reverse complement strand
CGGCCGCGCTGGACTGGCCACGCTGAGGCGCAGGTCGTATGCTACTTCATCGATGATATCCGGCGGCACACTGGCTAGTTGTCTTGCAAAGGCGGTGATCAAGGCGTTTTCGCAAACGGTGTTGATCAGCCGCGCAACACCCCGAGAATGACGATATACTCTTTTGATTGTTTCCTCGGCAAACAAGTCACACCCTTCAGAAGTGGCGCCCGCAAGCTGCAGTCGATGTCGCATATAACCGCAGGTCTCTTCTAAGTCTAATGGTTCAAGGTGAGAGCGCAGGGCTATCCTTTGCTTCAATTGCCTCAGCTTAAAGGAATCCAGCTTTTCGTCCAGCTCGGGCTGCCCCACAAGCAATATCTGTAGCAATTTCTCTTCTTCTGTCTCCAGATTGGTCAGAAGCCTAATCTCTTCGAGCAGTTTGATCGAGAGATCCTGGGCATCGTCCACCACAATCATATTGGTCAATTTTCTCTGGTGGCGGGCAATAAGATACTTGCGGAGGTCCTGGAGAACTTCGCCCTTGGTCTTGCCCGATGCCGCAAGACCGAATTCCGCGGCAACGTAGTGCAGAAACTCCAGCGTCGACAGGCGGCTATTGAAGACGTAGGCGCAGGCGATGTCGCTATCTTTGAGCATTCGCAAGAGACAGCGGACTAGCAAGGTCTTGCCCGTTCCAACGTCCCCTGTCAGTGCCAGGAACCCCTTCCGCCGGTGAACACCATAGTAAAGGGCAATCAAGGCCTCTTGATGTCTCCCGGTGAGAAACAGAAAAGAGGGATCGGGGGTAATTTCAAAGGGATTGAGCCGTAGTTTGTAAAATTCTTTATACATGATTTTGGGTGAGACTTTGTGATTTTGACTTCACGATGCCCTCACTGTCCTCTCCTTGGTGTCCGAAACTTGTTGCTGGTGTATGTGGTAGATGCGGAGAACTTCGTTCTCAAAAAATACATCGATGTTGGAGTGGTATTGCCGGTAGCTCTCGCAGAGTTGTTGCGCCGCTGCCTCCAAGCTGGCCCGCCCTCCCGGTGAGCGATAATTGCGGTACGTAGGGTCGGCCAGCACGGAGAAAGAGACGGTCTCAGGTTCGCGGGGGAAAATCTGAAACGGCTTCTTCTCCACGTAAATAAATAAATCTTCACGGGCATCCTGAAAGTGAAACTCCGGGCTCGAGACCTGGCTGCGATATTTCTCCACAAATCCTGCCAAATCTTCATGCCCTCCCAAGCCAAATGTTTCGGCTAACTGTTCTACAGGCGCTGCCACAACCCATGTCTGCCGGGGAAATCGATACGCGATTTCCTGGGTCGCACGGGCTGCGGCTTCATACTCCAGGCATCGGCCAAGCGACCTTTGCGGTCGTAAGCAAATCACGGCAGCGCACAGACAGGCAGCGAGAAGTACGGTTTCAGCCCTCCTGCTGGCGATGGCCACTAATTTCGCTTCTATGAACGCAAGGATGCAACCCACGAGGATAGCGGCGGCAACCGGTAAGCTCGTGAGCATTTCTTCGGGGATTGTGATGCCGGTGGACAACGTCGCGCAAGCTACCAATCCATAACCCAGCATCGCGAAAGCGAAGAGGCCCGCCATTGGTCGAAGCAGCAGAACCCCAGCCGCCATCATCAATACTACGAGCAAGGGCTGCGAAACGATGCCTGTCAACAACAGGCAGCACGCGAAATCCAGCAATGAATCCCAACCCCGTGAATTCCTATACCAATCCGCGAGAAAAACGAGAGCTAAGAGAAGGAATAGCAAGCCGAGCGCAAATTCAGGCCTGGCTTCGAGGGTTGCCGGCGAGGAAACGCTGAAGACACTCTCAATTTTTTCCGTCGCGGAAATTGCCACGCCCGTTTGGCTTCTTGCAGTCGGCAACACAGCTGCTCCCAAGCAGTAGATCGCCGCGACGCACGCAACACCCGCACGGGCGCATACCTGAATGAGCAAGCCGGTGGCCAGAACGACAAACAGGCCAATTGCAGGCGTCAGGAAACGCGTTACCTGCGTGGGATCCGTACTGCTAAGCAAAGATGTGGTTGCGATCACGGCCGGAAATACGAACGGTCGGCCGGCGGGGTGGGTATTGAACATCAATTCTCGCGCACGCAGCAGGGCAGAGTATTGCTCAGGTTGATCAAAACGCAGTTCCCGGAGCGCATGCTCGGTGCGCAGAACCACGGTAATCCCCAGCACCACAACAAAACATGCTCCCAGAAGTTCCCTGCCTTCCAGGACTTTCAGCCACGGGGTTACGCGTAATCCCCAAGGTAAGCGGGCCGAAGTGGGGGAGCGCCTGCGGGGCAGAAACAGGCCAAGCGACCGAGATTCAACCTGGCACATTATACTTACCGTTGCTGCTTGCAGGTTCGTCAACAAACGGCGCGGCCTCCCAGCACGCTTGCGAAACCAGCTGACGGCCATCGTGCCCAAAAAAAGCAAAACAACGGTGATGGCACCGAGAACCCTCAAACTACTCAAGAGAAAAACCAAGATGGTCACACACAGCACGGTACGGGCCCAGTTTCCGGCAATCCGAATGACCCCGGGAGAATTCGGCCGGCCCGCAAAAAGATGTGTTGGAAGCCAGAAAAACGTTGAAAGGAAGACGCCCAGGATCCAAAAAGCCTTTAGTGCATCCATAGCAGCCATTAGCAAAGCTCACGAAATGGAATAATGATAATCAGGGTGGCGCAGGATACGTCTAACCGCTGCGTTGGATATCCACAAAACGACAGCGGATCCAGCGAGCAGCCCGACGGCGGCATATTGCACCCCCCATAAATGGCTGAGCCCATATCCAGTTAGCAGGTTCACTGCGACCCCCAGTGCCAGAGCCAGCGAGGCCATCGAAATGGCGTTTATGCTGGCCAAAATTATGATTTCTAGCAAAGCCACGCTTAGCATGAGATAACCGAGACCCCCGAGCACAGCCGTCTGCAATAATCTGGGGGCAGGGGCCAGGCTGCTCGAACGAGAGAAGGCGAACCAAGCGCTCAAGGCAAGCACAACGAACGCAGTAAAGATAGCCAACATCGATTTCGAGTGACGTTTCCACAGACTTGCCATCAGTCGCTCGCTTGCGGCTTGCGGCAGTTCCGTGGCCAGCCTCTGCCAGAACCGCAAGAATGAATCAGCGAGGTATTCGACAAGTGCGGCGGTAATCAGGAAAGCGAGCAGTACCAGATCCGTACCCTTCTTATATGCGGCGTCTATGCCAAAATTTAGTCCGGAAACCCAGGGAACCGCGCTTCCCGCAGTCAATCGGTCGGCGAAGAGAAAGCTGAAATAGACGGTTCCGTAGACATAGAATTGCATCAGCGAGATGAACATCACGCCGCCTCGTGGACGCGCGCTATCCTTGCTCAGCGGGTTCTTTCTCTCCGCGTGATAAGAACCTGCCAGCACACAACCGAGCGCCAGCGACGCTGCCAGCAAGGGGCAGAGTATCAATAGAATGGTTGTTCCCGAGTTTAAGAGAATTTTTATCGAACCACTCATTGCAATGCTGAGGAAAAAAATGAACGGGATACACCACCCGGTACCCTGCACAGAAAGCACGGCGCAAAGCATCCACAGAAGACTCAAGGCCAGGTAGTTGATGGCAGCCAGCATAAGGTAGTTGCCGGCAAACAAATGAAAGTAAGAGCCCACCATTATCCCAAGCAACGTGAGAAAAAGACTGCTCGTCAGGCCAATGTTCAGGAGTGAGGTGCAGGTACGATGCGCCAAAACGGGCTCTTTTAGCCCATAATAGAAGTTCCCGCTGCGGGAGATCATCTGGACGAATCCGCCGGTGGTTATAAGACTGGCGATCAGAGAAAGACTCAAAGCTCCCCCGATCTCGGGGGAAACCCGCAGGGCGTCCGGCCGCAAGTACTCTAAGATTAGCATCACCATCCAAGGAATAGCGTAGGCCAGGCTGAGTGAAAACTTGCGCAGCGCGCATCTTGTTTCTGCCCAGAGGGAAAGCCGCCCGCCGCCCTTCTGGCTGGCCCTCTCATCCCGAGCAGGCACTTGCTGGAGACGTGCGAAGAGATGCTCGGCTAAGGAAAAGATATCCGGGAAGCCCCACTCTCTCGCGGACCGATCGGTATACCCCAAAGACTCAATCAGAGCTGCAACTTCGCGGGCATGCACGGCCGGAAGCGTAGCTTCGCGACCATTCATCAGCAGGTCTTTGTCCTCCTTCTGATTCATGCGCCTCCCCCGCAGGTCAAAAGTGATCCTCCTCGAGGGGAAGTTAACCAAGCTCCGACATTTCTTGGTTCCACGGAGCCCTCGGAGGGCACACGATGAACAGAATGAGTTACGGTATCTCCGACGAACAAAAAATTGCCCACCCTCCTCCAGAAGTGTGTGCCATCAGAACCGACCGTGGATGACTGTTCAAAAGCGCGGAGCATCGTACTCTCCAAGCCGCAGCGACGATCAGGTAAAGCGTTGCTCAATGCAGCAAAATTCGGTTCTCCCCAGCCAAAACCGTCCAGACCATAGAGATGGGCAGTCCACCATGCATAATTGAACTTTTCCGCACTGAAGGGTTCTTGTTCCGTCGTTGTGGTGGTGGCAAAAATGTGGGCCCCATACCGTCGACGATATTTGAGGGCCTGGTTCAAGCGTGCCTGCCATTCGGAAACACTTTCATAGTTTCCATTTCTCACTTGAAATGATTCCAGCAGGAAAAGATCACGCCGGTCTAAGAGCGGCGGCAAGTGTTCAGGATTCTTTGCGGTACCATCCGCGTAAGGAAGCCTGTCTTCAAGGCTGAACAAATGGTCGAGAAAGTACGCATTCATGAACGCGCTGAGACCGAGCTCATGGATGGTCCTGACGGCCATATTCTGTCGCTTACGAGTCACTACGGCAAAGTCGTAGCCAGCCTCATCCAGAAAGATCCCTGCCACGCCCATGTGCTTCCACAGGCGCACGCGCTCTTCCAACTGTCTGGGCGTGAGAGATATTTTCTCCGGCTGGGGAGAGGGGATCTCACCCAAGCAGACGTAGCCATAAAAACGCGTCCCGGACCTGCGATCCCGGACGGCCGCGATTATCTTGAGGGTCTTCTGGTGCTCCTCTGGGTCCCCAGGGGGGAAGCGCCCGTACTGCTTGTCCGGGAACTCAAGGCCATCGCCCAAGATCACCACGTCGTAGGCGCTCAACACACTGGCTGCTTTCTCCACATCTCCGTTGGCCCCATTAACCAGGCTGGGATACCCGTAATAGATTGCCAAGCGCGCGGCAGCCCCAGCTACGGTAGCGGCGGGCACGATACTCCTGCTGAAGAGCAAGCTTGACCCTGCAAGCGTCATAGTGGCCAACCCTAGCCGAGACAACACCAAGCACACTCCGATCACGAGCTGTATGCCGGCAAGAGCTGCTGGGGCCGGGATGACAGCAATTTGCAGTAAGTGCTTTCGTATGAATTCAAGAATTGTTCCTCCGTAAAATGTTTGAGGACGCGCGCCCGAGCCATCTGGCCCAATCGTTTGCGCTCCGCCGCATTGTTGAGTAAGAAAGAAATGGCGCCGGCCATCGCCTCGGGCGTCCTGGCGGGCACAAGCAGCCCACAATCCCCCAGGGCTTCTCTCACCCCTCCCACGTCCGTGGCAACTATCGCGGCGCCGCTCGACATTGCCTCCAACAGGGCGTAGGGAAAGGCTTCTGAAATGCTAGGGAAAGCCATGACGTCGGCGTCGTTGTACACTTTCCACGGTTCGCTTGTGGACCCTGCAAACGTGACGCAGTCGTGCAGTCCGCTCTCAGCGACCTTGGCCATGCAGGAATCGAAATATTCGCGGTCGGCAGGCGTTCCATAGAAGCGTACGTCCAGGTTGTCGAACTGCGGTCTTAGCATGGCAGCTGCATCAATCAGATCGAGCTGCCCTTTCAGGGGATAAATAAGGCCGACACTCGAAACCCGTGCTCGGCCACTCTTTTCCTGTTCATAGGGATAGAATTTCTCGGGATCAACTCCGTTGAAGATTACCTTGATGCGGCTCTGGGGCACGCCTAGATGCTTTTCCCAACGCGAATTGTAGGCGCACACCGGGACGACCAAGTCGGCAAAGTAATAATTCAGTTCGACCACGTTTTCAATCACGCGGTAAAGAAACCAACGAACAAAGAATGATTTCACTTGACGACGTAGGTTCAAGTATTGCTCGCGCAGATAGACCCCATGCTCAGTGAGGACATAAGGTGTGCCATTCGCAAGTTTTGCCAGCACACAGGGCAGACCACAGAAAGACGCCGCCGATGAATGTGCGATGTCCGAGCAAGGAATGGGGAAGTGAAGCACCATCAGCAAGTGATACAGCAAACGGTAGACTTGCTTCACTTCTGCGAGAGTGGGCTGTTCCGTAGGTGGGGGACGACACGCCCATACAGCGCGCAGCGCGTACTGGAGCACATTCCACGCGTCCATGGAGTTCATGGTTTTCTGGTAGTCGAACCATTGAAAGTAACTATGCAATTTGATCAAAACTTGGCCAAGGTCTTCCTTGTCGCAATTAGAAGAGAGCAAGAGAACAAGGAATCGTTCGAAGATTGGTTTGAAATGGGCAGCAATGACTTGTGGCGTGGTATTCCACAGATTGCGCAGCACCACAGAAGGAGGTTGATGACATGAATACTCTGCGGGTTGTAAGAGGCCCCATTGGGGGACTTTAATCACATCCCGCACATTGGGCGCGAGTTCGTATTTTGACTGTGGGGACGGGTTGGTAACCACCGCGAGCACAGTGAAGTCAATGTTTGGCAACTCGTGCGTGAGCCGGTGGCACCAGGTGCTCACACCCCCGGTGTAGAAAGGGTACGTTCCTTCCGTTGTCAGTAGAACGGAAATCGGCTCTTGGCGGCTCATGGCCTCACAAAGCTAACCTCTGCCGGCTGACCCGCCACCAGCAAGAGAGTTGGATTATCGAATTCGACTTCGACGATGTGGGTCATGTTCTGAGAGGGGAGCGGATTGATGGCTCGAATTCTGCCCTCCACCTCGCGAGAGGGCAAGGCAGGCAGCCTCACTTGAGCCGATTGGCCTACTCTTAGCTCCGAAACCATCTGCCCTGCCACCGGGACTTCCACGATCATCCGATCCAGTTTCGCTAGCCGCGCAAGGAGCGCGCCACCAGGAACACGATCTCCTAGGCGGATCGGGATTTCGGAGACCACACCGGCTGTCGTGGCACGCACGACTGCTGCATCAGCCTGCTGCTTGGCACGCTCATAGTTCACCTCCGCTTGGCGCAATTGCGCTTGTAATTCCTCTCGCGTGACCTTGGCTTGCAGGTTGGCCTGGTCGGCCTGATCGTGCGCCAGCTTCGCTGATACAGCCGCCAGTTCCTTGGCGTTTTCCAGGTCGTCCCGGGCCATGCGCAGTTCGGTACCTCGAGCATCCAGCTCTTGTTGCGCAATGAGACCGGCTTCGAGCAGTTTTTTCGCACGGTTGTAGTTGAGCAAGGCCTGGTCGTAAGCGGCCGCAGCCCGTTCCGGAGAATCCCGCCATTGCCGCGTAGGAACTAACTGCTCTTGGCGTTGCGATATGGCCACACGGGCATCCGCGTCGACCAGCTGTACACGAAATTTATCAAGTTTTGCCTGGGCCGACGCGAGCTCGACACTCGCCTGTTTGATGATCAATTGCGCTTCGCGATCATCCATACCCAGAAGCTGCTGACCTTTTTGCACAGTATCGCCCACCTTGACCGAAATGTTGGACACCGTGCCGGTTGACTCCGCAGTGATCCGGATCTCACTTGCCGGGCGAACTGTGCCTTCAAACGCCACTCCGTAGATCGACTGGCTGTTGGCAAATACACTTCCATGCGGGTGGAATGCGTGGTTCGTTCCCAGCAGCACCAGCCCGGTAACAAAGAAAGCTAGGATCAAGTAAGTTCTGACCTTCTTGTGTGACAAGTGGATGGTGTCAGGAGGCTGGGCGGTATAGTTTTTCAGCCTGCCGAACAGATCAGCGTTTGAGGGAACGACGACCGTCGGCAAGAGTTCGGAGGAGCCATCCGTGGACTCCCCCCGGGGCGATAAAGATTCCAGCTTGTCCACCCCTGGGTCGTGCGCAACGCTCAAGGCCTCGAATATCCGGCTCACGGTTACCCTTTCTACCTGGCTAAAGCACGGGCAATACTATCGTTTGGCCCCTGCTCACCTGTACGTGTGAGATGTGTTGTCCTCCATAGGTTTCCGCTCCAACGCCGTTCAGGCCAGTAATCGGGATGATCGCGCTCGGAACGCTAGCCGCCGCAGGCACGGTGATGCTGATCGTCAGGTTCGACCCGGAGGCGCTCGTCAGGCTTGCAGTGGCGGTCGACAGGTTGTAGGCGTTGCGATTTTGCATGTGCTGCCCCAACTGATCGAGCGTTGGGCTGACCACCGGCAGGTTGTAGAGCCGTTCGTACTTAGCGAAAGTCTGATCATAGGTATCGCTGAGCAACGCGTGACCCTGCCCGTCATAGTCGTGCAGGTTGTTCTGATGGAACATCTCCGGATCCATGTCTCCTATCAACATGTGGGTGACGAAGCCGGAGCTCACGTAATCCAGAATCTGCGGTGCGGTGAAGGTGTTGTAGGGTGGTTGCACGGGATTGTTGTAGATGCAGGAAAACTCCGCTTGATCGTCAGCCCAGTTCACGGCGTTGAAGAAGATATCGTTGGGATGTCGCGGTACTTCGTAAAGGCTGGGGGCATAGCTGTTCACCGTGCCTACATTCGGCGAGGGATTTGGACCGTTATTGGCCTGCCCGATGACCGACGTGTCGGTCACCACGTAGCGGATGCCATCTTGAACCAGATAAGAGGGGACCAGGGTATCGTTCAGACCCGTGACGCCCGGAGTAACGAGGTTCGCCGGGTTGAAGTCGGTTAGATGGAGGGGGCTGACACTGTCACTGGGGTCGGGGTCTAGGTTCTGCCCCGCGCCGGTGGCTACATACTGGTTTGTAAGGATCTCCAGGTCGATCGAGTCTACTTGCGGGGTGTCAGGATCACCACCAGGATCGGACTTATGCAAACCGTTCAGCGTGTTGGGGTGGTCATAGGTGTGACTGATCCAGTGGAAGTGCTGTTGGTAGTTCTGAACGTTTCTGG
This sequence comes from Acidobacteriota bacterium, assembly GCA_003224525.1. Classification (GTDB taxonomy): domain Bacteria; phylum Acidobacteriota; class Terriglobia; order Acidiferrales; family UBA7541; genus Acidiferrum. Next base: position 2,383 of record QHZB01000038.1, on the reverse strand, counting down.
TCAAGTCGTCATTGGCTACGCCCGGCGTGGGCAGGCCGGTCCAGTCGGTGTTGCCGGTGGTGCCCACGCCGTTGAAGGCTAGGGTCAGTTTGAAATTTGCAAGTAAGGAGTCGCTTTGAACCTTGTTCTGCCAGGCCACCAACGAAGTCATGTCCGCGGAGTTAATCCTAAAAAACGGCAGCGAGGTGGCATCCGGTGGTGTGCGATCGTGAGTTATGGGATTGGTGCACGACGTGCCCGGTATCCATTCCGAGCCATTAATGAAAAAGTCGTCCACCTGCGCGGCGGCGTACACGTGGTATTCGCCGAGGAAAATGCCCTTGGTGACCCAGTTGATCAAACCGTACGCCAAGACTAAATCGTGCATCAGATACGGACTACTGTCGAAGGTCTGGGTGAGATATTGCCGCCCGTCGCCAAGGGTATAGATCAGGGAGAGGACATTGCCGGAGGCGTCCGCTAACAAGGGCGTAACCGAAGCTCCGCTCGGCAACGCTGAAGCACTGCGAGGCGTGCCGAGAAAGACGTAGGCGTTTGAGATGGTAACCGGTGTGGCGGTGTTGGCATACCAGAAAACGGTCGTCCCTGCAGGGGTAAAGCTAGCGGTATCCGCACCGGCCGAGTTAATCGTCCCGTTGTACGGATAGTTGAACCCAAAGTCGTTGTTGGGATACATATACCAGTTCAGCTGGCGCACTCCGAACGTTTGCTCGTAGGAGACGAGGGTGGACATCCCGGGTAGCGTGTAGATGTAAGCGCCATAGGCGAAGATCACGCCCTGGTAGTAGCCGTGGCAACTGCCATCGGACAACATTGAGGAAGTGATTCCTGCCGTGTTGACGGTCATGTCCAGCACATCGTAAGGCGTGCCCAAATAGTCGAGGATCTGTTTGATCGCCGGGAAATCCGCCTCCGTTTTTCCATTGCTGACCACCAGCAGCTTCATGTCGATCGTGGTTGTCGAGCAGGCGATAATCTGAGCTTGCGCGGTTTGTATTGCGGCCGAGAAGAGCATGAGGGAGGCAACAAGGATTTCCGTGGAGATAACGCCGAGGCGGAACGACTGTTTCATAACCATGCTCCGTTAACTCAGGAATCGGGCCGGGACTTCACACCACAGGCTCGGCAAGTTGTACAGCCACGTCCGGGTAGGCCAGGTCAGCGGAGGAGGATGACCTCTTGCGGGTGTGTACACAAAACTTGGTCCAACCATGGGACGCCGCAGTCACGCTAGCGAACAGCACAGCAGCTCGCAATCCGGTCATTGTTCTAATTGATGCAACAAAAAATCCTGCCTACAAACTGCTTAGTCGATCAAATTAGTCCATCGGATTAGGTGTGCGTCTTGATTGTAGGGGATTGACGAAAAGCTGCTCCAAGTGTGACCTGGTAGTAGCCACAAGCAGGGTAAGCCGGGCGCGCTGTTTTGCATAGCTAACTTCAGACCTCCTGACATGGTACCTCGGAAACCTGTCCGCTTTTTGGGCTAGCTGGGCGCGCTGCGACCGCGTAATGGATCTCGAGTTGGGTTCCCGGAAAAACGCAAAGAAGGTATAAACAGTGTGGGGGCATCCGCTTGAGGAGCGCACCGCGTTCGTCCTTCGCTAAACACCTGCGCTAACAGCCGAAGGAACTATTTGAAAAGTTTGGTCGGGGCGCCGAGATTTGAACTCGGGACCTCCTGCGCCCAAGGCAGGCGTACTATCTCTTGGAAGTCCTTCCTTTTCAATCTCGTTTTTAAAACAAACGAGTTAGAAAAATATTTAGTAGTGGCACGATGTATAGAAATGTGGCTGCGCATGCGTAGAGTCCCCCGAATTTTCCCCATAGCGAAATAACAGCGAAAGTGCTCCGATCGGTTTCCGCCTCTTGATAAAACCAAGCCTTCGGTTCGGAATCGAAAGCCTCGATGTCCCTACAACGGTCTAGGGAACCGTTGTCCCGAGTACCGCTCGGCGGCGGTTTGGAAAACCACCGCAGGCAAATTCTTGCCATGGGTCGCGGCAGCCTGCGGGACAAAGGGCGCACAGACGGTCTGCATGTCATATCATGTTGGGGCAAAGGAGCAGTATCAATCCCAATTTATGCTTACGCGAATCGTTTGTATCCTCTTGGTCTTGATCTCGGCCTCAGGCTTGTCCGGCACGGATTTTTCCATGAAGGTGACCGACAAGAGTTACCTCGACACTCAAGGTTTCAGCGTTTTTCTCTACGACAGCACGTACCACCCCGTTTTTGTGGACCAAAAGAATACGGCCATGGAGATGATTCTGCACGGCCAGCGCATCGCCACGAACGGAGACGTTCGCCTGATGCCAACGCCGGAGCAGTGGGACTTGGTGGCAACGCTTAAGGGCCGCCATGCGGACAAGGCGAACGACCG
>QHZB01000251.1 GCA_003224525.1 Acidobacteriota bacterium | reverse complement strand
AGCCTCGAATTCGCCGCGGCAGCTCGGACAAACCAGCTTTACTTTCCGGACTTCTTCTTTTTCCGTGTAAAACGCGCGTTCATCCTTGATTAGAGAGCGGGTGTACTCACCGCTTCTCCGATTGTAACAAATTCGACGCCGAGGTCACGCCAGCGCGGCAGCCAGTGCTCGAGAGCGGCGAGCGTCCGGGAGCGGTCCCCATTTATTTGGCGATGCGTGCCGTCGTGTAGACAGAGGACATCGCCCATGCCGGCGGCGGGGTGGGAGCCATTGCCCAGGCCTCGCTGCGCATGGTCGGCGATAGGCTGCATGCGCGGAATCAGCCATTCCACCGGTTTCTCCTGCCAATCTCCCGGAATCAGCGTCCACATGACCGTGCGGTAGCCAAGCTCGCGTGCCGCCGGAATGACCCAGGGATTTCGCATCCCGAATGGCGGGCGAAACCACTTGGGCGGCGAGCCCAGCGCATTGCAGATCGCGTTGTGGCAGAGGCGCAGCTCGACCCGGACTTGTGTAGGCGCCAGCCACAAAAGATACGGGTGCGTTTCGGTGTGGTTCCCGACGGTGTGTCCGCGAGCAATGATTTCTTTCACCAGTTCCGGACATTCGCGTACGTATCGCCCAATCAAGAAAAATGTGGCCTTGGCATTGTAGCGCTCGAGAAGATCGAGCAGCTTTGGGGTGATCGCGGGATTCGGCCCATCATCAAAAGTAATCGCCAGCTTGCGCGGCGAATTGGTCCGGCAAATCGTACGCCCAAAAAGCTGCGAGCGCGGATGAACGGCGCCATAGGCGATGGCCCCGGCAGCCGCCAGCGCCCCAGACGCGGTGATGAACAACGGATTCATGCTGAGAACCGTCCCGAGATTCCTCACTGCCGATGAACTAAGAATACAGTATCTTGCCGGGCAAATGGCTGGTTGAGACACCGCCTGTCTCAGAGTGAGACAACTTGTGGATTTTGGACCAAGGGCAACGCCGGCAGCTTTTCCCGCTCTGAGCCATGTGTAACCTTAAGATTTTAAATGCCTTAACCTGGAAATTCGGGAGATTTTTCTATCGCCAATGGTGTCGTTATTGCAAGGAACTCTACTGTGTTCGTGTGCGCACAATCTGGCGGTCGTCCTCGAGCTAGCTTGTGGACTCACAGCGCCTTGGATTCTCCGTGGCTCTCCAGTTATGGACTGATTCTCGGAATCCTGCTCGCAGTTTTTTCGGCTTTTGGACAAGAACAGCCGTCTGCATGGCAAACGCAGGTTCGCAAGTTAGCAGAGTTGAAAGACTGGGATTCGGCAATGAGCATCGTCGAACGAGAACTCGCCCGGGCTCCGCAAGATATGGACGTGCGTGCGTGGCGTGCGCGTGTTCTGAACTGGTCCGGACATCCGGCGGAAGCAGAAAAAGAATATCTGGAAATCTTGAAGGTCTCTCGGAACGATGCAGATAACTGGATGGGGCTGGCGAGCGCGTATTTGCGCGAAGGAAAAGTAGAAGATGGCTTGCGAGCACTGGATCGCGCCGTGGAGCTTGATCCCAAACGCGCGGACCTGCGCGCGGCCCGAGCGCGGGCGCTGCGCGCCATGGGCGAACGAAACGAAGCTCGAATTGAATTTCAGAAAGCGCTGAATCTGGACCCCACCAGCATGGAAGCGCGGGCCGGGCTGATTTCCGTCCGCGGCGAACCAAAACACGAAATGCGCTTCGGCGAGGACAACGACCTCTTTAATTTCACGAGTGCCAATCACGACGGAGGGGTCAGCCTGGTATCGCAGTGGACGCCGCACTGGTCCACCAGCTTCGCGGGAAGTTTCTACGAGCGAGCGGGAATCCGCGCAGGGAAATTTTCAGGCGCTATCACAGGGCGAATGTCCCGATGGGGAGCTCTGACAGTCGGTGGTGCAGCAGGGCATGACCATGCGGTGATCCCGAAGAGCGAGGCTTTTTTTGACGTCAACCATGGATGGAAGACCGGCGAAACGAATTTTCTGCGCGGGGTGGAATTTGACTATGGGCAACATTGGTACTGGTATCAGACATCCAGGATTCTGACGCTGAATGGCACGACAATTATCTACCTCCCGCGGGATGGCACGCTATCGCTGGGAGCCACGGGCGTGCGCAGCACGTTTTCAGGGACCGGCGCGGAGTGGCGGCCTTCCGGAATGACGCGGTTAGGATTTCCTCTGGCAAATTGGGGCGAGAAGCGGCTTTCCGGAAACATATTCTTCGCTGCTGGCACGGAAGATTTCGCGCAAATAGATCAGATTGGGAGATTCGCTTCACAAACCTACGGGGGCGGATTGCGCTTCCAGATAAACGCCCGGCAGGACGTAACGGGCCACGCCTCGTATCAGAAACGCACCCAGGACCGAACGGACACAAGTTTCGGATTGAGCTATGGAATCCATTTTTGAAAAACTCTGGAGGCTAGGGCCGGCGGCGTTGGTGCTGAAGGCCATCGTCGCGGCGATCGTGGCGAATGGGCTGTTGCTGGGGTTTATTTTGCTTCGGCGGACATACCGAAAATGGTATTTCGCGAAGCGCGACGCCCGCGTCTTCGAATTGCGACAGGATTGGGACCGGCTGATTTCCGGTGAGATTCCGTACGAGACGTGGCGTCAGAAATCCTTCGACCGGCGGATCGTCGAGAGCATTGCGCTGGACGCACTCGAAGCGGCGGGAGCGCAAAAATCGGCGCGATTGCTGAAATTTCTCCGGGAAAGCGGGCTCATCGAAAAACGAATATTTGAAGCCCGGACGCTCACTGGCTGGCGGCGCATGCGGGCGCTGGTGGCGCTGGGACAAACGCGCGCGCTAGAAGGCATCTCAGCGATGGCGGATGGATTGCGTGACCGCGATCCGGAAATACGACTGGCGGCGCTGCGAGGCTTGGGGCGGACGGCCGCTCCGCAAGCGGCGGAGGAGATCCTTGCTTGGGTGGGCGAGAGAGGATTGTCTGTGCCGGCGATGCCGCTGCAAAACGCACTCATCCAATGCTGCGCGGAGCGCCCGCAACTGCTGATTCCCTATGTGCAACATGCGGAAGGACCACTGCGTGAAGTGCTTGGCCGCGTTCTGGGCGAAGTGGCCACTCCGTCGCTCAGCGTGGACCTGCTGCAGTTCATGGGAGATGAACTCGATGAATTGCGCGCCGCGGCGGCCCGGGCGATGTCTCACGCGGAACGTGGCCTGGCCTTCGACGTTCTCAGCGAGCTGGTGGGAGATCCCATATGGTTTGTGCGGCTGCGCGCGATCATAAGCCTGGGCGAACTCTCTGAACCCCGAGCGATTCCAGACTTGATCCGCGGACTGACGGATTCGAACCGCCTGGTGCGCTTGCGCGCGGCGGAGGCCCTCGTAAAACTCAAGACGGAAATGGCTCCGATTTTCCAACAAGTGATAGCGACGCAAGATCGCTATGGGCTGCAGGCCTACTTGACCGCACTCGAAAATGCCAGCTTGCGAGGCAAGCTGGAGGAAGAATTGCTAGCCTGCACCGCAGGAAACAACGACGAGAAAACGAGTCTGCGGAAAATTCTTCAGACGGGAGTGCTGCGGGAAGAAGAATCTGCGCTGGTGGAGAGTGGCCCCGCGAAATCGGGGTTCCTGTCATGATTCGTCTGCTGGAGATTTCGAATCACACGCTCTTCTGGTATTACCTGGCCAGCAATATGGCTTACCTGACCATGCTGATTGTCGCGCTGAAGACAAGTGCGGCGCACCAACGTAGTTTGAAAAGCCATCGCCTGTCGTGGTTCAAAGAATCACCGCTGGCACCGCCCATCACGATCATCGCCCCCGCGCACAATGAAGAGAAATCCATTCGAGTGGCGGTGCGAAACCTCTTGGAGCTGGATTACCCGCAACTCGAGGTTATCGTTGTCAACGACGGATCGGAAGACCGCACGCTGGATGAGATGCGGGAAGAGTTCCGGCTTCGGCCGGTCCGGGCGGTGTACATACCCCAAGCGGAGAGCGCGTCGGTGCGGGGCTTGTACCGCAGCGAGGTCAACGCAAGTCTGTTGGTCGTTGACAAAGAATCCGGAGGCAGCAAAGCGGATGCGGTGAATGCGGGTTTGAATGCGGCGACCTCACCCTATGTGTGCATAGTGGATGCCGATTCGCTCCTCGAGCGCGACGCGCTGTTGCGAATCATGTTGCCCATCATGGCGGACCCGAAACGCGTCGTGGCGGTTGGTGGAATCATCCGCGTCTTGAATGGATCGGAGATTGAAGGAGGCCATCTGAGGCGCGTGCGTTTGCCGCGCAAGAGCATTGAAGTGATCCAGGTCATCGAGTATCTGCGCGCCTTCTTGATCGGCAGAGAAGCCTGGGGGCAGGGAAACATGCTGACGATCATTTCCGGGGCCTTCGGTGTATTTCGAACGGATCTGGTGCGCGCCGTTGGTGGCTATCGGTCGAGCGCGATTGGTGAGGATTTCGACCTGGTAGCTCGCTTGCACCGGCACTTGCTTGAAAAAGGTGTGGACTACCACATCCACTTTGTTCCTGATCCCATGTGCTGGACGGAAGTGCCCTCCGACCTCAAATCGCTGGGAAGGCAGCGCGCGCGCTGGCACAAGGGTTTGTTGAACGTGCTCTGGCCGAACCGGGATATGCTCTTCCGGCCGCGTTACGGCAGGATTGGTTGCTTTGCCTTCCCCTATCTTTGGCTGTTTGAGCTGTTCGCGCCTGTCGTCGAGATCGTGGGGATCGTAACAATCGTGCTCGCGGCTTGCTTGGGTGTGTTGAGCCGGGAATTTTTCCTGCAGTTCCTCATATTCGGGTATGCGTTTGCGACGGTGATCTCCATCGGTTCCGTCTTGCAAGAGGAAATTACCTACAAGCGGTATAACGACTGGCAAGACGTGATTCGGCTCGTCAGCTACTGCTTCCTCGAACATTTTCCCTACCGGCAATTGCACATGTTTTGGAGACTCCAAGGCCTTTGGCAGTACCTTCGCGGCGACTTCGTCTGGAGACCCTTAAAGCGCAAAGGGCTCGAGTCGACCCAGGTCCCATAGCACGCCGCGCGCGGCCAATGGCATCTCGCCCTTGCTTGCCCGCATGTACCGTATATGGTACACTACTTGGGTGGGCAAAAGCCCAGCTCGCTCTTATTCCCGTCGCTGGAACGCTCGCCGCGGCAATCGGCTGGACCGCCGTCCTAATGATGGTCTTCGCTAGAAGTCGAAGGCATCAGCCGGCTTCAAGCGTTTGGCATTTTCCGCCGGCATAAACCTTTGCTTCTTCGTACTACCGCTCATGTTGACGCCCGTGACCAGGCATCTCTGATCGACGGCTGCGGCCATCACGCCTGCAGCAGGCCCCGGCGCGTCTTCAGATCGGCGAGGAGGCGGTCCACTTCAGCGTCGCGATCCAGACGCGTCAGCTTCTCAACGGCATCGTCGGAGAGGAGATCCACCTCGGCGGTAGCGACTGCTTCGGTGTGATGCACGCGGTCCTTGAGGCGGTCGAACGCGGCGCTCTTGGAGCTGTCGCCCATGACGGTTTGCGCGCGCGCCGCTTTGCCGAGGGCCATGCCGCGCCGATGGCGAGCGAGAAGCAGATCGCGCTTGGACTTCGCTTCGTCGAGCTTTTGTTCGAGTTTCACGAGCGCCCCCTTTAGCGTTTCGACCTGTGCCTTCTGATCGTCCACTTGTTCGCGGTAGCTTTCCGCCAGCCGCTGCGAGGTCTGGAAGCGGTCGAGCGCGGCGCGGGCCAAATCATCCTTGCTCTTGTCCACGGCGGTCTCTGCCTTGCGCATCCAATCCTTTCCAGAGTCTTCGTTTTCGCGCCACTTTTTTTCCAGCATATGCTGGTCGGCGATGGAAACCGCCACCTGGGTTTTGACCTGGAGATACTGGTTCTCCATGTCGAGAATCACCTGCTTGATCATTTTTTCAGGATCCTCCGCGCGATCCACCATGTCATTGATGTTCGCGCGAATCAAAGTGCTTACTCGCTCTAAAAGTCCCATGGTAAATCTCCTTTCGAGTTTCAACTGATAGAAACCACCAAACCTTCAGAAAAACCAAACCGCCGGCGCGCCTTCGGACTCACTCAGGGAAGGAAGCCGACACCGCAAATTCCTGCCGCAAGTTTCGCAAGGCCCGGCAAAGAAACCAGGTTCAGCGCGACGGCCCTGCCAAGCGCGTAAACTGCGCTCGCCCAAAAGTAGTGGAATACAAAACTGAATGCCACCACCACGAGAAGCCAAACGAAGAGAAGTTTTTCTTTCATACTCATGGCCATCCCCCGAGACCATTGGGCGCCCCGGTAGGCATTCACGAACCCACCGGGGCGAAAGCGAAGGTTAGGCCTTCTTGACCGGCGCCTGAGGCAGCTCCGGCTTCGACGCTTTGTCGCCGATCAGCCGCACTTTGCTGAGCAGTTCCGACATCTGCATGCCGGAGAGCGCTTCGAAGAGCGCGGGAACCTGCGCGGCAATCTTGGTGATGTCCCCGGTCAGTTTGTAAGCGCCGGCGGCATCGCCATTGCCTGTCGAAACGATGGTCACCTTGTCCACCTTGCCGAGCGGCTCGGCGAGAGCGCGCACCACTTCCGGCAGTCCAGAGATGAGTTTGTCGAGCACGGCGGCCTGGTTGTATTCCTGGAAGGCCTCCGCCTTGACATTCATGGCCTTGGCTTCAGCTTCGCCCTTCTTGAAGATGATCTCCGCTTCGGCTTCGCCCTGCGCACGAATCGAAGAGGCGCGGCCTTCCGCCTCGCTCATCAAGCGCTGGCGTTCGGCGTTAGCCAGCGTTTCGATGCGCTGCCGCTCGATTTCCGCAGGCTTCAAAACGGTAGCGATGAGCTCGCGTTCGCGGCGCTCGATTTCCGCTTCCTGTACTTTCACCTGGGCTTCGCGCTCCACTTGCTGCACCCTCACGGATTCTTCAATCACCTTCTGCTGCATGACGTTGGTTTCGATTTCATACGCTTTGTCGGCGGTGGCCTGGGCCTTCTTGGTCATCTCCAAATAGCTGGCCTTCTTGATGTCCAGGTCGCGCTGGGCTTCGGCTTGCTTGGCTAGCGAAGCCGTTTCAGCGGCGACGCGCTCTTGATCGGCTTGCGCTTTGGCAACAGCGGAGGCACGTGTTGCTTCGGCGCGCTTGATGGCAATGTCGCGGTCGGCTTCTGCCGCGGCTACTTCGGCATCGCGCTTGATGCGGGCGACGTCCGGGCGGCCCATGTTGGTGATGTACTCGTTCTTGTCACGCACTTCTTTGAGTGTGAAGCTCACCACCTCGAGCCCCATCTTGTTCATGTCGCTCGCGTTGGTGGAGCGCATGCGGTCCGCGACCATCTCCGGCTCTTTCACGATCTGCTCGACGGTGAGCTGGCCGATGATCCCACGCAGATGGCCTTCCATCACGAGCCGAATCAAGCCCTCGCGCTGTTCCGGCCGCTTGGACAGGAACTGCTCCGCCGCGGTGCGGATGGACACCGGATCGGACTTCACCTTGATCTGGGCAACGGCCTCCACCGTGACGGCCACGCCCTGTTGCGTGTAGAGGCTCTGCTGCGGAGCCACGTCAAACGACATCAGCTCGAGCGACAGCTCCTTGCATGTTTGAATCATGGGGAAAATGACCGCGCCGCTACCCTTCACGATGCGTGTGCCACCCATGCCGTAAATAATGAGCGCCTCGTGCGGGCCTACCTTGCGATACATCCTCGCTACTGTAGCCATGACCAGGATCACCGCCAGAATGGCAAGTCCGGCGACGACTGGAACCAGTGGAAACCCGAACATATAGACCTCCCTTTTCCTGCCCTGCGCAGACTGTTTAGATCGTTCGCCAGTCCGAAACCCGTTTCACTTGCGCCACATGCAAGACGCGCGTTGTCAGTCCATCAGCTTGTGAATTCGTCCCAACGTCTCACGTAAGCGATGCCATTCTCGTGGCGCTCGATCACTACCTCGGCGCCCTTTTCGATGGGTTTGCCGTCGTCGGTGCGCGCGCCCGCGCTGCGACGCACGCCGCCAAGCAAGAAAACCACTTCGCCGATGCCGTTCGCGCGAATCGGCATGGTTACCGTGCAGAGCGATCCTTCCACGCGGTAATCCGCTTCGTTGAGTTGTGTTTCATTTGAATGCATCAGTTTCACCATGAATTTGAAAACAATTGAACCCGAGACGAGCCCGGCGAGCGTCGCCAATCCAAGCGAAGCAACCGCCACGAGATTCGAATACTTCGTCAAAATGTAGCCCGTCCCGCCGAACCAGGCGAGAAAAGCCAGCATCGTCGAAGCGTTGAACCAGGAAAAATGCCCGTGCGCATGCGTGGATGCGCCCTTGGCGCTGCTCGCGCCATGTGCGTGGCCGCCGGAGTGGAAACCGCCGGCGTGATGCCCACCGTGAAACGGCAGGTGTAGACGGAACGGCAGGTGGATGTGAATGGCGCCGGCGAGGAACGACAGCACGCTCAGTGAAAAGCCCACAAGGAAGCAGAGAAGATAAAAATCAGACCAGGTCATGGCACACCTCGAGCGCACTTCGTGCGCGAGCTGGAATTCGAGACGCAGGCCCTGTTAGGTGCTACCTCGACCCTCCCGGGGTCGGCACCGCTCCATTGCGCAGAGAAGCAGGCGGCGGATGACCGCTACCCTGCTGTCCCCCGTTCTGATGATTGCCGTGGTGCAAAACTTCTCCGAGGCGCTCGGCCAAATCGGGCGTCCGGAGAATTTCCGCCAGGAGCAAAATGGCCCGGCGTGAATCTTCATGCTCCGCGATGGCAAGAAGCGCACACTGAAGGACCGGATCGGCCGTGAACTGCTCGGCGCCGGCAAAAAGCCAGGAATCGATTTTCGCGTCGATGGCCCGCAATTCAGACTGAAGTCCGGGCGTATAGCCCTCCGGATCGTCCACCAGAAAACCTGGATAGACGCGGAAGAATCGCGCCAGCAGCTGGCGCGTGGTGTGCGTTAGATGGGGCCGGGCGCCATTCTCGATTTGCGAGAGATACGCCTGGCTCAAACCGCGGCCGATCTCGCTCTTCATGGCGGTGGCCAGTTCCTGTTGAGTCATCGAACGGCCCAAGCCACGCAGCGAGCCTTCGACGGCACGGAGGGAGCGGAGTTTGTCGCCAAGTTTCATGGGTCACTCCCGGTTATAGCAATATGCAAAATATATATTGCGATCTGTAATTTGTCCAGCGAAATCGGCATCCCCTTCCTTTTTTGTATCTCGCTCAATTTAAACGAGTTACTGAATTGGCCGTGCCAACAAGGGCACCGCAAACTATTTTGCATCGCAAACCAAATCTATTCCGGCTTCCTCAGCGACTGCAGATCGATTCCCAGTTGCTGGCACTTCTTGTACACATGGCTGCGCTCCAATCCCAAGGCCCGCGCCACATTGGTCATGTGGAAATTGTGGCGCCGAATTTCCCCGAGCATCGTTTCTTTTTCGAATGCTTCGGTGCGCTCGGCGAGCGTGCCCGTTGTATTTCCAGCAGCGCAGGCTGAGGGACCGCCAGAGAGCGCGTCCGAAGTCGCAAGAATGAGCCGGATATCCGCAGCCGCGACGTTTTCATCCGAAGCAAGCAGGATCAATCGTTCCACGACGTTGCGGAGTTCGCGGACATTTCCGGGCCAGCGGTATTTGCGCAGCTCAGCGATCGCATCTTCGGTGAAGATTTTTTCTTTCCAGCCGTTTTGCGCCGCCACCTGGCGCGCGAAATGCGCAACCAGGCCGGGAAAATCCTCCGGGCGCTCGCGCAGGGGCGGCAACGTCAGCGGAAAAACATAAATACGGTGAAAAAGATCCCGGCGAAAGGCGTTCTGCTTCACAAGATCTTCCAGGTTGCGATGCGTGGCAAGCACCACGCGCACATTCACCTTGATGGGCTTGTCGCCGCCGACGCGTTCAACCTCGCCTTCTTCCAGCACGCGCAGCAACTTCGCCTGCATCGCCACCGGCATATCACCGATTTCGTCTAGGAAAAGCGTTCCGCCGTCGGCTTGTTCGAATTTGCCCACATGCCTGCCCGCGGCGCCGGTAAAGGCGCCCTTCTCATGGCCAAACAACTCTGATTCAATCAATTCCGCGGGCACAGCCGCGCAATTCAGAGTGATGAACGGGTGCTCCCGCCGCGGCGATTTTTCATGGATCGCGCGCGCTACCAGCTCCTTGCCTGTGCCGGTCTCACCAAGGATGCAGACACGCGTTTCGCTTGCGGCAACGCGGTCGATCTGCGCAAGCAACTTCTTCATCGCCGGGCCCGAACCCACGAGTTCGTGTTTTCCCAGGCGCTGGCGCAGCTCGCGGTTTTCATCTTCGAGTCGCGACAGCCGCAGCGCGTTTTCAACCGTCACAAGCAGTTTCTCCGTGGAAAGCGGCTTCTCCAAGAAATCGAGCGCGCCCAGCTTCGTGGCTTTCACCGCCATCTCGATATTTGCTTGACCGGAAATGAGCACGATCGGCGTTTTGAAGCCGGCCTTCTTCAGATCCTCGAGCAATTCCAGGCCGCTCCTGCCGGGCATCACCACGTCGGAAAGAATCACGTCGAACGATTCCGTTCGAATGAGTTCGACGGCGCGAACCGCGTTGTCGCAAACGGTGGCTTCGTGTCCCGCCAGCCGGAACGCGCGGGAAAGCGATGCCAGCGTATTTGGATCGTCGTCGACGATGAGCAGATGCGCTTTGCGGGGCAAGCTTCGGTCCTTTGTGAAGGGTTAGTCGGAAGCCGCGGCCAGAGTCGACGGCGTGCTCTTGGACTCCGACGCCGGCTCGCGCGGTGCCGCCGCGCGGCCGGCTTGGCGTTGCGGCAGATCGATTCGAAAAGCAGTACCGCGGCCCTCGTCGCTGGTCACCGAAATGGCGCCGTGATGATCACTGACCACCGACTGCACGATGGCGAGCCCGAGCCCCGTCCCTTGCAATTTCGTCGTGTAATACGGCGTGAACAGCCGCGAGCACTCTTCCGGAGTCAGGCCTTTGCCCGTGTCGGCCACTTCGATGCGCACATTGCCAATCTGTTCCGAGGTTCGCAGGGTCAGCGTCCCGCCTGCAGGCATGGCGTCCAGCGCATTCAGCACCAGATTCTGAAACGCGCGGTGGAGCAAGTCGGGATCAGCGTCGATCTCGGGCAGAGGTTCGGTCAGGAACAACTCTGGTGTGATGGTGGGTTTGCCGACTTCGTTGAATTGCGGCTCGAAGAGGCGCACCGCGTTGCGCAGCGCCTCATTGACGTCCACGCGCACAAACTGCGGCGCAGGCATCTTTGAAAAATCGCTGAACCGCCCAACGATGGTATTGAGATTGGCAAGTTCCGCTTTCAAAGTGGCCGTCGATTCGTGGAAGACTTCCAGGAATTGCTTGGCGTCGAGCTGGCGGGCTTTCTGCAAATTTTCGACCGTGATCTGCATGGGAAAGAGCGGGTTGCGCAACTCGTGCGCGAGACGCCGCGCCAGTTCACGCCACGCGGCAACACGCTCGGTTTGCACCAGGCGCTCCTTCTGCGCAGCAAGCGTTTGCGTCATGTGATTAAATGCCTCGGCAAGCTGGCCGATTTCATCGCGCCCATGAACCTCGATGCGCGTGTCCCATCTTCCGCCGGCTACCTCGCGGGCTCCTTCGGCAAGTTCTTCGACCGGTTTGGTGATGCGCGCGGAGACCCAGAAGCTGACGAGTAGTCCGATCAAGAGCGCGGCAGCCGCAACCGCAGCGGCGATTCTCAGAATTTGGCGGGTCAACAACACCAGCTCTTTTCGCGAACTGCCGACGAAGAAGATGCCCAGAAGTTCATTGTTGCGGCCGGGCAAGGGGAGGGCATGAAACGTCTCCGCGTCGGCCGGATCTCTCGTCCAGTCAATCGTCCGCACCACCGGCTGCGGTTGCTTTTGCAATTGCTCGACGAGCGGCGCGAACCGTTCTGCTTGCTCCGCATCGATCTTCTCGGCCATCAGAGACGTAGGAACAAAGGCAGGCTCGAGGTTCGTATAGATGAGCGCCCGCATCCCCGTGGGCAAAACCAGTGAGGCCAGGAAATTCTTGTCCAGCCGGTGCCCCGCAATGATGTACAAACTCTTGTCGGCCACAGTGTTGTTGGTACGCACGACGCTCAGCGAAAGCGAGACTCCATCGGGCAACTCTTCTTTCTTCAAGAAAGCCGGGGTGTCATTCCAATCCTTCACCGAGGTCACCCAGTCGTTCTTATGGCCGACACGAGCTGGAAACTGCGCCGACGAAATGAGTACGCCGTCGTAATTCACAAACTCCACATAGTCCAGCCCGTGCTCTTGAGCAGAGCCGACTGCGTCTCGCACATAAAGAGACTGGTCGGCATTGGGACGGGACAGGTCAATCGCCATGCGCTCGGTAAAATTGGCTTCCGCTATGTTTTTTGCTTGATGGGCAATTTCCTCCCCGCGCTGGACGTACTCCTTCTTGAATTGGGCAACCAAGGCTTCGGTGCGCTCGGCATCCATTTCTTCGAAGGCGGCCTGCGTGTAATGCGTCACGGCATAAGCGACCACCGAGACGGAAGCAAAGATGGTGAGCAGTACCACTAATAGCAATTTCGTTCGGAAACTCATGGTTGGGCTCCGGGAGACGCGGCAGGCGACTGAGCGACAGTAGTTGCCGTAGCGTTCGAATTGCCGGTCTGCTCAGGGCGGGGTTCAAGAAGATCGCGCCACACGTCGGTGATATGCCGTTCGCCCCATCGGGCTGGCCTCCAGTCGCGAACTTTCTGGCTGAGACCGATATATTCCGGCAGGGCGACCAGAGGCAGAACGCGGCGTTCGCCGAGCAGTTTCTTCTCGCGCGTATAGAGCTGTTCCGGATCGGTCGAAGAAACTGCGGCTTCGGACAAATCGCCGAAGTTGAGCGTGGATATCATCGGTTCCAGCTCCACCTTAGAGGAAAGCGCAGCCGGGACAGTTTTTCCTTGGCGGACACAGGGTTACGGGTTGATGATATCACGGCTGCACGAAATGGATTGTGCCCGCCGGATACGGCTGAAACCTGAGGCGTCTGGCAGCAGCCCTGGCGGCGGGATAAATTCCTGCCGCAGAGAGTGCGGAGTAAAAGCAAAACGATTTGCCAGGGTAATCCGTCCATCTCCAGGGATCCGTTGTCCCCGGCAAGAATCCAACTTCAGGAGCGTTTGTGATAAAGCCCGCGCCTTTTCGTCTGAATCTACAATTGTGGCTGAGTGGAGTGGTACTGGCCGGCGTGGTGACAACACCGGCGAAGGCTCCGGCGCAAGCCGCATCCGCCTCCGAGCAAGTCCCCGGCGGGCCCACCAGGCTCCTCCGCTTCGCAGATATTTCGAACGATCGGGTGGTCTTTGCCTACGCAGGCGATCTATGGATCGCCTCGCGTGAAGGCGGCTCGGCGCAGCGGCTAACCTCCCACGTGGGTGACGAGCTCTACCCGAAATTCTCGCCCGACGGCAAATGGATCGCCTTCACCGGTGAATATGACGGCAACCCCGACGTGTACGTCATCTCCGCCGAAGGCGGCGAGCCCAAGCGCCTGACGTTTCATCCTTCGAATGACATCGTCCTCGGCTGGACTCCCGACGGCAAAAATATCCTCTTCCGCTCCGACCGCTTCAGCGCGCCTCCGAGCCGCTACACCAAGCTGTTCCTCATCGCGCCGCAAGGGGGCACCGCAAAACCGCTTCCCGTTCCTCGCGCCAGCCTCACCACGTTTTCGCCCGACGGCACCAAGATCGCTTATCTCGAAACTTCTCAGGAATTCCGCACCTGGAAGCGCTATCGCGGCGGCTGGAGCCTGCCCATCGCCATTTACGACCTCAAGAAAAATTCCTACGAAGAGTTGCCCAAGACCACCGGCATGGACCTCTTCCCCATGTGGCACGGCAACGCGATCTACTTCATCAGCGACCGCGAAGGCGTGATGAACCTCTACAGCTACGACCTCGGCTCGAAGCAAACGAAAAAGCTCACCGACTACAAGGAATACGACATCAAGTGGCCTAGCCTCGGTCCCGACGCCATCGTTTATGAAAACGGCGGCCTGCTCTACGAATTCAATATCGCCAGCGGGAAAACGCGCAATCTTCCCGTCGCGGTACGCGCGGAAGACCTCGAAACGCGCCCGGAATTCAAGAACGTCGCGCCATCGATCGGCAGCTATTCGCTTTCCCCTTCCGCGGCTCGCGCTCTCGTGGAAGCCCGCGGCAACATTTTCACTATTCCGGCCGAACACGGCAGCATTCGAACGCTGACCACGAATCATTCCGGCATTCACGAACTGAATCCCGCCTGGTCGCCCGACGGAAAGTGGATCGCTTATCTCTCCGACAAAACCGGCGAGTACGAGCTCTACACGCGCCCGCAAATGGGCGGGGAGGAAACGCGCATCACCACCGATGGCGGCGTCTATCGCTACGGCCCCGTCTGGTCGCCGGACAGCAAGAAGCTTCTCTATTGGGACAAAGTGCACCAACTCTGGTTCATCAGTCTTGACGACAAGAAGCCCGTTCTTGTGGATAAATCTGACTTCGGCGACATGGCAGACGGCAGTTGGTCTCCCGACAGCCTTTGGGTCACCTATTCCAAGCCTCACCGCCGCGGCTCCAGCGACGTTTTTCTTTATTCTCTGGGAACAAAGAAGATCACCAAGGTTTCCGTCGGCTTCTATAGCGACAACAATCCGGTATTCGACGACAACGGGAAGTATCTCTATTTCATTTCCACGCGCTACTTCTATCCCAGCGTCGGCCAGCTCGATCAGCGCTTTAACTACTACTCCACCGACGGCGTCTTCGCCGTCACGCTGAAAGCCGATGAAGCTTCGCCGTTCAAACCCCAGAGCGACGAGGAAAAAGCCGACGACGAAAAGAAAGATGAGAAGAAGGACGAGAAGAAAGACGAGAAGAAAGACGAGAAGAAGGCGGCCGACGCAAAGCCAGGCGACAAGAAACCGGACGAACAGAAAGATGAAAAGAAGGATGAAAAGAAAGCAGAACCGGTTAAACCCATCCAAATTGATCTGGACGGAATCAGCACGCGCCTAACGCCTGTGCCCATAAGCGCCGGCATTTTGAACGGCCTCGCTGCCCGCAAGGACAAATTTTTCTACCTTTCCACCCCGCAGGAAGCGCGACAGTTCGGCACCAATGACCACGGCGCGAAGAACGTCCTCCATGTTTACGAGGTGACCAAACGCGAAGACAAAGTGTTGCTCGAAGGCATCGACGGCTACGACCTCGACAAGGAAGGCAAGAAAGTGATTTACAAAGCCGGACCGGTCTACGGCATCGTCGAAGCCGTCCCCGGCAAAGCCAAGGCCGGCGAAGGCAAGCTCAATCTCAGTGAACTGCAGGTGAAGATCGACCCGCGCGAAGAGTGGCGCGAAGTGTTCCACGAAGCGTGGCGCGTCGAGCGCGACTTCTATTGGGACCCGAACATGACGGGCCACAATTGGAAGAAAATTGGCGACCGCTATGAAGCACTTCTCCCCTGGGTAGCGCATCGCAGTGATCTGAATTACATCATCGGCGAAATGATCGCCGAACTGAGCACCTCGCACACCTACGTCGGCGGCGGCGACCAGCCCGTGAAGCCGCACGTCAGCGTCGGAATGCTCGGCGCGGATTTCCAGCCAGACGGCGGCTATTTCCGGATTACGAAAATCTATCCCGGCGAAAACTGGAACGATGCCACGCGCTCGCCACTAACGGAACCGGGGCTAAAAGTGAAGGCGGGCAACTACCTCATCGCGGTCGACGGCCAGGACGCGCATTCGAATCAGGACGTCTATTCTTATTTCCAGGACCTCGCCGGAAAACTCGTCACGCTGAAAATCAATTCCAAATCCACCCCTGAAGGCGCCTGGGAAATCACCGTAAAGCCGACTGCCGGAGAAAACGGCGTCCGTTATCTTGATTGGACCGACGCCAACCGCCGCAAAGTCGAGGACGCCACCGGCGGCCGCATCGGCTACATGCACGTCCCGGACACGTCCTTCCCGGGCATCATGGCCTTTGACAAACAGTTCACCGCGCAGCTCGACAAAGACGGCATCATCGTCGACGAGCGTTACAACTCCGGCGGCCAGATCCCGGATTTTTACACCGAGAAACTCAAGCGCGAGCTGCTCTCTGCGCTCGCTCCACGCGAAGGGAAAGATCTCCCGTGGCCGCCCGTGGCGATTTATGGGCCAAAAGTCATGATCGTCAACGAGCTCGCGGGTTCCGGCGGTGACGCCTTCCCCTGGTTCTTCCATCGGCAGAAAATCGGCCCTATCGTCGGGACACGCACCTGGGGCGGGCTAGTGGGCATCTCCCGAGGGATTCCTTTGCACGACGGCGGCAACGTCACCGCGCCGGAATTTGCGTTTTGGTCCACGGACAACGGCGGCGAATGGATCGTGGAAAACCACGGCGTGGATCCCGATTACGTTGTTCCGCAGCGCCCCGACCTCGTTGTCAACGGCCACGACCCGCAACTTGAAAAAGCCATCGAACTCGCCAAGGAAGCGCTGAAGAATTACCAGGGCCTTCCACCTAGACCCAAGTATCCCGCCGTAAAGGAATAGACGCTCATTTCTCAAAACTGTTGACCGCTAGCCGAGTGGCGCGGTGCGCGTCGCCGGCGGGAGGAGAATTCTCTGGCTAAAAGGGCTAAGCGCGGCGGTGCTTGCCTTTGTGCTCGTTGGCCGCTTTGCGGTCACCAAGGCCAAAGTCTCACCTCTTTTCCAGTTTCGCGTCCCGTGCCACCCGCAGGGGTTTTGGCCAGCGGAGCCCGGTAGCACAGGTTTTAGTCTGTGCAAATCTTTTCTGCTGTCTCACGGCCGGTGTGGCTGCTTGTGTTGCGCGGCTGCCGTTGCCCTCGGTGCTGGGTCATCCGGATTGTCGTCCGAAGATCCGCTATCTCTACCGCCGGTCACGCCGGAAAACGCCGACCGCATCACGTCATTTGCGAAAAAATTCTTCCCGTCGATCGGCACCATCATGATCTGTAGCTTGTCCGACAGCCGCTCGGCGACGATCTTTTGGATCAGCATGGGATTTGACTTCAAGACCGATGCTTCGAATTTCATCCGTTCGGAATCGGCCGCGGCCGTCACGCGAATACGGTTGGCCTCGGCATCGGCGGTTACGCGAATGCGGTTGGCCTCCGCGTCGGCAAGGTTTTTCTGCCGCTCGATTTCCGCTTTGCTGTCGATGACCTTCGCCTGCGCGGCGGCTTCCGCGTTCTGTATCGTGGATTCCTTGCGCGCTTGTGCTTCCAGCTTGGTCTGTTCAATCTGTTTCTGTTTCAGAGGTAGTGTGTATTGCATGGCATCGGATTCAGCCTTCGCCTGCAGCACGCGCACTTGCGCCTGCGCTTCCGCTTGCTTCACGTCGCGCGCCTTTTGAGCCTCGGCCTCCAATTCCGCGATCCGCACTCCTTTTTGCTTGATCTCCTGTTCGGTTCCGAGCCGCTCGTTCTCCTGCTCCTTCAGCAAGAGTCCTTCCAGCCCCTTGGCGTATTCCGCAGGCAGTTGCAAGTCGCGGAGCAGTACTTCCCGTACCACGATTCCGTCGCTTGCCAGCCGCAAAGTGATCAATTCCGCGGCCTTGCTGCGCAGCTCTTCGCGCCGGGTGGCGAAAATCTCGCGCGTGATGAAGTTCGGCGCCAGTTGCCGGTAAATTGTGGCCACCACCGGAGCCACCACCTGTTCGCCGACCGGTTGCGGCAAGTGCGTGTGAATCGAATCGAGGCGCTTTGGTTCCAGCCGGTAGCGCACGGAAACCGCCAAGCCGATGTTCAACCCCTCGCGAGCCTGCACCGTGAGCACATCACCTTTTTGCTTGGGATTTTCGGTCGCCAGCGTCGCATACACCTGCTCGCGCGTATCGTAAATTGCGATGGTATCCACCAGCGGCGTAACCAAGTGCACGCCGGGATACAACGTGCCGGGGCGCGCGCCCCAGATTTCGCTGACGCGTACGCCCGCCGCTCCGTCGGGAATCACCACAAAGCTTTCCGTGATGAGCAGCACCAGGGTGCCCGCCGCTATCAGTTGCAGCGCCAGCCGCCAGCGCACCGGCCGGAAAGGGCGGCGAGCCAGCACCCCCACCTCCGCGCCGCATTCCTCGGTCTTGCCGCGCGAAAGCAAACGCCGCAGTTGTTCCGAGAGAAAAATGTCGTAAGCCACCAGAGCCCCCGCGCTTCCGAAGAGTCCGGCGCCCAGAATCATCAACAGATACTTCAAAGCCAGCATCGTCTTACCCCCTTCTTTCCATTCCCGGAGCCCAGTAGCACAGGCTTCCGTCTGTGTTCTTGGCCTCGGACCAAATCAGCACTGCGGCGGAGCGGTGACCGCCGGCTCCGCCGCTCACGTTGGGCCGGGCAATCCCAGTGGTGGCAGGAGGCCCTCGTTCACCCTGAATCAAGCGAAGGGCCTGCGCTCGTAAATGACTCTCGCCTCTAACGTTGCGAAGCGAAAGTCCGGGCCAGTTGGGTTGTCCCGCGCACCAGTTCTGTTCTCGCCAGAATTCTTCGGGCCGTGGCTGGCCTCATCATCAAAAATGCCGCGCGTAGGAACAGCCAATGCAGCGCGACCGCGGTGGCCGCCGCGAATATCGTGGTTAGGACGAGAGTTGCGAATTGCAACATGGCAATCATGAGGTGCCTCCGGACCTGCGTGGGGGGGAATCGCACGGTCATGACCAAATTCAAAGCGTTGATAATAAAAGACTTACGGAAAGTAACGGCCTGGCAAGTTGTGGGCACAGTTACACGTCGTGTCGCGCGGGACGCGCCACACCGGGAGCCAAGGGTTGCAGTGAACATCCATGGTCTTGTGCTAGGCTAATCCAAGAGACCATGATTCGCGGATCAGGCTTACGCATCGGACGAATTCTCGGAATCCCCATCTATCTCCACTCGACTTGGGTCTTCATTTTTGCCGCCATCACCTACATCATCGCCTCCGAGTTCAGGCAGGAACATCCGCTTTGGACGGACACACAGCATTGGGCCGTGGGCCTTCTGACGAGCCTGCTCTTCTTCGCCTCGGTCCTCTTCCACGAACTGTCCCACAGCGTGGTGGCCCAGCATTACAAGATTCGCGTCGTGTCCATCACCCTCTTCCTGTTCGGAGGCCTGGCGCGCATCGAGCGGGAACCTTCCAAGGCCATTCAGGAATTCAACATCGCGATTGCCGGACCGCTGGCCAGCGGATTGCTCGCCGGCGGGTTTTTGGCCTTAACGCTGCTCTTCCCGTTTAGCCAAACGGTCGGAGCACTGGCCACCTGGCTCTGCCGGACCAATGCCGCCCTCGCCGTTTTCAATCTCTTGCCTGGATTTCCTCTGGACGGAGGAAGAATTTTCCGCGCCATCGTCTGGGGAGTGACCAAGAATTTTGAGAAGGCCACTCGTGTCGCGGGCGCCAGCGGAAAGCTGATTGCCTACGCGATGATTCTTTTGGGCGCGTGGGGCGCCTTCCACGGTTTTGTTCAAGATGGGCTCTGGACCGCCTTCATCGGCTGGTTCATTTTGAACGCTGCGCAGGAAAGCGTTGCCCAGGTAGCCATCCGGGAAACCCTCGCAGGCCTCAGCGCCGCCGACGTCATGAGCAAGGAAGTGCCCACGGCCCCCGGGCACATCACGCTGGAAGAGTACAGCACGGAAGTGCTCCGCACCGGCCGCCGCTGCCATCTCGTGGTTAGCGACGATCGTCTCGTCGGCATGATGAACATTCATACCCTCAACTCCGTTCCGCGCGGCGAGTGGGCCCACAACTCCGTACAAGCCGCCATGATTCAGCGAGACAAAATCTTGTGGACATCGCCCGACGAGCCGCTCTTAAAACTACTCGAGCGGCTCCTAAGCGCGGACGTCAATCAGATGCCCGTCGTGAGCGGCTCCGGTGACGGCGCGCCCCAGATCGTAGGCATCGTCACGCGCGATTCCATCCTCCGCGTCATGCAGACGCGCTCCGAACTCGGTCCGCTTGCCGCAACCAAGTAGCTAGTCCAGTTCGCGCCGGAATTTTTGTTGTCGTTTTTTCTTGGGAGGGAAAAACTCAATCCGCGACCGCAGATTGTTTCCTGCTGAATGAAGCTTCCGCCGCATTATTTCCCCGCGACTCCAGCGTGACGCGCACTCCATGCCGCGGCCTCAGCGTGATCGACGCCAGCGGCGCCACCGGATGATTCGCAACCAGCCGCAATCGAAATTTCCGCGCGATCATCGCCAGAATCAGCGTTGCCTCCATCAGCGCAAACGCATTCCCGATACACTGGCGCGGCCCGCCACCGAAGGGAAAATAAGCGAACCTCGGCAATCGTTTCCATAAATCGTTTTCCCAGCGCTCCGGCAGGAATTCTTGCGGCGCGTCGTACCATCGCGGGTCTCGATGCACCACCCATTGCGCCATGGCCACGCCCATTCCCTTTGTCACTGGATAGCCCGCAATTTCATGGTCCTCGACGGCCAGGCGCGCCATTCCCCACGCTGCCGGATACAGCCGCAGCGATTCCGTGATGACATGTCCGGTGTAAGCGAGTCTTGGCAGATCATCGAGAGAAGGGGCGCGATTGCCGAGAACGGCGTCCAATTCCGCGTGCAGCTTGGCTTCCACCTCAGGATTCTGCGCCAGCAACCACCACGTCCAGGAAAGCGTGCTTGCCGTTGTTTCATGGCCCGCCAGGAACAAAGTGATGGCCTCATCACGAAGCTGCCGGTCGGTCATTCGCGAACCGTCCTGGTCTTGTGCAGAGAGAAGCATCGACAGCAGATCGCCGGCGTCGCGGCCGGTAGCGCGGCGCTCCCCGATGATGCGGTAAAGAATTTTTTCGATCTGCGCCACTTCCCGCTTCACGCGCAGATTCGCGGGAGTGGGCAGCCAATGCGGCACAAAGATGGTGCGCCGGAAATTGGCGCCGATTTCCAGCAGTAGTTCCAGCGATTTCCCCACCTCTGGTGCGTCGCGTTCGACGTCGGCGTCGAACAGCGTCTTTCCCACAATCTGAAGCGTGAGCCGCATCATCTCTTGATGTGCGTCGCGTTCTTCCCCGCCCCGCCAGCCATTCAGCATCCTCTGCGTGTATTCCACCATCGTCGCCGCATACGAAGCGATTCGAAGGCGGTGAAACGCCGGTTGCGCCAGCCGCCGCTGCCGCAGCCAGAAATCGCCTTCGCTGGTCAGCAAGCCCTCGCCGAAGACGTGGCGGTTGGCCCGCAGCACCCTGCCCTTTGAATACTTGCGCGCGTTGGTGACCAGGACTTCTTCGATCAAGTCGGGATGGTTGATGAAAATCGTCTTGAAATTCAGGACGCGCAGCCCAGCGATGTCGCCGTACTCGCAGGCGACCCTGGTGAAATATTCCAGCGGATTGTCATTGAGAGGCCCGAGCGACCATCGTTTGAGTCCGTCGGAAGGGCCTGGAGGAAATTTCTTGTGGGTCGCGCGCCACATTTTATGATGCTATGCCGGCATTCGAATCGCGTCAACGCGGCGCACGCGGAGTGCTTAGCTTTCTCTCGCGCGCAGCGCCCGGATTCGAAAGCCGCCACGACGGAAATCGACGGTCACCTTCGAAAATCCAGCCGTCGTCAATCTCGCGAACGCCGACGCCGGCGTCACCGGCACAAACGTGCTCCGGGTGTGCCCCACTCTGTGCAGCCACCCGTCCAGAATCTCAAAGGCAAGGAATACTCCACCTGGCCGAAGCACCCGCCAAATTTCCGCAAAAGCGCGATCCTGCAGCTCGTTCGAAGGCAAATGATGAAGCATGAGAATCGCAATCGCCGAAGAAAATGCGCCGTTCGAAAAAGGCAGCGTCGCAGCGTCCCCCTGGATCACCGCCACACTCGCGGCCGCCGCGCGGGCACCGAGCTTGGCCGCAAACGCGTGGTCGTACTCGAGGCTAGTCACGCGTGCCGCCCGCGACCGCAGCTCCTCCGTCGCCGCACCCAGCCCCGCACCCAGCTCCAGCACGTGCTCGCCAAGCTCCGAGCCTTCGAGAATCCACGGCAGAAGCTGCCGCCGCGTTACATACCGCCAGAACGGCGATCCGCAAATCCATGTTTCGAATCGATTCATCGATAGGTCGGAAGATCCAATGAGTACACGACTCTACCGCAGCTTAGTGAAGTAGCGTACGGATTCGACGAAGAGAAGATGCAAACTGATCAGCATTGTACCCCGAAGGATTCTCGAGCTGTTGGAAGAGACCGTTTATGGCGTCGCGGACTTCGGCGGCGTTGGCCGGTTTTGCATCCTTGCTGTATGCGATGTACAGCGAATCGAGCGCCATGGCCGCTTGTTCCGCCGCGCGCTCGTCGGCCAGCGCGATATTCTCCGCGTCATCCGAAATCCGCTGCAGTATCCGCAGCACAACCGCCTGGTCGTATTGCATTGTCACCAGTCGCTCGGCAATCCGCTGCGCCAGCGGCGCCGCGGCCAAGGCCGCTGACGCGACGGCATGGTCATCCGGATTCAACTTGCTCATCTCATTGGAAACGACAAGCAGTTGACGGTCCAGCTCCTGCGCGTTCGCCGAATCGATCTGCTTCGCGAGCACTCGGAAAACCGCGTATCTGGAGCTGTTCCATGCCGGATCGCCGGGACGCCGCCCAACGTAGCCATGTTCCTGCCGCCAACTGTCTTTCGCCGACCCCAACGCATGGTGACAAGCTATACAGGAAAGCTCCGAATACTCCGGCCACACATCCTTTTTATCGGCGCGTTCATTCTTCGCGCGCCACGTCAATCGCTCCATCGCCGCCCGCAACTGCACCGCCTGTCCAGTGCTCCATTCGCGCACTCCAACCCACGCAGCATCCTCAACCGGTTTACTCGGCTCCGATTCCCGCGGAACTTTCCAGTGGCGCGGCATCACTGCCGAAAACGAATCCAGCTCGAAATAAAGATCCGGGTGCCCCGCAGCGATCATCTCGTGATCAACAAATTTGCTTTTCGTTCCCAGATGGCATTCCAGGCATTTCCCGGTGCGATGAATCACGTCTCGAGTGTCGTGCATTCCCAGCGCCACGGATTTCTCGTGCGGCCACAATTTTGTCGTGTGTGGCCCCAGCCACGCCGACGCTGGCCCGTGGCAGTTTTCGCAGGATACGCCTTCCGAAATTTCAAACGCGCGTCCGCGCTGCTCCGGCGCCGGATTAAGCGCGTGGCACGCCAGGCACTGGGGAGCTTCTTCCGCCTTGGCGCCCAATTTCAGGATGCGCGCGATGCGTTCACCAACTTCACCGGTCAACGCCTGATACGCGCGGCTGTGCTTGTCCTTGATGATCCACGTTGAATATTCATTTTGAAGAATGCGGCTGTCCGCTATGGGCTTCACGCTTCCGTGACAACTCGTCGCTGCACAAGAGCCCGGGCCGATGTATTTGATGGACTCATTCTGCGCGGAAAGCAGCGCCGGAAGGGTCATGAACGACGCGCATAAGACCACGCGGAGCATGCAGGAGTTGGAGGCGTCGCGCATTCGGTGTGCCGCTGAGTCTGTTTGCTTATATCGTTTGCGCCGCGCCGAAGTCAACGGACCGCGTTGTCTTTTTCGCGCCACGCGGCGAAAAGCCAAACGCGTCCTATTTACCATTCGGGCCGTAAAGCCTCGGCGGTTCAGGCCGGGGATAGAAGGCCTCTTGCTTCTCTGAATCCGTCATCCTAAAATCCATCTGTCCAAAAGACCTATGGGCGGACAGCCCAAAAGTGAAGCCTCTTCGTTGTCCTTCGCTGAAGGAAGGCGGCTGTGGGAGGAACCCACCGAAGCCATCCCGCAAAACCAGCGGGAGGCCGTAGGAATCCTCTCTCTTCAGGGAGAGGAGGATGTCAAAGCGGACTTCCCTCTCAGTAGTAGTATGCAGGGGATTCAGCACGCCACTTCGCGCGAGACGGGGCGCCGTGATCTTCGACGACCTTCGGGCCATCCAGCTCCGCTACGGCTTCCTGCCAAAAGCGGAACTCGAGGGTCTCTCACAACGCAACCAGACGCCGCTCTACCAGATTCATAGCGTCGCAAGTTTTTATCCTCATTTTCACCTCGCGCCGCCGCCGAAAGCGGAGATTCGCGTCTGTGCCGACATGAGCTGTCATCTCAACGGCGCTTGCGAGTTGCGCGCCGATCTCGAACGCCGCTTCGCCAATTCGCGCCCCGAAGAGGTGCAGATACGCGATGTTTCCTGCCTCGGCCGCTGCGATCATGCTCCCGCAATTTCCATCAACGATCACATCTTCACGGTTGTCACCGCCGCGCATGCCGAGCTGATCGCCCGTAGCGCCATTCGCGGCGACGACATTCACGAGCCGCATCCCGAGCAGGCGCGCATTGCCTGCAAAGCAGATCCCTATGGCGAGGACGAAAAGTACGGCGTCGTGCGCAAACTCATTCCCTCCAAGGCCTGGGACGACGTCCTGGCACAACTCAAAGCCGCCGAACTGAAAGGCATGGGCGGCGCGGGATTTCCTACCAGTATGAAGTGGGATCTTGTTCGCAAGCAGCCCGATCCCGTGAAATACGTTGTCTGCAACGCCGATGAAAGTGAGCCGGGCACCATCAAGGACCGCTTCATCATGACCAACCTGCCTCATCTGCTCATCGAGGGTATGATCATCGCGGGTCTCGTTACCGGCGCGAAGCGCGGCATCGTCTACATCCGCCACGAATATCATCTTCAGGAAGAAATCCTCGGCGAAGAGATTCGCCGCTGTTATCGCTCTGGGCTTCTTGGGAAAAAAATCCTCGGCAGCGACCTCGACTTTGATCTCGAAGTTTTTGTCAGCCCCGGCGGCTACATCTGCGGCGAAGAAAGCGCGCTCATCGAAGCCATCGAGGGCCATCGCGCCGAGCCGCGCAATAAGCCTCCGTTTCCCGGCCAGATCGGCCTCTGGCAGAAACCTACGGTCATCAACAACGTTGAAACGTTTATCAACGTTCCGCAGATTCTCGCTCGCAGCGTCGATTGGTTCGTCGCACAAGGCGCCGGTGGCTCGCGTGGCCTGAAATTTGTCGGCGTGAGCGGCCACGTCGCCCGCCCGGGCATTTTCGAAGTCTCTATGGGCGTGCCCATGCGCGACGTTATTTTCAATCATGCCGGCGGCGTTCGCGGCGGCCGTCAGTTGAAATCTTTTGCGCCGTCCGGCCCGTCGTCCGGCTATCTTCCCGCTTCCATGATTGATGTCCGCCTCGACTTCAAAGCCCTCGCGGAAGCCGGCTCTATGCTCGGTTCCGGCGCCATCGTCGTCTGTGACGACACCACTTGCATGTTGGACATGGCCCTTAACGCCGTGCGTTTCTATCGCAACGAATCCTGCGGCAAATGTGTTCCCTGCCGCGTCGGTTCGCAGAAAATGGCGGACATGCTCGTGCGCTGGACGCAGGGCGGCGTACCCGAATCCCAATATCGCGCCGACCTCTCGCTGCTCGGCGAACTCTCGCAGGCCATGAGCCTTACCTCGATCTGCGGCCTCGGCCAGATCGCGCCTGCGCCAATTCAGTCCGTGCTAAAACATTTTCGCGCCGAAGTGGACGCGCACGTTTTGCGAAGCCAATGCCCCAGCGGCATTTGCTTCACCCCCGCTGCCCGCGCCGGCGAAGCCCAGCGCCTCGGTATCCGCCCGTGACGAGTTTTCAGTTGTCAGTATTCGGTCTTCAGTTCGAAGAAGGAAACGTTAATGGAGCAAACTCAACAAGCAGCGACCGGGAGATCATCAAGCAAAGGCATGCTCGCTATTCATGTTCATACTGAACACGAAGCACTGAAAGCTCTGAACTAAAATGGCAATGCAACAAAATTCAAGCGCAAGCAGAAGAGAAAAGAATATTTTCTTCTCCTACTGAACACTGATAACTGATTACTGTTCACTTTAAAATGGCAGCCACCCTCACACCTCCCGGAATGATCGACATCACTCTCGACGGCCGGTCCGTCCGAGTGCCCGCCGACACAACCGTCTTCGACGCCGCGCGGATGAACGGCATCACCATCCCAACTCTTTGCCATCTTCAAAACCAGACTCCCGTCGGCGTTTGCCGGCTTTGTGTGGTGGATACCGGCGCACGCGTTCTGGCCGCCTCCTGCGTCCGCCCGGTCGAACCGGGGATGAAAGTTGTCACCAATTCCGAGAAAGTTTTGGGCGCACGCAAGACTCTCCTTGAACTCATGATGTCCGATCACCCATCCCCTTGCGCGCGCCAGCAGAATTCCGGCGACTGCGAATTGGAGACGCTCGCGAAAGCGGCGGGCGCTTCCCAGCCGCGCTTCGCAAAACGCACGGTTGCCCGCGGCAAGGATGATTCCTCGTTGGCGATCGCCGTCGACCACGACGCTTGCATTCTTTGCGACCGCTGCATTCGCGGCTGCGACGAAGTCAAAAGCAATTTCGTCCTGGGGCGCATGGGCAAAAGCTATTCCGCAGGCATCGCGTTCGATCTCAATTCGCCGATGGGAGATTCCACGTGTGTCTCCTGTGGCGAGTGCATGGTTTCCTGCCCTACCGGCGCGCTCACCAACAAAAGCGTCGTGGGCACCGCAATCGTTGTCGGTCCAGGCGCGCAAGGATTCGAAGCCGAGGATCTCTTGCAGATTCCTGTCTTCAAAGGGGTCTCTGGCACGTTTCTCGAGCTCAATCGCGGCGCCATCGTCAAGCGCCGCTTCCGCAAAGGCGACGTCATCTGCCGTGAAGGAGAATTTGGTTCCACTGCTTTCTACATTCTCGAAGGAAAAGCCAAAGTCTCTATTTCCACTCCCATCGCCCACGTCAAGACGCAGGGCGGCGCAAAAGGTTTATTCAAGCGGCTGAGCAGCACGCTCGTCGCGCGCGAAGAAGACAAGCGCGAGGAGGAAGTGCGAGACAGAACGATTCCCATCGACGCCTCCGTCGATCTCGCTTACGGCAATCCAGTCGCCGAACTCGGCCCCGGCGATCTCTTCGGCGAGATGACCTGCATGAATTTTTACCCGCGCTCCGCCGCTGTGATCGCGGAATCCGATGTCGTCGCTTTTGAAATGCTGCGCAACGTTCTCGACATCATGTTGAAGAACAAAACTTTCCGCGGGCAGCTCGACCAGACCTATCGCCGGCGCGCTCTCGAAAACCATCTTCGTGGCGTGCCCATGTTCGCGGACCTTTCACCGGATTTTATTGAGCACCTCAAAGAGAGCGTCGAATTGCAGCGCTTTGCGCCGGGCCAGACGATTGCCCTCCAGGGCGATCCCGCCGACAGCTTCTATCTCGTGCGCATCGGTTTCGTAAAGATTTCAGAGAATTATCCCGGCGGCGAGATGGTTCTCGCGTATCTCTCCCGCGGTGATTATTTCGGCGAGATCGGCCTCCTCGGCGGCGGCGTGCGAACCGCCGCTTGCACTGCACTCGATCATGTCGAACTCGTCAGAATCTCCGGCGAAGATTTCCGCGATATGGTTGCGCGTTTCCCCAGCGTTCGAACCGGTCTCGAGGCCGTTGCGGCCGAACGCCGTGCTGCAAATCAGCAGCGCATGCAGATGGTTCACAACGTCCCCATCGATCAATTCCTCTGGCAAGGACTGATGGAAGCGCAGAGCCTGCTGATTCTGGACTTGCAAAATTGCACGCGCTGTGATGCCTGCGTCAATGCCTGCGCCGACGCACACGACGGCATCACGCGGCTCATCCGCGATGGCTTGCGCTTCGACCAATATCTTGTCGCTACGAGTTGCCGCCAGTGCCGCGACCCGCTTTGCATGGTCGGCTGCCCGGTCGGCTCGATTCGCAGGCGCAATTCTCTCGAAGTCATCATCGAGGATTGGTGCATCGGCTGCGGCCTCTGCGCCCAGAATTGTCCTTACGGCAACATCAATTTGCATCCTTTCGAAGTGATGGTTGACGATCCGGAGCGAGCCGGCCGCAAGAAGCCAGCGATCAAGCAAAAAGCTACTTCGTGCGATCTCTGCACGCACTTAAAAGAACCAAGTTGCGTCTACGCCTGTCCACACGACGCCGCGCACCGCGTCGACCCCCGCACATTTTTCGCCGAAATGCTCGGCCAGGGCCCAGCGAAATGAGAATGGACAAAACGCAACGCGGATGGGCTCTTTTAACGCTGGCAATCCTCGCGATTTCTGCGGTTGTGTACGTCCTCTACGCATTCGAATCGCCCCAAGGACCTCGTGGTGGCAGCACCATCGGCCTGATTTTCGGCGTCGCCGGTTTCAGCTTCATGATTTTTGCCGCGCTCCTTGGCGCGCGCAAACGCGTCCCCACGTGGCGGGTCGGCCGCGCGCAAGCCTGGATGCGCGGCCATCTCTGGCTCGGGTTTCTGGCCCTGCCAATCATTCTTTTCCACGGGGGATTTCATTTCGGCGGCACGCTCACGCGCGTCCTGATGTGGCTGCTCCTCATTACTGTGTTCAGCGGCGTCTTCGGCGCGGCGCTGCAGCACTATATCCCGCGGGTGATGACTTCCGACGTGCCGCTCGAAACGATTTACGACGAAATCGGCAGCGTTCGCGCGCTCCTGCGCGGAGAAGCCGATCGCGTGGTCGAATCTGTCTGTGGGTCCCTGGGCCTCAACAAAACTTCGGGCGAAGATGGCCAGCGTGCGGGAGGCTTTACTGCGTTGCGGACCATCGCCGCCTCCGCTGTTCTGCTGCGCAGCACAGCCGCCGTCAGTGCGGGCGCGAGCGCCGCCGTGGCTGCAGCTCCGGAAATTATTTTGTTGAGTGAAGGAGAAAGCGCGCCGCTCCGCCGTTTTTACCTGAACGACATGCGCCCGTTTCTGGAGCGGCCGAAACAACGCGGCCAGCGCCTTGGTGATACTGACAAAGCGCGCGCCGTGTTTTCCGGGCTGCGTACGTTGCTGCCCGCCGGAGCGCACGTCACGCTTACGGACCTTGAGGACATTTGCGATGAAGCACGGCAGCTCACGCGCCAGGAGCGCTTGCACCACTGGCTGCATGGCTGGCTGCTGCTGCACGTCCCGCTTTCGCTTGCACTGATTTTGCTCGGCGCCATTCACGCCGTCGTGGCGCTGCGCTACTGACTTTTTGTTTTCGCTGCGAACTCGCTGCGAGCAGATCGACCTCCGTTGTAGTGGCGCAGCATGCTGCGCCACTACAAGCAGGGCGCTTCGTTCGTATAGGATTTCGAGCACCGTTTAAAAACGTGGCACGCACACGCACAACAAAAAAGCTCGCCCAACGTATCGACCTCAACTATTTCAAGAGGCCGACGCCGCTGAAACGCGCCAAATTCTGGCTCAGCCTCCTGTTGCCGTTGCTCGGGCTCCTGTGGATCGCCGAACGCACCTTTTTCAAGGACTCCCGTGTCTACAGCAGCGGCCGGCTCTCCGAACCGCACGCCATTCTCGAAAAACAATGCGACCTCTGCCACGCAAGAACAGCCGGCGAGTTCTCCGCAGGGGCAAGCATATTTGGCTGCCTCAATTGCCACGATGGACCCGTGCATCATTCCGTAGATCTCTCAGAAAACGACTGCGTTTCCTGCCATTCGGAGCATCGTGGACGAATCAATATTTCCGCGACGAGCAACGCATCTTGTGCCCAATGCCATTCTGATCTTCGGGCACACCGCGGACGATCCGACTACGCGAATCAGATTCAAAGCTTCGAGAGCCGCCATCCTGAATTTGCCGCGTTGCGTCCTGTCGGTGGAGTCGCCGCACGTGACCCAGGCACAATCAAATTGAATCACGCCATGCACATGAAGCCGCTCCGGACCGGAGCTACCGGCTCTGAGGTGCAGCTCTCGTGTGGCAATTGCCACGCCCCCAACGCCGCTCCACGGCCGGTAACCTATTCTGACGCAAGATATGTCAGCGCCAGTGTCAGCTACTTGGATAACAGCGGACCCGGTTCCAGCAGCCCGGACACACCTGTCGAACGCCATCCTCCATCCGGATGGGAACTGATGGCGCCTGTGAAATTCGCGAACGCCTGCGCTGCGTGCCATTTGCTTACGTTCGACAAGCGGTTCGACTATGGGGCTCCGCACGACAAGCCGGAAGTCGTTCACGCATTCTTGACCAGAGCGTTTCGTGAATATATCGCCGCACACCCAAGCGAGGTGCGCGTCCAGCGCGAGCCGAGGCGCGACCTTACGGGTAAGCCGCTGCCTCCGGCGGTTCGCGTCCTCACGTCCGCGCAATGGGTGACGGAACGCACTGCCGAGGCCGAAGACTTGCTCTGGCGAAAAACCTGCAAGCAGTGCCACACGCTCACACCTTCTCGAAGAACATCGCACAGAAAAATCGAACTGCCGGTCAACCAGGGGAGTAACACCGACAAACTCTCCAGCATCCCCGCTGAATTGCCAGACGTCGCGCCGGCCAATACAACGCTGCGCTGGATGCCGCACGCGAAATTCGATCACGGGGCGCATGACGGATTCACATGCGTGAGCTGTCACGCGAAAGCGTTGATTAGCGCGGAATCGAGTGATGTGTTGCTACCTGGAATTGAAACCTGCAAGACGTGCCATGCGCCGGGGCCGGAGCACGCGGAATCGCGCTGCTTCGAGTGCCACACCTACCACGACTGGTCGAAGCGCAAGGAAGTCACGCCGAAATTCACGATGCCGCTCCCTACCGGCAACCGTTAGATCTCCATCGTGATTCGCGGTCGATCTTCTTTACAGAATAGAGGCAAGGGCGTGGCTGACGAGGGGCGCAACGTGGTGCGCCCCTGCACTTAATCCTGGTGCGCGACGCTCACGCGTAATTCACAAGCGCCATCATATCGGGCGCGTAGCGTTCACCGACGACCTCGATCTGCGCCAAGCGGGACTTGATCTCTTTCAAGCCGCTTCGAGTGAGCCCTACATTGAGCGCTCCCATGTTCTCCTCGAGATAGCGAACGCGCTTCGTGCCGGGGATAGGGATGAGGTCATTGCCCTGAGCAAGAACCCACGCGAGGGCCAACTGAGCCGGGGTCGAGCCCTTCTTGCTGGCGAGCTCTTTTACGGTTTCCACCAGTTTAAGGTTGGCTTGCAGCGCTTTCTCTCCGAAACGCGGGTTCGTCCGGCGCCAATCACTGGCATCCAGATCCTCGAGTTTTTGGATCGCGCCTGTTAAGAAGCCGCGCCCGAGCGGGCTGTAAGGCACAAAGGTTATTCCGAGTTCGCGGCAGGTGGCCAGGACGCCATTTCTTTCTACGTCGCGGGACCACAGCGAATACTCGCTTTGCAGCGCTGCGATCGGATGAACCTTGGCGGCGCGCCGCAACGTTTCGGGCCCCGCTTCCGATAGTCCGAGGGCGCGTACTTTGCCGGCCGAAACCAGTCCGGCCATGGCGCCGACGGTATCCTCAATCGGAACTTTCGGATCGACACGGTGCTGATAGAAGAGATCGATCGTTTCGATGCCAAGCCGCTTAAGACTAGCGTCGCAAGCGCGCCGGACATTTTCAGGCGAACTGTCAAGGCCTCTGATGCCATCGGGATTGAAGCGGAACCCAAACTTTGTGGCGATGACCACACGATCGCGAGGCACCTCGCGCAGAAAACGGCCTAGTAATTCTTCATTGGTGTAGGGCCCGTAGATCTCGGCGGTATCAAGAAAATTGCCGCCGAGTTCCAGATAACGGCGAAGAACACGGAGCGATTCCGCTTCATCCGCCGGTCCATAAGCAAAGGACATGCCCATGCACCCGAGTCCCAGGGCGGAAACCAGGGGACCGTTCTTTCCAAGTTGGCGTTGCGGCATACATTACTCCTCTCTCCTCGTTGAGCTTCAGTGAGTTAGATGAAAAGCTGGCGCGTTCAGTTACAAACTATGGTACCGGCACGATGGCGCATCCTTCGCTACAATGAAAGTGGGCGTGCGCCTATGCCCCGCTCCATTTGGCTTCTGGATGCCTTCCCATTCAAAAGATGCCTTTGCGCTACTGGCTCCACCTGCTTCACCGGCGCCGCTCCCTCATGAAGGTACGGCACGTGCGTTCTGGCGCGTGCTGACCCGCTTCGATTCCTCAAAGCTGTCCCCCTACCTGGCCCTGCGTAACTCCGTCGGCTTGGTCCTGCCCCTGGCCGCTGGGTTCGCCCTGAACATGCCGCGCGGCGGCGTGGTAGTGGCCAGCGGCGCACTCAACGTTGCCTATTCCGACGGGAGTGATCCCTACGCCCAGCGCGCCAAGCGCATGCTCTCTTCCAGCGTGCTGTGCTCGCTGGCTGTTCTTCTTGGAGCACTCTCTGGAAGCCACAATGCTGCAGCCGTAATCGTCGCGACGCTGTGGGCCTTTGCAGCGGGAATGCTCGTCGCTGTTGGCACCACGGCCGCCGATCTCGGAGTGATCAGCCTGGTCACGCTGCTGATTTATGCCGCGCAACCGCTGACCACTCGCCAAGCTTTAATCTCGTCCGCGCTCGCGCTTGGCGGCGGACTTCTACAGACGGCACTGTCGGTGGCGCTCTGGCCGGTGCGGCGCTATGAACCGGAACGGCGAGCGCTCGCCAGATTGTTTCTCGAGCTCGCACAGGCGGCGGAACAGCCGCTGAGTGCCACTTCGGCGCCACGCGCGACGGCCCCTAGCACGCAAGCGCAAGAAGCTCTCTCCGGCCTCGACCGCGAAACGTCCATCGAAGCCGCGCGTTATCGCGCTTTGCTCAGCCAGGCGGAGCGCATACGACTCAGTCTGCTGATGCTTTCGCGATTGCATGTTCGCATGCAGCGCGAGAGTCCCATGCATGGCAGCGTGCAGATTCTCAGCGACTACCTGAAAAAGGCGGCGCAGGCTCTGCAAGCGACCGGCGACTCCTTGATATCCGGAATACCTGCCGAAGCGAGCGATGAAATCCTCTCCACAAGTGAAGCTCTCACGCTCCAGTTGCGGCAGGAAACGAATAGCTCGCGGCCTTCTTTCCTCGCCGCCGCGGCGAAAGACGCGCGTTTCCAAATGGACGCGCTCAATGGCCAGCTCCGCGCGGCCCTCGACCTGACCGCGCATGCCACGCCCACCGGCCAAGCGGAATTCGCGAAACGAGAAGCACAACAGCCCTGGTGGCTCCGCTTCAGCGGCCTGATGGCGACACTGCGCGCAAACCTGAATCTGCAATCTGCGGTGTTCAGGCACGCCATCCGCTTGGCGGCCCTCGTGGCCCTCGGCAATGGCTTGGAACGCGGCTTCTACTGGCACCGCTCCTACTGGCTCCCGATGACGATCGTTCTCGTGCTGAAGCCGGAA
>QHZB01000250.1 GCA_003224525.1 Acidobacteriota bacterium | reverse complement strand
GTCGCGCTGGGCTCGTCCAAATTTCCCGCTGATCACTAGCGAACCTTCCCGCCAATCCCTTCAACGTTCCTTCAGATGCTTTCGATACTGCGTTGGCTTCCGGCGGCTCATCCGTTTTTGAAGAAGGTGTGTGCTTCTCCGAGGCGGTTTCCGATGCCGCTGGCCCCGTCCTTTGTTCCTGTGCGTACGACACACTAACCTTCCCAACGCTCAACAGTAGCGTCGTTCCGAGAATTGCCATCAGATGCCTCGTCCTCATTTGTCCTCACGGGTGGACGACAGCCGCAACCAATGCCGCAGACGACGCGACTTGCGCGAGCGCTATAATATTCTTAAACGTAGCGTTGCTTCCTAGAACCGGCTTCTCCGGCACCACGATCGTGTCGCCCGGACCCATGGTCGCCGAGAGTACACTTCCGGACCAAAAGCCGCCCTGCTTTCCGCCTGTCACAGAGCCGTCAGAGCGGATAATGAAGATTGCTCCTTTGTTCGCAAGTTCAGTCGGGCCTCCGGCGCGGGAGAGATACCACCCCGCATTCCTTCCAGGTGTATAGGTGAGGGCATTGGAGTTGTAGACCTGCCCGGTGACCAGCACCTCCCCGGGCTGTTTGGGAATCGTCAGCCAGTCGCCGGCACGAAGCTCGATATCGTCCGACGAACCCGCAAAATCTTTGCGGTCCGGGCGAAGATGGATCACGAGGCGCCCCGATACGGGAGCCTTCCGTAGCCCTTCGAGCACGCGCTGGCGCTGCTGGACAGCAGCTTGTTGCAATGCGGCTTCCTCCGCTCCGGTGGTGGACGCCGAAGCCTTCACCACTGTGGACTCCTGCTCGAGCCGCTCAATCAACTGCCGGCGATTTTTCTCCTGAAGTTCGCGAACTTCATCTCGCCACAACCCGGCGGCGCGCGGATATGCTGTTGGCATTAGCCCACCAGCCCGGCTAAGTAGCGAACTTAGGTGTTCGCCTGGCCGGATGCCGTAAACACCTGGTTTGCGGACTTCACCGCGCAGGGTGACCGTCGCACCGATATCGTTCCAGCCAGCCTGTTGGGGCACGGTCAGCACATCGCCAGCGAGGAGCGGTAAATTCTGGTCTTCTTTGCCGGCGAGCGCCGCAGCCAGACTAAGGTCCTGATGCCCTGACGGTATACGCTCTCCCGAAGAATTGGTAGGGATCGCATAATGCGTGAGATCCCCCGCATCGGGATTCGCGCTGCGCAACAATCCGCCGGCAGACTGGACCAGGTCGGCGACGCGCATGTTGGCTGCGAGTGGATAACGTCCCGGCCGAGCTACATCACCTTTTACGTACACACTTGCCGGCGAAACTTGTTCCGGGTGGCGATGAACAAGGATCCGATCACGCGGCTGGACCAAAACATTATTCAAAGGATCGCCCGCGAGTGCATCGTTTAAGTTGATGCTAAAAACTCGCGAGGTCCCGTCTTGCAGTCGGCGGAATAGCTGTGCAGAGTCCAGCCACGCATCCGGTGTCACACCTCCGGCCAGAAAAATCGCGTCGCGCAGATGCTGCTGTCCCGAGGTTCGATAACGCCCCGGGGCGCGAACCTCACCGGTGACGATCACTTCGGGATCCGGCTCAAAGTCGAATCGCCCGAAGATGTGCACTGTATCGAGAGGTTCAAGCGTCGGCGCTTTTTCGGCGTGTTCGAGAGCGGCTGCCAAATCAAAAGTTTCGACGACCGGATGGTAATCGGGCGCACGCAGCCGAATGATCTCGGCATAACGTGTCGAAGGTTCCGGGAGCAGGTCAGCATACGAAGTCACGAGGTCCGTCAACTTCATTTCCGGCTTGTAGGAATACCGGCCCGGGCGCAATACGTGCCCTTCGAGATAGATGGACGCGGAGTTGTAAGGCGCAATCGGAAAGATGTGAATCTGGTCACCATCCTGTACTGCCAGACCGCGCAATTGGGCGCGCACGGCTTCTGGATCGCTGGTCTCTCCGATCTCCACGCTCAACATCGTGCGCTTTTCGTGCGCCACCAACCGCTGTACTTCGATGTGTCGGAGCGCCGCCGCAGGGAGAATACCTCCCGCCAAGTCAAGCGCGTCCTCTAGCGTCTTTTCACTGTGTAACTCATAGAGCGCTGGCCGACGCACCATGCCATCAATCTTCACCACGGGACCAAGCGGTGGTACCAGGAGCGAATCACCGTTTTCTAGCCGGGCGAGATCCCCGCGAATTCCATGGAGCAACAGGTCGTAGGCGTCTACCTCCTCAATCAATTGCTTTCCGCGGTAGTGTTGCAGCCTTCGCAGAGAGCCCTGTTGCGTCACACCTCCCGCCGCAAACAGCGCATTGAGCGGTGTGGAGAGTGAACTCACGTCATACGCGCCTGGGGAAGACACGTCGCCGACAACATATACCCGGACTGTGCGCAGGCGCTGCAACGACACATCGGCAGAAACATCGCGAAACTGCGTCCGCAACATGCGCTGCACTTCTTGTTGCACATCACCAAGGGTTCGCCCGGAAACCAGGATTGGCCCAACTTCAGGCAGTGACACACGCCCTTGGCGATCCACGGTTCGGAGCAGGCGCTGCGCTACCCCGCCCCATAGGTCGAAAGATAGACTATCGCCCGGACCGACAACATAGTTCGACCCTACAGGCAGATCCATCGGGAGATATGCTGGATTCGCTTCGCCGTTGCGAAAGACATCCAAGCCGAACCGTTCGAGAGGCCGCGTGTTTGACGCCGCTTGAACATAGAGGTCATACAGCGAAGGCACGTTGCCATAAGGATTGCGTTGCCGCACCATCCTCGCCGACTCCGCCACGGTAGTGCGCGCAGGAGCAAAGTTGCGCCCCGCTGGATATCGCTCGAATCCTCGCTCTGTTCGTGGCACTCCGGTTTCGTTCGGCAATTGGTTCGACCGTGACCCCAAGAATGATTGCAGATCTGGCTGAGTCGTCTGCAAAACCGAGAGATTCTCCTCGCTCCCGTACCCGGACATGCGTTGAGTGCCGTTCGGCACAGGATTCATTTCGGCGCGCGCCGAGGTGAGCACGGTCTCCTGGGTCCCCAGAGTGGCCGAATATTCTGAACCTTGGTCTCGAGGAGGAATCGTTTCATCCGGACGCGTTATCTGATTGGGCGACGCATCCTCGGCCCGTTGGAGCGGCGCCGACGGACGTGGTGGACGCGCGGGTGCAGTCGGGACAGACGGCTGACTTTCAAGATCCTCCGGGAGAAACGCCGGGAGCACACACTCAGAGTCAGTCCGCGGATCACATGCGGCATTACGGCCTGCAGTTGAGCTCTCCTCTAAATTGTCGCGGCGTTCGGCCGAGCGCGCGAGTACCTGCGCCCGCTCCTGCCGCACGAGCTTTTGCTCTGCCTCGAGGTCAGAATCCGGATTCACTCGGGGCACGAGATAGCCATACCGCTGCAGAAGGCGCGTCGCGAGCACACGGGCACGCAAGTCCGAGTATAGGCGTTCTTTTACTGCTTGATCGGTCAGATCAGACTCTTCAACAATCTGCCCGCTAACCCCCGCGTCTTGGGCAAGAAGACGCTTCAACTCGACCATCAGGCCAGCCTCTTTATTCAAGACCTCAAGAATCTGATCGGCTGAAGCTGCCACTCGGTCAAGGTTGTCCGAGATGATATCCGGAGGGCGAGCAGGCACACGCGCCGTAGTTTCTGAACTAGACCGTCCGGGGACAGCTTGCTGCTGTGCGGAGGCTGGCGCGCAGAACAATAACGCTACGCCGAGCCAAGTGATCATTTCTTTTAAGTTTTTCTGCTTTAACATAATTTCTCCCCGGGCGCGGGCTTGAAATTCTTCAATTCGTTCTGTCCGCGACCATCGTGCTTCGCAAAGCGTTCAACATGCCTTCTTCGGACGCCTCGATATCGCTGGAATGGATATCGAGAGTGGCCCAGTAGTAAGCGATATAGTTGTTCGCAGGTGCCACTGCGATGATGCGCACCTCCGGATAGTCGCGGAGCAGCTGGTCACAGATGGGCGGCCGTCTGCCCGGCTGGTCGAGCGCTATGACCACGAAATGGGGCAAGGTCTTCTTCACACTCTCAGAAATCTCGGACTCATCGGCAACCTCACCGACAATTTCAATGTCTGGTTGATCGGCAAAAGTTGTAAGGATGATCTCCCGCATGAGCCGGGGATGGTTCGCCACGAGGACGCGAATCGATTTTTCCATGGCACACTCCATGCGCCGTAAGTCTCCGTCCTTAAGCAAGTTGAAGTAAGAATCAAAAAGGACCCACAAGGTGGGGCTGGTTCATTCACGTGGCAGGTACTACAGACTTCTAGGTAGGTACCAAGATTGACCTATCACGGACAGGAGTGTCGTAGTTTTGGATATGTCAACAAAAGGCGACACTGTGATCTGAATTTCTCTACTTTTCTGTCTCTGCCGGGCAAGCCTCTTACTCCCAGTACCGCACCAATACAATTTTCGGTAATAGTCCCTATTAGTAAGCTAGCGAGTACGTCTCGCTTCTTCAATTATAGGTCTATGAAACATTTTTCGTTGACATTTATGAGAGTCTAAGTTTACCCTCTTTCTGCTTAGGTTGACGGCCAGGCTTTGGTTTCGTTGGCCCTTCCTTTGTTTTTTGCAGCGTTCCCTACTCTAAGCTTATGTCATCCATGAATGACTGCGTTCCCGTTTTGTCTATACGCGCGTTCTTGCTGATTGAGAATCGCCTCCTGCGCGAAGCCTTGGTTCGACTCTTCCGCAAGCGGCCCGACCTTATGGTTGTCGGCCAAACTTCTCCCGCTGACGAAACACCGCTTGGCATCCTTGAGACTCAGTGCAACGTCTTGGTGGGCGATTCCTTCCTGCCCGCCTACTTTCCTGCAAGTCTTGCGGGCAAGAGTGGAACGCCAGCTGGCTTTAAGATCGTCCTGGTTGGCATGGAGCCTGACGAAGTGCAATTCATGGCTGCCGTTCGTTCCGGAGTAACCGGTTATTTGTTGCAAGACGCATCTGCCTCGGATGTTGTTGCCGCGGTGCGTGCCGTCTTCCGCGGCGAGGCCGTCTGCCCTCCCCAGCTATGCTCCACGCTATTCCGTTTCGTGGCTCAAGTGGCCAGGGAGATATCTCTCCAGAATTCAGCTTCAAAGCCCGATCTTACTTTGCGCCAGCAGCAATTGGTCACTCTCGTTGCCAAAGGGCTCACTAACAAGGAAATCGCTTCGCAGTTGAATCTTTCTGAGTTTACGGTGAGGAATCACATCCATCGAATATTAAAACAGGTGGACGCCGTGAGTCGGAGTGAGGCTGTGGAAACCATTCGCGCCTACGGCTACTTCCTATAGCGCAGCCAGCCAAGAAAATCCATCGCCAGACCAAGAACGCTGCAGACACGGAAGCTTTTTGCGAGCGGTCTGACTCCCGAACTTGACGCACTCGATGCGGCTCAAGAAACGGCAATCTTATTATTTCCGTTCTGTTCCTATCCACCCACGGAGCCAGTTCGTCAAGCCATTCTCTGACCGGGACAGGAAACCCGGATCTCTCCCTGCGGGCCAGGATCGCATCAGGCACCAGGCCACGCATGGCCGCACATTCAATGGATTTCAAGGGCTGGTTCGCTGTAACCAAGTACTCCGCCGGCAGAGACCGCACGAAATTCTGGAGCTCGACTGTAAGCAAGGGCATGCGGTTCAATATCGAGCACGCGACGGAATTGCGGTCCTCGAACCGGAGTATGGGAAGGCCAAGATCGCTCTTTGGCAAAGCGGAGTCGAGTTCGAACCATTCCGCCTTGAGCCAGTCGGGATGAGGCTGGCGGGCGAGCCGCCTTGCAAACGCCTGCAGGCCCCCTGGTAGAACGGTTCGCGTGGCAGCACGGGCCAGCTGGCGAAAACTCCCCTGTGGGAGATGAGCTGCGGCTTCGAACAGGGCCGTAGCGCTCCCCCAACGGCCTCGACGAAAATGCGCAAGCACGGCACGGAGCAGTTGGTTTGCGGAGGTAGCAAATAGGGTATCGCCGCCTTGGCCGCTGAGCATCATGCGCACCCCATTATCACGGGCAGCCCGAAATAGTTGCAGCTGAGCAAAGACTACAGGACTTGAAAATGGCTCTTCGTGCAGGCAAATCAGGGAGTCAAACTCTCCTGGTAAAGCCTCCGCCGAAACTCGCACTTTGTTGATGGACGAGCGGAAGCCAGAGGCGGCCAAATCTGCCCAGGTCTCTTCGCTTTCTGAGAAGGCGCCATTTTTTACGATTGGGACGCAGGTGTATAGCTGCAGCTGCCAGTCCGGATGAGTGCGCGCGAAGGCTGCACCAACAAACGAAGAATCGAACCCTCCAGAGTGGGCCGCGCCGAGAGAATTCTGGGCGCCCACTTGGGAAGTCACTGAGCGAACGACTAACTCCCTGAGACATTCGGCGGCCTCTTCGAATGAAAGCTTCGTTTGAACCGGAACCACGCGGCGATAAGGTGTCACGGAGAACGCGCTTGGCTTGTCGAGAGGCGCTTCGAGGTAATGTCCGGGGGGGACCTGCGAAATGCTTGCGAAGAAGGTCTCGGGAGCGTGGTCCATAGTGTTGTGGGCCAAATATCGGTAGAGGCTAGCGCGGTTAACTTTTGGGGCGGCAGAGGTCAGTTCCAGAAGGGCGGCGATCTGCGATGAAAAAAACAACCCCATGGAATCTGGACGTGAATAGAACAGGGGTCTAGTTCCAAAGGCGTCCCGCGCTAAAATCAGACTACGGCGATGAAAGTTCAGTGCCGCGAAAGCAAAACTTCCTCTAACTCGGGCCAGGCACTCGGGTCCCCATTGCTCGAGGGCGGCAAGCAGTATCTCGCGTGGCGAGTTGGATCGGAGGTCGTGACCGAACTTCTGTAGCTCCTGACTCAGCTCTGAGCCGTTGTCGACCACGCCGTCGCAAGCAAGAAAGACTTGACCATCTTCCGAAGCCAAGGAGTGGCTTAGGGCGTCGGAGCGATCTTCCTCCTCGAAGTGACAGTACGCCAGCATTGCAGTCGCCATGTCATTTGGGGCCCGTGAGTTACGGAAAGAGGAGTGCGAGCGCTCGGAAGTTGCGTCGAGAAACAACGAAGAAGGTTCAGAATTGTTGAACACGAGAATGCTGCGGACGTCTCGCCCCCGCTGCTCGAGAGACCGCAGAGCGCGTCGGAGCTGGCCAACGTGCACCGTCTGCAGGGTGTTACCAGCAAAACCGAGTATACCGCTCATGACTTGGTAGATTTTTCCCGGAGACTCAACCGATTATCCGACTTCCACTTCAACGAGGGCAGGCCCGTAGGAAGCTCGTGAATTCTGGCGGTAGCGAGGCGAAGCTCGTTGTGAACCCCACTTCGCTAGCACGAAGATCTCAAATACCGGTGGTTCAGTGACAGTACACGGCCGGGGCGGTGATCTCGGTCGTCGCTGGGAAATCGTACCAACCGTTCTCGGCTGACGAGGGGATCTCATCGGCGAACCACGGCAGCATGACTAGATCCTGCAAATGATAGGTGACGCCATCGACAGAGATGGCCACGACCGGGAAGTCGCGAAGGGTCTGGTTGTTATGTTGGGGATCACCCACTTCGAGGAGCGGGTTGAAGGCGCATCCCGCCGCGGGGTCGCTTTCGGGTGGATTCCGCCACTCGGGAACGGCGTTATTGAGGAAAGGATCGTTGAACAATTCGCCGGCTTCGTGGTTTAGGGCGCTGACGTCGGCAAACTGTGGGTCGATGAGGGCCGGGTCAAACCAGCTGGCATAGATGGCGGTCTGAAACGTCTCGCTGCCATCCTCGTTCGGAATGGAGAAGGCCCTGTGGTATCCGCGCGACTCAGCCGTACAGTTTTGTGTAACGAAGATTGGTACTTCGTCCGGATCCACCCCTGTGACCTTAATGATGGTTCTAGCCAGTGAATCGAAGAAATCGAACAGAACGTCACCAAAGACGACGCTCCCCGATTGAATCAGCGTCCCAATCTCGGGACCGACCTCGATGTCGATGGTATGCATGATCTTCGGGGGCGCGAATTTGACGTGCCACTTTCTTTCCGCGTCCATCTTGTTCCAGAAGGTTGCCCGCTGCATCATGTCGTTGAATTGCCCGACCCCGTTGGCGAACGATGCGTCTTGGTATATCGGCGAATGAAGGATGTTCGTGACGGCATCTTTGGGATCGAAGGTGACAGCCACGTCGTGGTTTGGCCCGAAACCGACGAATTTCATCCGCAAAGGAACGAGGACGGAGTGAATGTGCGCCGGCCGGCCCGACCGCGGCGGATGGCCCAACATCGTGTAAGGGAATGTGACACCTCGAACCGTGAACGATGAAGAGAAGTGCGGCAGCGATCGGAAGTGTTCATCGTTGCTGTCCGTCTTGTTCTTTCCTATACCGCCGCGCGTTCGGTATCCGAGTGCTTTCAAGTGCTGGTGAAAGCTTCCACGGTCCATCTGGACAATCGCTCCTCGTGAGGGTGCTTGCGCGAACGCAGTTTGCGTCGCGACGAAGCCACCAACCACAGCGGCAATGCAAACACACACCAACCGTTTGAAACTGCTTCGGTGCTCCATTGGAATCTCCCCCGAAGGGCAGCCGGAATTCCCCATTGCAACCTCGAAACTGCGAAAAAACCATATGCTAGTCACCCTCTCGTGTCAAACTCAGATGGCCTTGACCACAGTGAGGCCTTCGCTGTTATCGAAGGCCACGCCGGAGTTTTCACCGCGCCAAAAGCGCGCCCCCCGCCCGCCTGACATGATCGCAAACGCCCTCCTCGTCTGTCACCAAATCAGCATCCTCACTGATCCAGTGAAAGCCCCCGCCGAGGAGCGCAATTTGTTTTTCGTCCACGCGGTGGAGTTTCACCCGAATCGCGCTTCCATTGTCGCTTCCTTCCAAAGTCAGCGACCGCGAATCGGGGTTTGAAAAGGTAAATTCGATCTCATTCCTCAGACCGTTGGCCTTTTCCATGGCAAAGGTCTTCTTCGCCATGTCCTCGCGCACCCAGTATCCCGTCCACGCGCCGTTCATGGACTGAATGCCAACCTTTTTGGGAAACTGAAAGACCACCCTCTGCCAGCGGGTCTCGTCGGTCAATAGCGGAGG
Source organism: Acidobacteriota bacterium (assembly GCA_003224525.1). GTDB lineage: Bacteria > Acidobacteriota > Terriglobia > Acidiferrales > UBA7541 > Acidiferrum. The sequence continues at coordinate 31,651 of QHZB01000250.1, read as the reverse complement.
CAGCGCCTTCCCGCCGAGCGTGAATTCATCCACAACCCAGATGCCGTAGAACGGCGGCCTAGAAGCCATGCCGAAGAGCCGGTTTTGGTAATCGTGCGCTCCATAGAGGTAGGAGCAGGCCAGAAATCCGCCCAACGTCAATTGCGCGATGAAGGCGCTGGCGTTTAGAGGCTTGTGATTAAACAGGGCGGTCTCGCGGCAGGGTGCCACGCTTCGATTGAGCAAGAAGAAGTCAACTAACCGCCGCGCATCCGGGAGAACAAGAAAGAAGCAGACGAGGAGAAGATGCAAGGAATAGAGCTTAACCGGCACGTCATAACACACGGTGAGAGCGAAAATGTGCGAAAAGACCGCAAGGCCAACGAGAGCTCCCAGAGTTGTCAGCCGTGGGACGAAAAGCAAAATGCCACTGAGCATCTGCACACAGCCGGCAAATACGCTGTAGCCCCGAGAAGCCCCCGTAAAGGTCCAGAGCAAGCCCATCAAAGAGTAATCGCCGAGGGGCTCGAGCAGTTTGCAAAGATTTGGCTGGGGAAAGTGCACCAGGAAAATCTTAGCGGCTCCGAACACCAGCATCGCGGCTCCCACCGAAAGCCGGACGTACGACCGGAGCCACTGGTGAATCCGTTGGTAGTTTGGGCGGGATCGATCGAGGAAGGACCAAAGAACAGAGGCAGCGAAGGCCAGGCCGAGAAAACACAAGACCCGCACATACTCGTAGGTGGTATCACCGCTGCAGTTCGTAGAGGTCATAATCTCGTGACTCAAGTGAAGGACATGCTTGCCGGCCCAAGGCACAAGCTTGTGCCAGAGTGATTCGTATTTTTGCGCGAGTGAGCCAGTGTGAGGAAAGGCCCCGAAGGGGAACGGAAGGAAGTACAAAATAAGGTACACAAAGGCGAATCGAAACGCGAAAAGTTGAACGCGTGACCAATCGGCCGCTGCTTGATCCTGATTTTCCATCTTGAGCCTCCAGGGTGCGGGCATTGTACTCGGTGACGAACTCAAATTCTGGCTGTCACAATTTGAAATCCAGTCGCAGCAAACTCTAAGGGTTTTCGGGATTTAACGGGCCTTCGACACTCCCAAAGGTCAGAGACTCTCATCTAGTGCAAAATGTAGACTTACAGCTAGTGGGAGGATACCAGGCAGGCCCAGTTGCAAAGTAAAGCCGGCAAAAACCTATCCACGGGGAGGCTCGCCAGCAGATCTGGGAATTACGATTGCGTTTCGGGCGTTGCTTGAATTCGACGAAGCCTGGTCATTGAACTGGCGTAGAAGACGAAACGGTACCACAAACGTACTCACGAGGGTTGGCATCTTGACATCCTCCAGGCCGTACTCTGAGGGCTGCTCAGGAGCGTCCACGGCCGTTCCAAACATGTGGTCCCAGATGCTGAGCAAGCCGCCGAAGTTCTTGTTGTAGTGGCGCGGATCAGTCGAATGGTGGAAGGAGTGAAACCAGGGGGTAACGAATACTCTTGATAGAACCCCAAAGCGCCATTTGATCCTGCTGTGCTGTGTATTCAAAACAAATTCCATAACCAAGTGGAGCGGGAGCCAGCTCATCGGAGACGCCCCCAATGTCATCTGAGGGACGAATTTCAGAGTATCGGAGATGAAGTGATCCACTGGATGGAAGCGGACCGTGGTCGCAAAGTTCAGTTGTTCCTGCGCATGGTGTGTGGCGTGGAACGCCCACACGAAGCGGCTCGCATGTTGAAGCCTGTGAACCCAATAGCTGCAGAAATCAGCAAGCAGAATCCAGAGGATTCCCCGCACGATGGGATGCAGACTGCCCACTATCCTTAGCTGCAAGAAAGCGAGCCTAGAACCCAGGAAGCTGAAAAACGCAGCCATGAACAAAAGCTGGTTCAGTCCGCTGCGGTAGTAGAACCAATAAGCCACGTCTTGCAGGAAGCCCCGGCTGCGATATTGTTGGGTTGTTCCTCCCGAGGCTCGCTCCAACAAGTAAACAACGAAATAGAAAACGATCCCCACTGCCAACGCGCGGAGGCATCCACCGGCAACATTGCGCAAGGGGGCCCAGTGAAGGAGCGCGTCCGATATTTGCCGCAAACTCATCGAGATATTATGACCTGGAGAGCGCGACAGTCAACAGGAGTAAATTGCGAGTAAATTGGCCGTATTTTTCCATCGATTTTGGAACTCGTCAGAGGAAAGGCTTTTGATCAGGTTGTTGTTCGAAGTTTATTGCTGCAAATGAAAAAAATATTGGATGCTGAGAAGCCGAAGTCTGACTTGACACGTCAGTGTGGCGAGAATAGAATCGCAAATGGCTAAGCGTGATGTCCCCCGCAGCCGATAGCCCCCCAGCTAAATTTCTGCTTACGCTTCGCGCGTGGGAGCGGATATTATGTCCCTGAAAGTGTCTCGAAATCCAGCTGTAGACCTCGCTCCCATGAAGAATGAGAGCGTCCTGTTTCAACCGGAAACCAATAAATTCTGCCTATTGAACGCCACGGCCGCTTTCCTTTGGAATCAACTGGAGCGGCCCTGCACGGTGACTGAACTTGCGCAAAAGCTTTGCGATCATTTTGACGGGGTCAGCCTCACGGAGGCAATTCGAGACGTCGAACAGACAGTGAACGAATTGCTTTCTACGAAGTGTTTGACGTCGTCCCAAATCTAACTATCTGTGTGAGGAGCACTTCCTTGGACGAAAAACAGAAACAGTTACCGAAGCCCCCTGAGAAAGAGCAAAGGCCTAAATACGAGGCTCCGCGCATCAAGGTTTTGACCGAAGAGGAGGTATTGAGCGCTTTTCAAGTCACTGCTGCGGGAACGCACATGTGGTGGGGATAACCCGTTGCGCCAAATGGCCGCCCGGCGCGGACACGATGGGGAGCGAGTTTGCAACTCTGTCGGGCAAGTCGGAGAAGGAGTGGTATCGTTTCGGACAGACATTGCTGAGAATGGAGTGCAAGGACCGCGCCTTTTCGCGGCGCTTCAAAGATATTTATGGTGAATGCGCGGTCGAGCCGAACGAAGACATGACCGCGTCGCACGTCGTTTTCCGGGTGGCGGGCCTTCCGTCTGACTCCAGCGTGCTGGCAGTTTCGCTCATTCCCAACCCGCCAGATGGAGCCGATTTTATGCGCCGGTTGGTTCCCGAGCGTCGCTACCTGGAGTGCCAAGAGAGTGCTACAGGATGGAAGATGCTGGCGTTGCCTGAGGCTCCCGATACACCCGTGCTTGCCTTCGGACCATCCGGAATTCTGGTTTCACGGAACCATCCGTGGCAACACCCAATAGCTCTCTACGCGATCAGCAGCGCGTTTCGGCTGCAGCCCGATGTCTACTTGTTCCACGCTGCTTCCGTAGGCATCTCGGGGAGCGGCGTCTTGCTTTCCGGAGCCAAGGGGACGGGGAAGACCACCTTGTCACTCTGCTTTGCGTCTCGGGGTCACGCTTTTCTCGGAGACGAGTGGGCGGCGATCTCGTCTTTGACTGGCGAGCTTCTGCCGCTGCGACGGGCGGCTTCCATCCGTCCTGGGCTGCAAGCAGCAGGGCTCAATGAATACTTGCAAGGCCATTCGTGCGATACGGAGATACTTCCGGACGGGACGCAGCGAGTACGCACGAAAGTCGGAACGGTTTTTCCTCGAGCCCTCCCCCAGGTTGTGCCGCTCACCGACGTTTTCTTTCTTCGCCGGTTTGCGCCACGGCCCGTAGTGGAGCGCTTCACCCCTAGCGGGGGAGAGCTTCCGCCCATTTCACCGTTGTTGGCGAGCGTTTGGGGTTATCCGCCAGCCGAGCGGGCGCTCCAGCTGTTCCGAACATTGGGCAAGGCACGCTGGTGGCACTTGGACCCCGGTGGATCGCCGGAGGAAACGGCGGACTTGATTGAAGAAACTCTGAAGGAGGGTTTATGGGACTGATTCTGCGGGAGAAAGCCGAGCACCTTGCAACATTCCGGTGGCTGGAAGTGTTCCTGATGGAGACGCTCGCCCGATGGGTTCCTACCACACCTGAGATGGAAGTGAAGGTGTTGATGGGACGCCACATTTGGGATGCCGCTCAACACGCCGACGCTCTCGGCAAGAGGACGTTCGAGCTGCGGGCTCCGATGCACTACACGCTCGCGCCGCTTCCCTTGCACCTCAGCACGATGAACGAACTGGCGTCGGTCGAGGACACGACAGGCAGGCTCCAGTCGGTTTACGACGTCATTTTGCCCGGCTTGGCCGCTCGATATCAGCAATACCTGCAGAACTCCGACTCCTTGCTGGACGAACCAAGCTTCCGGGTGATTGAGGGAATCCTTAACGACTATGCACGTATGCGGAAAGAGAGCGAAGAGGTTCGGGCAGAGCTCCGGGAAACTCTGGTGTTCGATCCCGAGCGAGCAGAGCGATGGTCCCGGCAAGAAAGTGCGATCAGCGATTTTGTGGTGCAGGGCAGCGGCGCCACGCTGGCGCGGGAGGCGAGCGCATGAGCGCTTCTTCCAATCGAAAAACTGTGCAGGGAGTCACTCTATGTGCTGACCCGGCCCGTGAACCGTGCTTTCGAGTGGCACAGCTCGACAACGAGATGCAGAAATTTGAGAACGGCATGTCCGAAGATGCCCGTCGTGAACGACTCCATCGTCATATGAATAACGAGATGGGGGCGCTCGAGATCGCCGCTCAGTGTCTTGCCGATTTTCCCGAATCACCTTGGGACCTACGCATGCAACTGGCGCGGCAGGCATTCGACGAGAGCCGGCACGTTCACGGCCTCCACCAGCGGTTGCGGCAGCTCGGCGGCTATAAGGGCGAATTCCCGATTGGGAATTTCGAATGGGCCGTCACCAACATGTGCGACACCTTGGCCGCTCGGCTTGCCATCCAGAACCGCACCTTTGAGGCTGGACAAATGGACCTGCTTGGGTCTCTGCGGCAAATCTGGCGATCGGTTGGGGATGAGAGAACTGCGGAAGTCTTGGAGCACATCCTTGCCGATGAGATCAATCACGTGCGCTTCGCGAACCAGTGGATCCGGAAGTTAGTCCAAGCGGATCGACGGCTTTTGCTTAAGGTCGCCAGCGCGGTGCGCTTTCTTGCGGATACGAATTCGGCGCTTGCTGGCGAGACGTCCGCGAATTCTGGAGAAACTTCGGCTGAGCAACACAAGAAGCTGGGGATCAACGTCGAAGACCGTCGCCATGCGGATTTCAGCGACGATGAAATCAATGAGATCCTGCGTCAGGCAGGCATGAGTTCGCTGGCCAGTGCGGGAGCCCCGGCGTAGACAGATTCAACGATTCACTGGCTGTCCGCCCAAATGGGCAGAGGCGAAAAGCAGGAAAGGTGAGTTAGTGACTCCTTGATTCCTCGATGGTCCTAAGGTTTCCTGAGAATGTCATCGCGGTTATTTTTCGCAAACACGGAGAACCCCATGAATACAAGCAACACGAACTCGATAGAAGCAACCGCCTTCGCGGCGGGGCCGGCGCGCGATTCCCGCTTTGACGTCAAGGAGAGGTGGTCGGAATGCCTGAACTTGCCGGACACCCACCCCGACCGAGACCTGGAGTTTTTTCACCGGCAGATGAACGAGGAGATCAACGGCATGGAGAACGCGGCGCGGAATTTGGCCGATTTTCCTGACGCGGAATGGAGCGTGCGTATGTCCATCGCGCGTCAAACTGCCGATGAGGCCCGGCATGTGCTGATGTTTCGGCGGATCCTTGAACGCCGGGGTGGGTGGTTGGGGCGTTATGCGGTTTTGAACTTCCAATATCGCATCATCACCAAGATTGACAATCTGGTCGGCAGACTGGCAGTGCAAAATCGAGCATTCGAAGCCGAAGGCGTAGACGCCGTGGAACCTGCAATTCAGAAGGCGCGCGACGCAGGGGATTCCGAGTTAGCCGATCTGTTCGAGGCGCAGCTTGCCGACGAGATAGGTCATGTCCGTTTTGCCAATGAATATATCGCGCAAGCTACGAAGAGCAACCCCATGAACGTCATGCGCGTCGGTCGAGCCCTGAACCAAGCTTCTGAAGCATTTCTGTCAGTCATGGGTCAGGAGGCCATCGACAGTGTGAAGTACACCACCAACGAACAGGGCCGACTGGAGGCAGGTTTCAGTCCCGAGGAAGTGCGGTTCGCCGCCGCGGATCGTAACGCAAGGAAAAAACATGCCGGAACATAGCTGGAGCGGCGACTTCCCCAGCGGCACCACCGACCCAGAGATTAGCTCCCCAGGATCCGCGGCCCTAGTAACTCCCATAGAAAAGAATCGCGGTTGGATTGAGTCTCCGGCTTATGACGTGGGGCTATTTGCGCTCTCGCCTGTCGCCGGCCTGCTGCTTATCTTGGTGGATCAAATGAGCAGGTGGGGTCACGCCGCCGGAGAACTCGCGATTTACTTTGTCGGTATCCCCCACTACCTGTCGAGCTTCACGTTTTATCTGGGAGACCAGAATCGAGACTACTACCGCCTGCGTTGGGCAGCCTTCTTCCTCGGCCCGCTCGTGATCTTCGCTTCCGTGCTAGGCCTGCGTGCTCTTGCAGTCCAGGGAGTTGTCCAGTCTGCAATTTTTGTCTGGAACGTCTACCACGTCTCACTGCAGAGTGCCGGTGTCCTTTCGCTTTACCGGCGATTGAACGGTGGAGAACAAACGGAAAAGCGTTGGGCGCACCTAACGATCTTGTCAGTCAACGCAACCATGGCTTTCTGGTTCCTGAACCGTTTTTTGCCGTTGTATCAACTACTGGTTCGAGTTCATCCATGGACGCCGATAGTTTTGCGATATGTTTGTTTAGCGACCGTTTTGGTGGCGGGAAGCGGTTACGCCCTTCACCTGAGTCGAAGACCGCGTCCTGTGAGGTTGCCGGAACAAGTGTTTCTGATCTCCAGCTTGCTGCTCTTTCATCCTTACCTCTGGGTCAAAGATTACCTCCTGGCCACCATCGCCATGCTGATGGGACACTTCATCCAATATCTGGGAATTATTTGGCTGCTGAATCGCCGCAAATACGGCCAGCAGACGTCCGGCTCCCTCGCACAACAGTGGTTGATCAGACTCAGTTCGCGTCCGCGATTGTTACTGGTGAGCTTGCTGCTTCTGGGTGGGTTCTTTCTCTTCATTGATCGGGGCAGCCGGATTATCGGCATGTATTTGAGTTACATCATTGTCTGGAATTCCCTGGTGCTGATCCATTTTTACGTGGATGGGTTAGTTTGGGCGTTCAAGGATTCCTTTGTGCGGAAGACGGTAGGTCCATATTTGGTGCTGGAATCGCACGAGGTCTAAGCCAGATGCGGAGCATCCGAAGCACCACCTTCGTGCCAGATTCCACAGCTGATCAATTGCTCGCGTTTGGAGTTCTGTTAGGGCGGTCGGGGAAGGTTATCGAGTCCGAGATCTCCGGCACCAGCATGGGGAGCACTCTGCCTTCGGGGTGCCGCATCCGGATTCGCCCCTTGTCAACTGATGAGTACCGCCCCGGCCAGGTAGTAGCGTTCGTAGCTGGCGGTGCGATCTTTGCACATCGAATTGTCCATCGCAGCCGTCAGGGTGTTTTGACCCGCGGTGACAGTCATTCCTGGTGCGATCTACCGGTCCCGGTAAGTGCCATTCTGGGCGTTGTGTCGGAGCGCCAAGTGAATGGGAAATGGCATGTGTTTGACGACAGTGTCCCATTTGAATGCGAGAAGAGAAAGCGTAGTTGGATAATCGAGACTCTGCTTCTTGTCTGCTTGCAAATTGACATACGGCTGGCGCGCCGCGCATCGAAATTCCTGTTGTGGCTTGCTCGCTGGCGCCGGCGATTGGTTCGGAGTCTGTCCCAACCTGGTGAGCTCGCAAAATGAATATGGAAGAGCAGCGCGGCGCCGAGAGGAAACTTCTCCTGGCCTTGCTTGGCCGTCAGACGGAGGCGCTGGACAATCGAGCGATGGTGTTGCTGCTGCGCCAAGTGAATTGGCCAAATTTTCTCAACACTACTTCCGGGGATCTCTATCCCTGCGTGGCCTTTGGTTTAGAGCCTTACCTCAGTTTTCTCGAAGCGTCGCCGGAATGGGAACGGCTTTTCAAGGCCAGGCGTCTCACGGCAGTTCACAATCTCCTCCTACGCCAGGAATTGAGAAAGACTTTCGAAGCCCTGCAGCAGAGTGGCATCCCGGCGCTCGCGCTCAAGGGAGTGGTCATGGCGTACACCACTTATCCCGACCCGTCCTTGCGACCGATGGCAGATCTGGACCTGTTGGTACCGCCGGGCAAGAGAGCAGAGGCCGTGTTGATCCTGCAGACCCTTGGATACGAGTATCCGGAAGACGTGCTCACCATGCACCGGGATCCTAATCGATGTTTGAGCCAGGTTAAGGAATTTGCTCCTCCGCTCCGGCTTCGCGCCTCTCCTGTGCTGGTAGAAGTCCACAGCCAGCTGGAATGCAGCGAACCACTATTTCCGATGTCGATCGAAGAATATTGGTCCCGGTCTATCCTTGTCGATCTCAAGGGGCTAACAGTGCGGACACTTTGTCCGGAAGACTTCCTCTTTCACTTGTGTCTGCACCAGTCCAGCTGGCACCGGTTCAATAAGGGTCTGCTTCCCCTAGTTGACCTGAAGTTGCTGCTCGATTCGCGCACAGATTGGAATTGGGCAGGCATCGCCGAGCGGTCGATGCGGTGTGGATGTGCCACCTGGATGTACCTTACTTTGGAGCTCGCGCGCGACTTGGTGGGCGCGCCCGTACCGGACAGTTTCTTCCAAGCCCTCCCGCGCCCTCGTGATCTACTGCTGTTGCAGCCTGTGGCAGAAGAACAGATTTGGTCCGCACAATGCGGGCAGTCTGTCACCCCGGGATTTTTGCCGAGTCTCCTGGCGGAAGGGTCCTGGCGGAGCCGTGCGCGCGCGTTTGTAAATTACATACCCCTTCTGAGGCATGCGGAACTTGGATCGAAGCCGGGCGTTGCCGGCCTATTTCGTCGCGCCCGGCTTTCCCTGCGGCTCCTGACTGCTGCTCTCAGGAGCAAGATTCCGCGGTATTTTTATGCGTGGAAGAGTGGCCGCCTGAATCTTCGCACTATTCGCCAGAATGCCGCACGCTTGCGCTCGTCGAATATTTTGTTCGAGCAGATCGACCAAGAGACTTCGTGCGCGCACCAGAACTCCTTGGCGGAGAGTACCTCCCGAGCTCCTTCGGAGGACGCAGGAAACCATGAGCGCCAAATACGGACTGGGTGAATTCGCTCTTTTCCCACAAATTCACTCTGATCGGTCCTGGTATTTGAAATTAGGCGGCGTCGATGGCTACCAAAACCGCCCGAAGTCATTCCCGGATATTGCTTCTGAACTCTTCGGCCGCCCGACGCTGAAAGTTGTTGTGTTCGATAGTTGCGGCTCGGATTGAACGACCGGCCAGACTTACAGTTGCCGCGCTGTCTACCGGGGAAAAGCCTCAACTCTGCTCCACCCTTTTCCTCTTTGTTGCCCACATGGTGGACGAGATCCCGGTGAAGCGATCTGCCCGAAGACCTGATCTGACGTTGCGTCAGCAGCAACTGATGGCTCTCGTCGCCAAAAGTTTAACAAATAAGGAAATCGCTTCTCAGTTGAATCTTTCTGAGTTTACGGTGAGGAATCACATCCATCGAATATTAAAACAGGTGGACGCCGGGAGCCGGAGTGAGGCCATGGAAACCATTCGCGCCTACGGCTACTCGATCAGTCACTGAAGATTTCATACGCGCTTCGCAGGTACTTCGCGACCGTCCGACTACCTTGCCATGCGCATCTCGGGCCACAAGACTAGGTCAACTACCGCCTTTCACGTGCGGCGACAGTTTTCAGGTCTCGCTGAAGGTCCTCGAGATCGTACTGTGCAGTGATCTTCTTGGTTTTCACGTAATCCATCATTTCCCAGAGTGAGACTCCCGCCTCACGGGCGGCACGTGCAAGTGTGAGCTTGCCGTTGCCATACAGCCGCGAATAGTGGTCCAGCTTCCAGGTCCTGTATCGCCCGAGACAGAAGTTTTTCTTACAGTCGTCGAGCGATCGGATTGCTCGACTTCCTCTATGGCTTCAAGATCCCGAACAACTGTGTCAGGCAGCCTCGTACCCACTATCTGTTCCTTTTTCATCGCTCAGCCTCCCGAGCCTTCTTAAACACTTCAGCAACAACGGCCCGAGCAAGCCAGATTGTCTTACTCAACTCGTCAACTGCGTCCTCGAGTTCAGCCAAAGTCAGGTGCTTTCTGACAAATCCGTGGAACAACATTACCGCTGTCCCAACGAACGCGACCCTGGTAGAGCATCCTTTCTAAATCGAGGGACCTCAGGTTTCGTAGAAGCCCCCTACTCTTCACGCGTCTAATTACCGTGCCGTCTCAAGTAGTCTCCGGGAGGCAAGACAAGGATGCCCTCGACCTTCTTGCCGAAGAAGGATCCGAAGTGCCGAATGTCCCCAGTCAAAAGATGTTTGGCATTAGCTTCGATGGCCGCCAGTAGGATCGGTACGTCCTTCTCTGGCAAAGCGACGCCATGCGGAAGTTCGCGCTCGCCCGCATCGAAGAGCCGAACCTTTCCTTCCAGCCTCACTAGCCGCGTTCTTTGAACTTCATTACTAAGGTTAGCTCTCGCTTCTTCCAGCGCGTAGCGAGAGCTACTCAAGACAACCTCTCTGAGTTTCCACAGCTCAAGAATTCCTGTATCGGACCGGTACGCTGCCGAAAATAAAACATTAGCATCGAGGAACAGGCGGTCCATCTATGCAGGCCGTCGATGTGGAATCGAATCCGGGTCCATGCCTAGCTTCTGGACTTCTTTTCGTGCTTTGCGGTAATCCGCACGAGTGGTCGCATTGGAGAGAAGAAATTCCGCCTTACGCTCGGGAGTGTACCTTTCAATCGGGACCACGACGGCGGGGCGAATCAGAATGCCGTCTTCTCGTTCCTCCGCGGTAACGAGAGTACCCTCTTCAATGCCGAACCGCCTTCGCAATTTGGCGGGGACCACGATTGCGCCCCGCTTCCCCACCTTCGCCGATTCCATGTTTACCTCCCATCAGAAGTGTCTGAATATCCACATGCCCGATAGTCAGGCATAAGTCGATTTCCGTGTTGTGGACCTCATTCTTAACAAGGAATAGAATCCCCGCTGGCAAAGATGGAGCGGTCTATCGGAACCGAACCGACACTTGAACATCGTCGGCAGCCGACCTGCGGGAGCTCGGCGGACTCGCTCGGGTCGTGGAATGGCAGTCTCTTGTCAGTCATGGTACTCGTTGATCGGAAGGAAAAGGACCCTCTGGCGTCTCTAGCGAGTTCCTAGGCAGATTTTGCCGGCTTGGGTCGCAGCGTTTTGGGGTGCTGCGAAGCGGGTGACAGCAATCTGAACTCACGCTTTACGTGCCAAGCTGTAGCGAAGGATCCATAAGTTCTGCGGGCCAGCTCCGCTGCTGAGAGTGTCGGGTCCCTTTCAAGTGCAGCCCACATATCCGCACGGAAGCTTGGGCCCATCATCACTCGATAGCGATAGGAATTGTGATGCCGCGCTAAGTCTGCCGGTTGCAGAACATTGCTGGTTCGATCGCGAAGAACATTCGCAGCGACACGGATTGGGCTTCCTTCAAAACGCGGGTCTTCGCCGTGACGTCTAACCTGAAAATTTGTTCCCGTCTCGATCAAGTTCTGGCGTTGTCCGACATACAACCTGGCGAGGCGGGCGAACCGTCGGTCTTTCTTGTGCCAACTCGCCAACGCGGACCAGAATGCACGAAGCCGAGAAGAGCTTTGAGCTTCGACGATTTTCGTGAGTCGATCAGCATTAACCCAGGGTGCATGTATGCCAAACCATGTAACCAACACTGCTAGCACCCGCAGGTCATAGTTTTCCACTCCTTCAACACTGGCAAACAGAATGGTATCCTCGATATTCGGGTCGGCCGACGGGACTGCTGTAAAGTTCATGCCGATACCTGCCATGCACGAGGTAAGCATATCGGCTTGCGGGCTTTGAGTGGGGACGAGAGTCCTGCTAAATCCCATGACCAAGCCTCCTTCCAAGATCCGCAAGTGTTGCCCGAACGTGGGCTGGCCAGTCGGGATTGGCGTCCTGAACCTCCAGCCATGAAAGCACGTTTGCGAGTTAATCGGTTGTCGGTGCGAGTGCTATGCAGTCTCCTAAATCAATGCCTCGATCGCATAAGGCGAATAGTTTGGCGCAGAGGAGATCCACACGACCAAGAGAGCGGAGACGAATGGCGTTACCCGAAAACAATGCTTGCAGGCGTTCTTGCCATTGGGGCAGAAGCTGGTTTGCAAGTGAAGCCGGCCCGTTGTTCAACCAATCCTCCTGTAACGTATCGCCTCTGTCGCGAACCTCGGCCGCAAAAGCACGCGCGGCTTCCGCGATGTCCCTAGGAATTTCGGGATATAGAATGTCGCAATCCATGGTCAACCGAGACACAACGCCCAGTAAGTTAAGCGCCGCCCCACCGATGGCCACAGCCTCAAATTGAAGATGGCGCTTAGCCAAATACTGGTCAAACCAGACGAGAAGGTCGTATATGTCCATGCTGGGTATCATTATAACAGATACCCCTTATTTGGAAGATGGGCGGCAGCAATTCGTGTTCGCGTTCTAAATAAGCCAGGGTCGCACCGATTGGAATCGAAGCCGCCGCCTCGTAGTGACCGACCAAGTACAGCAGAGTCTTCGATCCTGCCGTCTCTGCTTCAACTTCATCGCGTTCGTGCGCACTCAAATCGCAGATGTAGTCCATGATGCGGAAATCGCCGCCGCCGAGACCTTTTCATACAGGAAGCCAGCGTGGGCAGTTGCGAGGAGCTGCGAGGGGCGACGGCTTACGTCAGAAGCCTTCCTAAGGCTTCCCAAGGGCTGTCGGTTTCGGTTACCTCGAGCCCTGGGCGTCGGAGGCGGCGCCAAGAAGAAAAGATTGGCTGGGAGACTAGGATTCGAACCTAGATAGCCAGATCCAGAATCTGGAGTCCTACCGTTGGACGATCTCCCAGCAGCATGAAAACTCTGGACTTACATCATACCGCGACTGCTAATTGTGGGGCAACCGGGGCAATCTCAACGATTTTTGATGCATTTTTAGGAGTGAAATCGGACACTCTGGCAAGTTCATCTCGCATAAAATCAGGACGAAGATGAGCGTAGCGACGAATCATTTCTTCGCTACCGTGGCAGACATATGGTTCGCCGGCGAAGCCGCTGAAACCAATCGGGCCGTCCTGCGCAATTCAATAATGGTTCTGATTCAAGCGATTCGTGTGACCAAAGACACGGATTCACTGCGACAGTTGCGAGCAGTCACCAAAGAAAACGATTGAGCGAATGGAGGAGCGTAAGCGTGAAGAGGAATGAAACGATTGCAGGAGGAAGCGTCCTCAGTCAACGGACAGCTTTCTTCATAAGATGTTCTAAGCGTTCGAAGGTGCTTAGGTGACCGCAAATTTTGGCGGCCTCTGGAAGCTCATCCCGTGTGATACCTATTTCCGCAGTGTCTCTGGCGAGTTGGGTATATATCCTGCTGTACGTGGGGTCCCCTTTGGGCGTTCCATTTGCCATTCCTCTCGTCGTGTGAACCTCAGTCTACTTTTTCTTGTTCCACAAATCCAAGAATAATTTTACCCCGGCTGGAGCGTGGTCTGAATAGTGGTTGTTCATAAAGGCGAGGATTTCTCGGACGTCCTTGTCAGTCACAAGACGCCTAAACAACTCTACCCAATTTTTCAAATCGATCTCACGGTCAATAATCGTCTTGTCCCACGTCGTTGTCTGCTTCCCGATCTTCTTACGGTCGCCCAACCAGCGGACATAAGCGAAGTCCGCCGTAATCAGGCCAAACTTCTCCTTCATTTCCCAGGGTCGAGGCACAAACGACGTGTCAGTCAGTGCCAAAGCGACGTTGTATTCCCGGAGCACGTCCGCGAATCTGGCATCGAGCCAGGTCTTGCTTCGAATCTCGATTACAAATTTGTGATCGGTAGGAAGCTTCTTCAGGAAGGGTGTGAGCACAGCGAGTGGGCCGCTTCGCCGCATTCATCGAGATTACTATGCTGCGTCGCCCACCCGGCACTACGGCTTGGCATGGCCGAAAGACTTCCGGCCTTTTCCGTTTATTTTGCATAGCCTCCCACAGATTTGCACAGGGATGCGATGAGAATTCAATTGACAACTTGAACGAAAGCACTTGGTTTCAGGCGAGATTGAACGGGGGGATGTAAGACCTTCCAACTCAGTTGCTTAAAGGCTGATGCGCCCTCGATTTCTTGTCCCTCGCAGATACTCATGGGGTCGGGCGACTGCGGAAACTCGGTTTGTAGTTCGCCCTCGGTCAGCCGCCGGTCAGCCCCCCTCCGCTCGATGCCGTTGCGGGACCGAAAGTTTGCTTCTTCGAGTTGCGAAGACTCAACTTGTGGCCCCCAAAATGTGTCGTGCTAGGTAATAAGCACCACGTTCGTGGAACCTCTGGCGCTCTTGTTACGGTTCGGAAGGCGCGCTATTTTTTCACTCAAGAACCCCAGAACCTCTCCTGCTGTGATGCGGTGAATTGGGAATCCCGCGAGCAGCAGCACTGGAGCCCCTCATGGTCGGCGAAATCCTCAAAGTCTTAGAGAAATGCCCTTTGGCACAGTATGAGCTGGGAAAGGACCTTGTTCGTGTCCTTCCGGCCACTCCTGATGGATTCGAAGTCGTCATCGAACAGATTTGGGAGAACCATTACAGCGTGACTTATGGCCGCTGGCACGAAGACTTTTACTCGTTGGAGGAAGCGCTGGGGTGCTTTTTCCTCGGGCTTACCAATCACTGTCGATTGAAGGTCTGTAGCAAGGATGGGAATCCCTTTCGTTGGACGGTAGAGTATTGGGACGACCCGCATTGGCGGAAAAGGTCCAGCAAGGCGAGTTGGTCCCACCGGATTTTTACGCCAGAGGTTACGGCTTACATGCAGAATGACCTCCTACCTGAAATCGATGTGCAGCCCATCCTGAACAAATTGGTCGCTCCTCATTGCTCCCGCGTGTAGTGGAACGCTGCGGTTTGAAAATTGGCGCTACAGGGTTTTGCTGGTGGAACACACCCTTTCAACGAATCCGCTGGCGCACCTCGTTCATATTTTTATTGGCAAGAGAAGGGTTCCCGGTCGGGCGTGAAAGTGGTGGACCGGACGGAGTTGAGCTGAATTTCTGGGCCGGGGCTGAAAGGCTTCCGGTCCTCTTGCTTTTCGGCATAAATATAAAGCATACCAAGAGCCCGTGTTCCCAAAGACGGCCCAGAAACCGCCGTATCGAGTTGATACTACAAGTCTTCCGAGATTGTGGAAGTGATGGCGGACACCATCCACAGAGAAGTCGCCGCGATAATCAGAAACAAAGAGTAGCTTCTTCTATCAGGCAGATCGAGATGAGAAAACAAATAGAAGAGTACGACTACGCCCCAAAAGGCCACGGAGGGGCTAGCAACGGAAGGGGATTTTCATGCCAATAGAGCCACACGCCAAATATCGTGAAGGCCACTGGAAACGCAGGAAGACTGATTTTAAGCCAGCTTACGTCAACCGCGCACCTGGAACGGGGTGGCCCAAACTTACGATCGCGGGGCGTGTTCCGCGGGGCCAGCTGCGGTACTTTCGACGCCCGCTAGGGGCACCATTCGACCCTGGCGAATCACAAATTCGGCGTTGCCCCAGCGGATGTGATTCGAACCAAAACTTGCCAGCCAAATCGCGAAGTGGACCGCGTCCCACAATGGCACCAGCCAAATCTTCCGTCGCAGGACTTCGTCCCCGACACCCAAAATCCCCACCGTCCAGGCCACCAGAAAACGCAAGATCAAATACGCAAGCAGGTAGACTCCCGCGATCCATTTTGCCGGCGCGACGAGCGCCGCAAGCAGCGCCCAAGGCAGTCCTTGGGTAAACAACAATCCCAGGTAAGACCGCGGCCTCGACAACCGCACCGTGCGCGCCCAGCGCACCTGGTGGTCCCAGAAGCTGCCGAGGGTCTGCGCGGGATACATGGTCCAGACGGCTTCGCGTGAGAGCACGACCGCGCCTCCGGCTTTGGCGATCCGGTGGCCGAGTTCATAATCGTCCGCAAGAGTATCGGCAATGGCCTCAAACCCGCCCATTTTGCCGAGCCATGCTTTGGTCGTGGCGATGGAAGCGCCCAGCGCAAAGGTCATTCCTTCGGTCCATTCCGCCATCAGCACTCCGGCGAAAAAATCGCTCGAAGCGCCGACGGCTTCGATTTCCGCGCCAAGATTATTCTCGGCGATGCCGCGGTAGAAGGAAGTCCCCGCACCGGTTTTCGGATCCGCGAGCGGCGCAACAACTTCACGCAAGTAGCGCGGTCCCACGCGCACGTCGCCATCGGTCAATACCAGCACTTCGTATTGCGCTTCCCGCGCGAGCCGCGCCAGTTTGTTTACCTTGCGGTTTGCACCGAACTGCTCCGCGCCCACGAGCAGGCGGATTTTCCGCTCGGGAAATTCCGCCATGATTTGCCGGACCATCGGCACCGCGGGGTCTTTGTCGTCATTCACGGCAAACAAAACCTCGAAGTCTGGGTACTCCTGCCGGCAAAAACTTGCGAAATTTTCGTGGGATCCGAAGTCCACGCCACGCAATGGTTTGAGCACACTCACCGGCGGAGTGTAATTGAGGAGCTGCCGCGCGCGCTCACGCCCGAAAAACCGCAGCGCCGCCACTGTCGCAAGCACATAGTAGCCAAGCGGAGCCAGAGCCAGCAGGAGCACTGCATCACGCCACATCGCGGAGTGCGCCATCATGCGGGTCTACTCGTCATCGGCAAAAGTTTCCTGCCCGATGCACTTCTCAGGCCACTTTAACAGGTTGGCAGACAATGGGAAATTGCCTCGAGATCTGTTGATCCAGCGAAAGCGAAGGGAAGAGCTGCGGCCGAAAGAATGGCCTTCCCCGCAGGGCGCATTGCGGGCCGTGCTGGGCGCCCGCAAATTTACTGTCTCTTAGGTAATATTCTCTGAATTCGTGATGCTGGCGCTCAATCCCTGGGCAGTACTCTCTTTCATGAGGTTCGCACTTGCCAATGGGAAGAGCTGGCCATTTTTCACGCGATAGGCAAGACCGCGCCACAGGATCCGTTCTGAAAAGAAGCCGCCCACCCAGGCGATGAAGCTGATGGCATCGCGCAGCGGAACAAGCCACAGTTTCTTCCATGCTCCGGTATCGCCCAAGCCCCAAGTACCTGTCGTCCAAGCCAGACCGAGACGCAACGCAAGATAGGCAATGAGATGCGCCGCCGCAATTCCCTCCCATCCGGCGCTGGCCGCGACCGCTGCCGCCAGCAGCGCCCAGGGCAACCCGTGGGTAAGCATCAGCCACCGGTATGCAGTGGGGCGCACATTCTTCAATCCGATCGACCAGCGCAGCTCGTGCCGGAAATACTGCCCGATCGTCTCTTGTGGAAACACCATCCACACCGGCTTCGGCATTAATTCCACGCGATAGTTACGGCGCGCGATGCGGTTTCCCAGCTCAAAGTCGTCAGAGTGATAATTCGCCATGGCTTCCCAGCCGCCAATCTCCGACAGGTGTCTCTTGGTTGTGACCATCGTCCAGCCGAAAGCGAATTGCATCTTGCCCTCGAGCCTTCGCGCCACCAGCGCGCCCGGGGCGGAGTCCAAATACATCCCCAGCGCTTCCAAATCTGCCGCGATGCTACCGGCGGTAATGCACCGGTAAAAAGCGGTGACCGCGCCAACTTGGGGATCGGCAAATGGCGGGACAACTACCCCTAGATAATCGGGATCGACGCGCACATCGCTGTCGCTCATCACCACGAGGTCGTATTTCGCCGCTTGCACCAGCCGGTACAAGCTGTTCACTTTGCGGTTCGTTCCAATTCGCTCCGCACCCTTAATCAGCCGGATAGAACATCGCGGAAAATCAGCCTGCAATCTCTCGATTACAGGCACTGCAAGGTCATCCGGCTCGGCCACAGCAAAAATGATTTCGTATTCCGGATAGTCCAGCTGGCAATAACTGGCAAAATTTTCGTAAGCTTCGTGGTCCACGCCACGCACAGGCTTGAGAATACTCACGGGCGGCGAATAGGAAGATTTCAAGGGTGGCGATTTCCGCAACTCACGGAAATAGCAAACAACGCAGTGCAACGACAGAAGATAATAGGCCAGCGGCGCGGCCGCTAGGACAAGCGCGATCCAATAGAAGGTATGTAACAGCATTCCAGTCGCCCTAGGTCCCCATCGCAGGCGAAAACCGATGCAATGGAATCCCGCACGTCAAGTAAGAATCGTGATTTACAGACTGCCTTTTCGACTCAGATTTCGTCTTGGTTTGATTGGTTGCCGCGGGCCAGACCTGGAGTCCCGCGCCGGCGCCAACCCGTTACCTAGAGCCTAGACCCTATCACTACATTCTGATTTCTTGATGAATATTTAGTTGGCGTGCCTGGTCCTTAACCCGCCGCGACCAGTGCAACCCCCGCGCAAACCAGCACGACGCCCGCCCAACGCGCGGGGCTCACCTGCTCGCCCAGGATGTACTTGGCGCCCAGTGTGCCGACAACGTAGCTGAGCGCCGATGCGGGAATCACAAGGCTGATGGGCTCCCAGGAAAGCAGTACCAGCAGCGAATAAAATGACAGTGCCATCAGCGGCACGCCGGTCCAGAACCACCCGTTCTGTACTGCCCGCCCCAGGAACTGAAGTAAAGCCCGTGGCCGCAACCGTGCCGGCTCACCGGTCGCCTTCATTCCGTGGGTGATGGCGATCTCGCCTCCCGTGCTGCCAAGAACCAGGACGGCAAGTGCAAGAATGACGCGCATCAAGCCACTGCCTCACTAGCCACTGCGGTTGTCCGTGGTTTCGTTTGCCCCACCAGCAGCACACCCACACAGATCAAGACAACACCCACCCACCGTCGCGGGGACACCGACTCGTGCAAAAAAACAACTGCCAGCAAGGTGAGCAAAGCATAGCCAAACGCCCCCGCGGGCATGACGTAACTGTAGTCCGCCCAGCTCAGCACCGTCATGTAACTCAGCATGAAGCCAGTCAGAAAGAATATCCCAACCCAAATCGTCCCGTTCGTCACCGTCAGCCGGAAGGCTTCGGCGAGTCCTGAAGCCGTCAGTTGAACCGCGCCGATCTGTGACATTCCGCGCTTCAGCATCAGATCCCCGGCATTGGCACACACCACCATTGCCAAGACCATGACCAGCGTCTTGATCCGCAGTCTTCTCTCGCTTGCCATTTCGAGGGGTCTAACCGTTTCCGGAAGCCGAAGGCGTCCCCGGCACGGAAACCATGGGTTTGTCGTAATCGCCGCCCTTGCGTGCCCACTTCAAGCGCTCCGCGCGCAGCTTCAGGAACTCCGTTGCTTCGTGGTACAAGCGTTTCCGCTCGTGGCTGTCCCAGAGCGCTTCCTTCACGATGCGCCACGCGACCCTGGGCCGGAAGTAATACTCATCATAGAAGCGGTTCACGCCCCCCATCATTTCCACCTTCGACAGGTGCGGGTATTCGATGTGCGGCAATTGATGCCCTCCGGAATCCGCCAGGGCTTCGATCTTCAGGAAGCCCTGCGCCGCCATGGTGTCGTGCAATTCCGTTCCCGGCATGGCATGCGCCAGCGAAACCTGGATCGTCTCGCAATCCAATTCCTTCGCGTAGTCAATGGTTTTTTGAATCGTCTCTTTGGTTTCGCCGGGCAGGCCGATGATGAAGTCGCCGTGCACCTTGATTCCAACTTTGCGGCAGTTCTTCATGAAGGCCCGGCCCATCTCGACCGTCGCACCCTTCTTGATGTTTTTGAGGATTTGCGCGTCGCCGGATTCGAAGCCGACGATAAAGAGCCGCGCTCCGCCGTCCGCCATCGCTTTTACCGTTTCGTAGTCGCTATGCACGCGCGCCGTCGAAGACCACTGGAACTTCAGCGGTTTGAACTTGGCCGAAAGATCCAGCACGCGGTCCTTGCGGATGTTGAAGGTGTCGTCGTCAAAGAAAATCTCTTTCATTTGTGGGAAGTGTTCGAGCGCCTGCTTCACTTCCCGTGCCACGTTTTCCGTCGAACGCGTTCGCCAGGCATGTCCCGAAATCGTTTGCGGCCACATACAGAACGTGCAAAGCGCCGGGCATCCGCGCGTGGTGTAAAACGACACATAGGGGTGCAACAGGAACGGCACGTTGTAGCGTTCGATTTCCAGGTCGCGTTTGTAAATGTCCGTGGCGAACGGCAGCGCATCCAGCTCTTCCGTGTGCAACTGCGGGCGTTCGGCGTTGTGCACGATCTTTCCATCTTTGCGGTAGCTGACACCCAGAATCTCGTTCAGCGCCTTGCCGTGCGCGTATTCCACCACGGAGTGATCGAACTCTCCGCGCGTCACAAAATCGATGTCCGCGCTGGCATTCAGCGTCTCATCGGGCTTGATGTGTCCGTGCGGGCCGACGAAAGCAATCTTCATGCCCGGGTTGGCTTCCTTGATTTTGCGGATGAGCTTGACGTCGCTCTCAAAACCAACCGTGGACGTGAAAAGGATCAGAAATTCGTAGTCCTTGCAGATCTGGATCGTCTGTCGCCAATTGACTTTGTGAGGTGATGCGTCCAGCAGCCTGCTGCCGGGGATCATTCCCGCGGGATACGTCAGCCAAACCGGGTACCAATAGGATTCAATCTCGCGCGTTGCAGGCCAACGCGAGCTCGCACCACCATCGAAGTTTTCAAAACTCGGCGGATTCAGCAGCAATGTTTTCATTACATCCGGCATTCTTCACCCTCAGCGTTCACTTTACAAACTTGGCCCCATCAAGTCGCGGGCTCCTGTGTCTGACAATGGAATAGGAGATCCGCGCGTGCACCCATAGCGTGGCCCCCAAATCAGTAGACAGTAGTTTACCCGATTTCGTCGTATCCCCTCAAACCTTTCCGATCAGCGCGTGCCATCCTGCAGCGAAACGCTAAATACCACATTGAATGGGGTTTACAGGCCGGATCAGTTTCGGGCACCGAGGATCTCGTCGGCAGATGAGGAGAGCAAGCCCCAAATGCGGTCTACCCAGTCGAAATGCTCCGGCTTGATGAGCACCGAACGCAGGCAAGCAATCGTTTCGCGATCGCGCTTTGCCGCTCCCAGGTTCTCCTCCCAAAAGCGAACCGGCAATTCCGCTACCGCCAGATGCAGATCGCGCCTGGCCGCAGCTTCGAATATCTTGCGGCTCAAGACAGAAGCCCCGCTGACGCTTGTGGCTTTCGGCGCAAATACGACAATGTCGAGTTCAGGGGAGAAGGCGGTTACAAACCGCACATCCTCGCGCAGCTTTCCGAAAAGCGCCAGCGCTGCCTTCCTTCCGCGTTCCAACCCGCCCGCGAATTCGCCTCCCTTTTCTAGAGGCAGCAATCTCTGCGTCGCCCACAAGGCCGCCGCCGCGGCCCCCGGACGGGAGCACTCCAGGCTTATCTCGCCCAAGTGCAGTTCCGCGGAACTGAAATACGTGTAGGGCGAATCATGCTTGTACAATCGGCCGGCTTCGGGGTCGCGAAAGAGCACGCAGCCGCACCCGTAGGGCTGCAGTCCGTGCTTGTGCGGATCGATGACAATCGAGTCCGCTTCTCCAATCCGTGCAACTGCCCGCTCCGCATCTTCTCCAAGATTTTCCGTAAGCACGAAATAGCCGCCGTACGCCGCATCGGCGTGAATCCTGAATCCATGCTTTGCGCGCAAAGCGAGAATCTCCGGCAGCGGATCCACCGAACCTGTTGCCGTGGTACCCATCGTTGCGACAACCGTCCCCACGTCGCCGCGCCCCACGCGCTTCGCCAGCGCATTTACGTCCATCCGGCCCCGCGCATCGCACGGCACGCTTTCGAATGGCAATTGCAGAACACCGCTGATTCGCCCGTGCGTATAGTGAGCCTGTTCGCTGGCGAGAATTTTCTTTCCCGGTAGCAATTGGCCGGCCACCCATAAGGCCTCGAGATTCGCCATCGTTCCGCCTCCGCACAGGTGGCCCAGAAAATTTTTCCACCCGTACATGCCGGCGATCTCTGCGACTGCTTCTTTTTCCATCGCCGAGGTGGCCCGCCCGCCATCCAGCGCGTGATTGTTTGGATTGATCCACATGGCCAGCGCATACGCCAGGCGGGCCACCGGATGCGGCGGCTTTAGCATTTGTCCCGCGTACAACGGATGAAAATACGGGTAGTTATCTTGCAGCCGTTCGGCTGTCGCGTTGAGCACTTCGGCAAGACGCGCCATCCCCGGCGATTGATTTTGAAAAGCAGGCAGTCTTCTAAATCCGTTATCAAGCTTTCTCGCCACTTCCGAGAACAGGCGCAAACTCTCCAAATCGAGCATCACCAATCACCCGTCACTTGTTCATTGCCACACCTTATCCAATTGCCCCGCCGTCTTCAGCAATTCCAGCTGCGCCTGCTGTTTCTGAAAATTTGCATCCAGATAGGCCATCCATTTTTCATTCTCTTCCAGCCTGGCCTTCTCGACTTCGCGCAAATTCAATTTCCCTTCGGCAAACTGCGATTGAAACACCGCCACGCTTTGTTGCGCGAGCTGCAATTCCAGCCGCGCCACTTCTTTTGCCGCATCCCTCTCGCGCACCCGCCGCGTCTTCTGCCGGACATCCGCGGTCAATTCGGTTTTCTTGTTTAGCAGGTTGACCTGGGCGGCCTCCAGATTTATCCGCGCCATCCCGATCGCTGCTTTTGTCGGTGCGCTGAAAATCGGCACGCGGACGTCGATTCCCGCGTTGAGATTGTTTCGCTGAAACGTCCGGAAAAACTGGGAGTAATTGTTGAATTTCCCCAGCAGGCTATAAATGCCGACAAGCTCCACCGTCGGGAAATACCCTCGCCTTTCCCCCTTCAGTCGGAACTCTTTCGCGCGGACGTCGGACGCCGCGAGTTGCAAGCCGGCATTGTGCGTCATGGCCATGGCCACGAGGTTGTCTCCCGCCTGCTCGGCTTCGCCTGGCAACTCCTCGGGCATGACCTCGATGGGCTGCGCTTCTGAAAATCCGAACTGGTACCTCAGAAAAACTTCCAGCTCATCCTCCCGGCCCTCGAGTTGCAATATTCGCTGGATCACCTGCGCCTTCCTGAGCTGGGCTTTCGTCACTTCCACCGGCAGTTCGTATCCTTCCCCCTGACGATCCTGCGTCACTTGCAGAATCTTCTCCGCGCTTTCCTGCTCCTTGCGCAATAGCTCGAGCGAATGCCGCACCTTCCCCAATTCCAGATAGGCCATCGCCGTTCGCGTGATCACGCTGTTCTTTGTCTCTTCCAGCGCAATCTTCTGGGCCTTGGACTGCTCCTCGGTCTCTTTCGCTTGGCCTCGCAGCGGTTCGTTGAAAATCTGTTCCGTGTACGACACGTTGAAGATCGATGGTGCGCGCCCGCCCGGCGTTTCCGGTATGCCGTAGGTATACCCCGCGCCGGAGCCCGCATAGAGACTCGGCATGAACTGTGACTTCGTAATCTGGGCGGTGCGATCCGCCACGCTCGCTTGAATCTTCGCTACTTGAATTTCTTTACTGTTCTCGAGTGCCAGCTCAATCGCGCGTTTTAAGGTCAGCGCCACCGGCGCTCCATCCTTCGACGCTTCCTGTGCCGCCGACTGACTCGATTTCGGCGCGGAAGTCTCTTGCGCTCCCGCGGCGCCGCCGCACAAAACCAAAAGCGCAGTCATCCCCGCAACAGGTCCCCGTGATTGCATTTTCATGCTCCTTCGCGCCCGCTCAATCTCCACCAGCCCGCCTCAACAAAAAACTTACAGAGTTTCGGTCACCGCATTTCCAGACTTTTCGCTGAAACTCATTCTCCCGAGAAAAAAAGGGCCGCCAATCGCCGCCCCCAGTGCACTTTCCATGCCTGTCCCCTATTCTCTAACCCCTATTCCCTCTGTGCTTCATTCATATCTCAACGACTCGACTGGTTGCAGGCTGGCGGCCTGCTTGGCCGGCAAGTACCCAAAGAAAAGCCCCGTGGAACACGACACCAGGAAAGCGATCACCACGCTGAGACTCGAAACCGGAACCCGCAGATTTCCCGGCAAAAACAATTGCGCGCCCACCGGTATGGCGATCCCGATCAAAATCCCGATGACCGCCCCTCCGCCGCTGATCACGAACGCTTCGATCAAGAACTGATACATGATCTCCCGCCGCGCCGCCCCAATCGCCTTGCGGATCCCGATCTCCCTTGTCCGTTCCGTCACCGTCACCAACATGATGTTCATGATCCCGATTCCGCTGATCACCAGTGCGATGAACGCAATGATGATCAGCACGATCGTCAGCGCCAGCGAGATATTCTTTGCCGCGTTCAGGATCGCCGCCAGCGTTAGCACCTTATATTCCGCTTCCGCCGGATGCCGGCTCCTCAGCAACTGGGCCACCTGCCGCTCGACGGATGGAACGTCTTCCGTTCGCGCTGCTTGCACGTCCAACAGACGCACCACTTCCATGCCGGTGTAATACTTCATGAGCGTGAAGGGGAGGATGACCGTGTTTTCCTGAATATCGGAAAGGCCGAACGTCTCGACGCGTTCGCGGAACACACCGATCACCGTAAACGTCAACTCTCCCATGCGCATCGATCTCCCGATCGGATTCTCTTGCCCAAAAATCCGGTCCGCGAGTTGCGTGGTGATCAAGCAAACTTTGCTGCGCATCTCCATATCCGCGGCATCGAGATAGCGCCCGCGCAAAACGAGCAGCCGCCGAATCACCTGGTAACCTTCCGTCACTCCCACCAGGTTCACGGGGCGCTCCACCCCGTTGACAACCACGGTCATGGGCAGTTCGCGTGTTCCTGCCACTTCGATCACATTGGGAATGGACTTGGCGGCCTCCATATCCCCCAGCGTCATTTCATAGCTGAGTGGGTGCGCTGCTTCCGGCCTGGTAACCAGCTCCACCTGGATCAGGTTGGAGCCGATGCTCTCGATCTGTGAAAGCACGAATTGCTTGCTGGTCAGGGCCACGGTGACCACCAGAACGATGGAAGCGCTTCCGATGATCACGCCCAGCGACGTCAGGATCGCGCGCAGTTTATTCGCTCGCAGCGCGTCGATCGCCACCGACACCGTTTCTCGGATATCCATGATCGTCCTTTGACCGGAATTCCTCGCTAGCTCTTCCAGGCGGCCGCTGCTGAGACTCTTAACCCTTCAGCCGCTTCAACGCCTCGTGCGCCATTTTGTTTTTGGGATCTAATTCGAGCGCGCTCTCAAATTCCTTTATTGCCTCTTCCATCTTGTTCTGGTCTTCGAAGAGGCGACCTAGCCACGCGTGTGCCGCAGCAGGCCGCGGATATCCCGATCGCATCGGCGCTTTCTTCGCGTATTCCCTAAGCAATCGTTCGGCTTCCTCCGGGTTTTCCTTCTTTAAGACCAGCGCAACGCCCCGGTAAAACTTTCCCCTCGGGTCGCCGGGCGCCACGCGCTCTCCCCTGTCCGCGACCGCCAGCAGCCGCTCCGGCTGTCCGCGCTTCACGGCGTAATCCCCGATGTCGTAGATCAACATCGCCGATTTCGGATTGCTCTCCAGCGCTTTCGCAAATTCCTCGTCCGCCGCGGCGAAGTCTTTCTTCTGCCGCCGGCAATTTCCAGCCGCGTAATGCCCTTCGGCGGCGTCCATCTCCGCCAGTTGCTTGATCTGCGGCAACGCTTTCTCTTCTCCGCCTCCCACGATGCCCGGAGCGCTGCAATCGAACTCAATCAGCGCCTGCCGCGCCGAAAAATTCTTTCCGTCGAGCTGTATGGCCGTCTCGAATTCCTTGCGCGTCTTTTTCGCCAGTGATATCGCCGAAAACAAGCTCGCATGATCGGCCTTTTCTCCGTACGCCCTCCCCAGCCATTCGTGGTAGACCGAGTTCTGCGGGTCGATGGCCACCGCCTTCTCCGCGCTCTTGATCGTCGGGTCATACTCCTGCAGTTCGAGATAACTTTTCACGAGCAGCAATTGCACGTCGCCATTTTGCGGATCTTTGGCCGCAGCCGCCTGCAACGCCTGGATGGCCTTCGCATAATCGCTGGCCTCGTACGCACGCCGCCCCGCTTCGAGACCAGTTTCCTGCTTCGCATTTGCCGCCGCCATCACCGCGCTGGCGATCGAAAGTGCTGCGAGCACCCGCTTCATCGGCCTAACCATTCCATCGTTCCCGGAAATGGAAAACTTCGGTGGTAATAACGGTCACGGTCATTCCATCGCGTAGATCGACGTCCCCGGGCAATGCCACCAGCTCCCCTTCTTGCAGCCCGCTCACGACTTCGTAGTTGGTGGCGTCCGCTATGCCCACGTGAATCTCGCGTTTCTCCAGTATCGATTTGTTCACGCTGAGCTGGTTCCTTTTCACCACAAACACGTACCGCCTTCCGCCCTCCGCGGCCACCGCGCCCCGCGGTACCGACAACACGCCGATCCGCTCCCGCGAATTGATGCGCACGTTCACGTTGATATTTGGCAGCAGTTCCAGCTTGTCGTTGTTCACCGCGCAAAGTAATTCCCCTACGCTGCGGTTCTGGTGCGGCACCACCTGCTTCGGGATGATCTCCGTTTTCCCCATCCAGGTCTTGCTCGGCAACGCGTCCCAGGTGATCTTCACCGGCTCATTCTCTTCCAGCGCGCCGAGCTCCGGCTCGTCGATAAATGCCCGCACGCGAACCTTGTGCAGGTCCGCCATCTCCGCCAGCAGATCCCCCAGCTTCACGTAGTCCCCGGCTTTCACCGGCAACGAGTACAGCGTTCCATCCGCCGGCGCGGTGATTCGCCCCTGCCGCACCTTTTCATCGAGCGCCGCTACTTCATTCTCGACCTGTTGCACGTGCAGCCCGGCCTGGTCCGTGTCCAGCTTCACGCTCCGGTCAAACTCCTGTTTCGCCGCCGTCAGCCGTGTCACTTCCGCTTGCGCTTTCGTCAAGGCCAGGTCGTTCGCCGCGAGCTCGTCTTCTGTCGCGGCTTGCTGCTTGATCAGCCGCTGCAGCCCTTCGTGATTCTTCTGCAACCGGTCGCGCTCCGCTTGGGCTTTTGCTAAGTCGCCGGCAACCCTCGCCGCATCGTCTGTTCTCCCCCCGGCCTTGGCTGTGCGCAGATCGTCCTGCGCTCGCAGCAGCTTGCCCTTCGCCTCGGAGAGCTTCGCCGCCACATCCTTTACATCCAATTCCAGAATCACTCGCCCTCTCTTGACCGTCTGTCCCTCCGTCGCACGCACCTTTTCCACAAACGTATCCAGTTGCGCTCGCATCACATACGGCGAAATAGGCTCTACCTTTCCATTGCTGCTGATGGACGACACCAGGTTTTCCCGCATCGGCGTCACCGCCGAAATCTTCGGCACCGGCTTTCGCCCGCTCAATCCCACCAGAACGTACGCCAGCGCTCCCGCCAGCAGCAGGTAGAGCAAGATTCGGTTTCGCAGCCTACGATCCATATTTTCCTATTCTGCGCGGTCCTGCACATCGCCCTCCGCAAGGCGCAAGGACGCCTCCCTCCGGCGCAGCGTTTCTCTTACTTGTCCGTGGCTTGCTTGACCCCAGTCAGGAAGGCGCCAAGGTACTTCATTCTATCAAGAGCAGCGCGGCTTTCTCCATATTCGTTGCTCACCCTGTTCGTGCTTGACCGATTTTCCCAATCGAGCATCTCCCGTATCTAAGAGATGCCCCGCTCGATCCCAAGGATGCCGTCGGCTCCCTATGGACGGCAGACCTCGGCGTGCTAGAATCGGTTCATGTCTGCTGAGAGCATCCCAGAGAAAACCGTCGCCCCTCCTTCGGGTGGCTTGGACAAACCAATCCAGCCCGGCGCCGTCATCAGTCCTGTCATCCACCGCGTCTGCATCCAGTGCAACAATATGTTCCGCGTCTCTCCTGATCGGTTTGATGCCAAGCAGTGCCCCATCTGTCACAAAGGCTGAACTCCCGCAGCTACTTAAAGCTTTTCGAGGCCCTGGGTTCGCCGAAGATCCTTGCTTTTCTTCTTTCCCCTATTCCCTATTGCCATCCCCCTGACTCCCTTCTCCGTGCCGTAACATTTCCCCGTTCCCCGCGTAGTACACTGTGAACGCTCTTTGCCCTGTCCTACGAACTCCCATTGAAGGATCTTCGGATGATTGAAGCTCGTGGCCTGTCCAAGCGCTTCCAAGACAAGAAGCGCGGTGAAATCAGCGCCGTCGATAACGTCAGCTTCACCTGCCAGCCCGGCAAGATTTACGGCCTCCTCGGCGCCAACGGCGCCGGCAAAACCACCACCCTGCGCATGCTCGCTACCATCCTCGAGCCCACCGGCGGCACCGCCATCGTCTGCGGCCACGACATCGTCGAGCAACCGGAAAAAGTACGCGCCAACGTCGGCTTCCTTTCCACCGCCACCGCTCTCTATCGCAGGCTCACCGCCCAGGAATTTGTCGAATACTTTGGCCGCCTGAATGGCTTAGACGAAGCCACGCTGAAAAAGCGCGTCGACGATATCTTTAAACGCCTGGACATGAACGGTTTCCGCGACCGCCGCTGCGACAAGCTCTCCACCGGAATGATGCAGAAAACCTCCATCGCCCGCACACTCGTTCACGACCCCCCGGTGATGATCTTCGACGAGCCTACCAACGGCCTCGATATCATGACCGCCCGCACCATCACCTCTTTCATCCGCGAATGTCGCAATAACGGCAAGACTGTCATCTTCTCCACCCACATCATGAGCGAAGTCGAAAAGCTCTGCGACAACATCGGCATCATCCAGTCTGGCAAGCTCCTTGTCGAAGGTACGCTCGCCGAACTCCGCGATAAATATGCCGAGCAGGACCTCGAGGAAATCTTCGTCAAAGTCGTCACGCCCCTCTTCGCCGCCGAGGAGGCCAACTGACATGTCCATACGCAACGTAGGCATCGTCTATCGCAAGGAACTCACCGAAGCCGTCCGCGACCGCCGCACTCTCATCTCCACGATACTCGTGCCTCTCTTGCTCTTCCCCGTTCTCAGCGTAGGTTTTGGCTCGCTGGCTGTCGCCCTGGTCGGCAAGGCCAAAGAAGAGACTCCCAAAGTCATGCTTCGTGGCGGCGAAGATTCTCCAGCCGTTGTCGAAGGGCTCAAAAAGCTCGACAAAATCGAAATTGTCGCGGAGACAC
Organism: Acidobacteriota bacterium; assembly: GCA_003224525.1. GTDB lineage: Bacteria > Acidobacteriota > Terriglobia > Acidiferrales > UBA7541 > Acidiferrum. The sequence goes on along the minus strand of QHZB01000250.1, from coordinate 2,526 downwards.
CCAACTGGAAAGACCAGATCATCAACAAGGAAATCCGGGCCGCCGTGGAGATACCCGCCGGCTTCCAGGCCAACGTAGCTCAACAGAGAGCAGACACCGTCAGGATTTTCAACTATGAAGGAGAATTGAAATCCGAATTTGCGACCGAGAAGATCGAAAAATATATGAAGGAATATCGCGACAAGGTCATCAAGGAGCGTCTGGCTGCTAAGAATCTCCCTGACACCGTGCTCAAACCTTTCGACGTGAAGCAGGAAAACGTCGCCCCTCCGGAAAAAGTCAGCGGAGCCGCTTTCGGCGGCATCATCGGCTATATGGTCATCCTTCTCTGCATGACCGGAGCCATGTATCCCGCCATGGACCTGACGGCCGGCGAAAAAGAACGCGGCACCATGGAAACCATTCTCTCCAGTCCCATCTCCCGAATGCATCTCGTCCTTGGCAAATTCTTTCTGATCCTCACGGCGGCCCTGGGCACGGCCGCTCTCTCGGTATTGTCCATGGGCGTTTCGTTCTCCGTCTTAGGTCACTACACGTCCCAATCTGCCGGCGGCCGCGCTGCTGCTGCCGAATTTCTCCTCAAGCTCGGACCCAAAACGGTTATATCCGTCTTCCTCATGGCTCTCCCCGTAGCCGTGCTATTCTCCGCCACCCTTATGACCATTGCTCTCTTCGCCAAGACCTACAAAGAAGCGCAGAGTTATCTCACACCGATGACTTTTGTCGTCATCATCCCCGCCATCGCCGCCATGCTTCCCGGCGTGGAGCTCACTCCCAAACTTTCGATCATCCCCATCCTCAATGTCAGCCTTCTCTGCAAAGAACTAGTCGCCGGCACCTATCACTGGAATTACATCGCGGTGATTTTCGCCTCCACCTGCGTGTATGCCGCTGCCGCCCTCTTCATCGCCATCAAAATGTTCCAGCGCGAATCCGTCCTCTTCCGCTCCTGACCGTTCAGGGAGCCTCCGTTCTGTCTCTTCCGTCTGCTGTGTGTAGGGGCGGACTTCAGTCCGCCCTGCCTTTCTCTTTCCGGGTTGGTGGCACGGCCACTCCTGTGCGCTTTTCTGAGCAGTTTCCTATCACCACGCCCGGAAAATGGACAGCGTATGACTCTGGGCACATCGCTCGGCGGCTCTATCGGCAAACCATAAAAAGGTGCACACTCATTCCGAGGCTAAACCCATGGTTGCTACCGCAGGTGTTTGGAAGAAAAAACGCGACGATTTGAAAGCCAAGAGGAACTTGCTGTTCGAGACGTACGCAAAGGATCCTCAAAATTTTCACCTCGCTCGTGAAATCAAAGAGATCGACGACGAAATTGCCGAGTACACCCAGCACGTAGAACAAGAAAGGCGAGCGGAGCAGCGTGCCGCTCCCCCCGCGGGCAAGCTCGTCACAACACCCAAGTAAGAGTGCACGAGCCGCGAGCCACTCGGGCGGACTGCGCCCTCAAAATGTTCGAGAGCGGATTTGTCCTCATGCCCTCCCGGGACCGTACGCCACTCCTTTAAAAAACTGGCCAGAAAACAGTAGTGCGTCAGTTGCCCGGCAAAATACCAACGTTTTTATCAGGCTCTAAACTTCTAGTCCGCGGGAAGTGGAGCTGGCCGAAAGTGTCATTCCGACCAATCGGCGAGGAAGAGGTTGGTCTCATGCGGGGCTTTGCCGTTGCGATTGGAGGCCCACACGAGCCGCTTGCCGTCGGAAGAGAACATCGGAAAGGCGTCGAAATCGGGCGCATAGGTGATGCGCTCGAGGCCAGTGCCGTCTTCGTTGATCAGGTAGAGATCAAAATCGCGGCCGTTCTTCGGATCGGCCATGTTCGACGCGAAGACGATGCGTTTTCCGTCGGGATACCAGTAGGGCGCGAAATTCGCCGCCCCATTGCGTGTCACCTGGTGCTTGTTCGAACCATCCGCGTTCATAACCCAGATTTCCAGATTGCCCGGACGGATCAGGCCTTTTGATAGCAGATCCTGGTAGTCGGAGATTTCCGCTGGCGTTTTGGGATGCTCGGCGCGGTAGACGATCTTCTTGCCATCGTAGGACCAGAAGGGGCCGCCGTCGTAACCCAGCTCGCTAGTGAGCTGCTTGACGTTGGAGCCGTCGGCATTCATGGTGTAGATGTCGAGATCGCCATTGCGGGTGGAAGTGAACACGATGTGCTTGCCGTCCCGGGTGATGGTGGACTCGGCGTTGTAGCCGTGCGCGCGGGTAAGCTGCTTCATATCGCTGCCATCTGGCTTGGCCGTATAGATTTGATAGCTATCGTAAATCGGCCAGACGTAGCCATGGGAGTAATCAGGCTTCGGCGGACAGTCGGGGCTTGCCGCGTGAGTCGAGGAGAAGAGGACGCGATCGCCGGAGGGAAAGAAATAGGCGCAAGTCGTGCGGCCTTTGCCGGTGCTTACGAGCTTGGGTGTGGCGGGTTTTCCGTCGGGCGTGTCCACCTCTATCGTGTAAATTTGGTCGCACGGAACGCCTTCGCCTTGATGCTGAAAAATAAGATATTTGTCGCCGAGG
>QHZB01000037.1 GCA_003224525.1 Acidobacteriota bacterium | reverse complement strand
CGGCACTCCGGTCGGCGGGAAGCTTGACGCCAAGAAAGTCTTCTCGCGCCTCTCCTCGGCGCAGAACCTCCAACTAGGCGGCACGTATGAATTCGCCGTTCCGCAGCATCAACTGAAATTCTTCGACCGCTCCTCCGAAAAACGCGTGGAGCCGAGGGCCGTGTCGTGGCAGTAGCCCGCAACAAAATTAAGTCTATCGGCGCGGCTCAGAGCCCGCTGCTAGGCGCAGCCATGTTTTCTCCCGCGATTCTTTATATCTTGCTTCTCGTCGGCGGGCCCTTTTTTCTTGCCATCTTTTATGCATTCAGCGACGCCCGCATCGGCAACGCCGAAATGCATTTCGTTGGCCTGGAAAACTTCCGCAGCGTCCTGCAAAGCCCCAGTTTTCGCATTGCCATCCGCAATTCGTTCATCTTCACCATCTGCTCTCAAATCGTGGTGATCGTCGGCGCCAACATTCTCGCCATATCCCTGGAAAGGACTTTCCGCGGCCGCGGCATCATCCGTTTTCTCATCCTCCTCCCCTGGGTTGCGCCCATCTCGCTGGGGGCCATTGGTTGGAAATGGATCCTTGACTCCATCTACAGTGTGATCACCTGGGCTCTGGTGGCCGCACACATTTACAAGCCCTTCAGTGCCCCGATGTGGCTCGGCGAACCTCATCTCGCAATCGCTTCCGTCCTCTTGGTCCACAGTTGGCGCCTGATGCCATTTTCCACCGTCATCTTGCTTGCTGGCCGAACCGCAATTCCCAAGGACATCCCGGAGGCCGCCGCTGTCGATGGCGCCGGCTTCTGGCGCACGCAGCTCCAGATCGTCATCCCCATGATGCGGCCCATCATCAGCGTTGCTGTGCTCTTCGGCCTCATCTTCACCTTCACCGACATGACCGTTGTCTACATCCTTACAGCCGGCGGGCCGTTCGACTCCACGCAGACCCTGCCTTCTCTGGCTTTTGCCATGGGCATTCAGGGTAGCGACCTCGCCGCAGGCGCCGCGATTTCGCTCTTCCTTGTGCCTTTGCTGGTGATCCTTGCCTATTTCATGCTGCGCGTGGCTCATCGCGCCGAGGTGAACTGATGGCCAAGGGAATTTCCCGGCGCATCTGGGGTAAGGTCGTCCACGTCCTCGTGCTCGGGACTTTTACGATCCTGCTGGCTTTCCCTTTCTATTGGATGCTGATCACCAGCTTCAAGCAGAACCTCGATCTCTACACGATGGAGAATAACCCATTCCTATTCAACGCCAGGCCCACTCTTGATCACCTGAAGTTTCTCTTCACCGAAACCAGATTCGTCCGCTGGCTAGGCAACACCGCTTTCGTCGGCGTCGCCGTCGTTGCCATCACGTTGTTGCTTGCCGTGCCTGCCGCGTATGCACTCGCCAGGCTTTCCGGACGCTGGGGAGAGCGCCTGGGCATCGGCATCTTTCTCACCTATCTCGTCCCCCCGACTTTGCTGTTCATTCCTCTTTCCAGGGTAGTGGCGTATCTGGGCCTGCAGGATTCCTTGTGGGCGTTAATTCTCGTCTACCCCACCTTCACGGTTCCCTTTTCCATCTGGCTGCTGATGGGATTCTTCAAATCCATCCCCAAGGAGTTGGAAGACGCGGCTATGGTGGACGGCCTCACGCGCTTCGGCGCGTTCATCAAGTTGGTGATTCCCATCTCCGTCTCGGGAATTCTCACCGTGGTGATCTTCACGTTTACCTTGGTAACCCAGGAATTTGTCTATGCGTTGACCTTTATCTCCTCCGAATCGAATCAGATGATCGGGACGGGCATCCCCATCTTTTTGGTTCGCGGAGATGTCTACTACTGGGGAGCACTGATGGCCGCCTGTCTGATCGCGAGTCTTCCTATCGCGTTCATCTACAACCTGTTCCTTGACCGCTTCATCGCCGGCTTCACCGTCGGCGCGGTCAAATAAGCATTCACTTCGAAGACGCACTCTTCAAGCGCAGTGATGTCGTCAATATTTTCCAATTCGGCTCAGTCTCGTCGAGCATTAGCGCCGTTCCAGCGATTTAAGACTTGCTAGAGAAAGCTCGGGAAGCTTCTATACTTCCATTGCAAGACGCCCGCTATGATGATTAAGTTAGCAAATCGGGGAGGGTACGGAAAGTGTCCGACGGGCGCGTTCCGTATCCCGCGGGGCTGTTGAATAGAGGTAAGCCGGCTCACCGGACCATGAATACCAGCAGGGAGATATAAATGAGAAATAGAGATCACACTATTTTGGGGGGCATAATTCTAGCACTGGCACTGGGAGTTTCTCTCGCGTCGCACGGGGCAACTCCCGACGCAGAAGTCAGCGAACTGAAAGTCACGATCCGCGAATGGGACGTGCCCACGAAGGGAGCGCATCCGCATGATCCGGCCGTCGGGCCGGATGGTGCGCTGTGGTTCACGGAACAGATGGCCAACAAGCTGGGGCGGCTTGATCCCGCTACAGGCACGTTCAAAGAGTATTCGCTCATTGAGGGGAAGAATTCAGGTCCGCACGGCCTGGTGGCGGACAAAGATGGAAACATCTGGTACACGGCGAATTTCGGCGGTTACATTGGAAAGCTCGATCCGCACACAGGGAAGGTGACGGAATACAAGATGCCCGATGAAAGTGTGGACGATCCACACACTGCCGTCTTCGATGCCCGCGGAATCCTGTGGTTCACGGCGCAAGGGGGGAACGCGGTGGGCCGGCTCGATCCGCGCACAGGAAAGATCGAATTGAAGAAGGTGCAGACCGAAAGCGCGCTGCCATACGGAATCCAGATCAACAGCAAGGGAGTGCCGTTTTTTTGCGAACTCGGCACGAACAAAATGGGCAAGATCGATCCCGCGACGATGGGAATCACGGAGTACAAATTGCCAGAGGGAGCACGGCCGCGCCGGTTGGCGATCGCGGCTGACGACAAGATCTATTTCACGGACTTCAAGGGTGGGAATGTGGGCCGGCTCGATCCCCTTACCGGCGCCGTAAAGATGTGGCCGTCACCTGGCGGTCACAACTCAGGCCCCTACGGCATTGCGATTACACCGGACGGAATGGTCTGGTACAGCGAATCGGGAGTAAAGCCAAACACGATTATTCAATTCGATCCGAAGACGGACAAATTCGCGCGCGCCGCCATTCCTTCGGGTGGCGGCGTGGTGCGCAATATGGCGGCAACGGCCGACGGGAGGGTGTATATTGCTTGCAGCGGCGTGGACAAAGTTGGCGTAGTGGAACGCGTCCGCTGAGGCCCCTTCACTGCAATACGGTCCTTCGTGTCGTGGAGGATGCGATGAACGCAACAGCCGCAAGACCCAAAGAACAACTCTGTCAGGGAGTTTCGCGCGTGGATGAACCCTGCGACCGCAGTGCTCAGCAGTTTTGCGAGCGCTGCGGTCAATGGTATTGCCGGGCTCATTTTCCTGACCCCGACTGGCATCCATGCGCACCGGAACAGGGTGCGGGCTGATTCGCTGCCGATTTCTCCGCCGAATGGCCCATTGGCGATTGCACAGCAGCCGCCGCGCGAATTCTTGACGGCGGCGCGCGCCTCCGTTAGCGTCAAAGGGTGCGGAGTGCCTCCCCGATCCGCCTGTGCGCCAAGCGCAAATTATTCCTGATGAGAGAATCCATTGGCCAACGCGATCATCACGCTCACAACTGACTACGGAACCAACGACCATCTGGTCGGAACGCTGAAGGGCGTAATCCTGAAGATCAATCCCGATGTAACCATCGTGGACGTGACGCACAACGTCACGGCTTTTGATTTGCTCGACGGGGCCCTGGCGATTGGCTCTGCGTATTCCTACTTTCCGCCGAAGACGATCCACGTCGTGGTTGTGGATCCCGGTGTAGGAACGGAGCGTCGTCCGTTGCTGGTCAGCGCTCAGAATCAGTATTTTATAGCGCCTGACAACGGCGTGCTGTCTGTCATTTATGAACGTGAGAAAGATAGTCTGATCGTGCGCCATGCGAATGTCGAACACTACTACTTGCAGCCGGTGAGCAAAACTTTTCATGGACGAGACATCTTTGCCCCAGTTGCCTCCTGGCTCTCAAAAGGCTGGCAGACCCCAAGCATGGGAGATGAAATTAGCGACTATAAGAAGTTCTCGATTCCCCGCCCCAAGGAGTCGGATGGAGCCATGAAGGGCGCAGTCATGCGCACCGATGCGTTCGGCAATTTGATTACAAATTTTCGCGCGGAAGATTTGCCGGAATCGGCACTGAACGGCGGCGCAATCAAGCTTCAAGTGGGGACCCATCAAGTGACCCGACTGGTGGATACCTTTGCGCGCGGCAACAACGGGGAGCCCATCGCTTATGTCGGTTCGAGCGGATACCTCGAGATTGCCGTGAACAAGGCGAACGCGGCCCGCACCCTGAGCCTGGGCCGCGGTACTCCGGTGATCCTGACCAAATCGCGGGACTAGTCTTGCGTGAATTTCTCGAGATCAGGTTGGCAGGACAGCCTCACCTATTTATGGCGGCCACGCTTCTGACGAGTGTCGTGTTTGCCGCGTCATGGGCACCTGCGCAGCGCGTGATGCGTGTCGATCCCATCGTGGCCTTGCGGTACGAGTAAATCATGGTCCCCTCTGGGGACCACAACGAAGGATGAAATGAGCCTGAGGAACAAGGCTTTGTTTTCAAGGAGATAGACGGCTATTTTCGTAGGAGACTTTCCTAGGCAGCGGCTGGCGCCGGTTGCTTCCGCCTGTGCCAGTAACCCAATGCCGCGAACAGAAGGACCGCAGGCACGCCGGTCAGTCCGCAAGCGATAAAGAAAATGCCGTAGGCGTGAATGAGGCCGTGCGTAGTGCTCAGGCTTTCGACGGCAGCACCGGAAAATCCCTTCAAGATCTTTCCCAGCCAGGCATAGGTTGAACTCAAGAGCGCATACTGCGTGGCGGTGTATCCTAGATTGGTGAGACTCGACATGTACGCGACAAGCGCAACGCCTGCAAAGCTGAGGCCGAAGTTGTCACCTGCCATGACGAGCGCGAAGAGAGGAATACTCGCGCCCGCGAACGCGAGAGTGGCAAACGCGGCAGTCGCGGCTGCCTGCACAATGCCCCCGATGACGAGCGCGCGCATGTAGCCAAACTTCAGCGAGCAGAATCCGCCCGCTGCGATGCCTGCAAACGTAGCGATGAGTCCGATTGAGCCGCGCACCGCTCCGACCGTTTGCTTCGACAGACCGATGTCATGGTAGTAGGGATTCGCCATCGGACCCATGATGTAGTCCGGCAACCGGTAGAGGCTGATTGCCGCTAACATCACAAGCGCGAGCCAGCCATGTGCACGGAAGAAAGCGATGAACGGTCCCACAACAGCGTCGAGGAAACCGCGCGGCGTCCAAAGCGGCGCTTCGCGCTCTTTTTCATGCATCACCGCATCCGCGCGCTCCGGTTCCTTCGCAAACCAGGTGGCGATCATTCCAACGGCCATACATGCGCCGTAGATACTGTAGGACATGCGCCACCCCACGGTCGCTGCCACGATGAGGATAACGGAATCCGTAGTCAGGAGCGCCAGGCGGTAGCTGAACTGGTAGGCAGACGCGAGGAGGCCTTGTTCTTCTCCGTCGTCTGCCGATTCAATTCGCCAGGCATCAACCACAATGTCCTGTGTCGATGAGGCAAACGCGGCGACGAGCGCAAAAGCGCCAAGCCGGCCGAGCCCGGCTTTCGTGCCAGTTCCGCCCATGGCGGACAGCGCCAGCCCGACGACGATCTGCGAGAACATCATCCATCCGCGCCGATGTCCAAGCCGTTTAAACAACGGCAAGTCGACGCGATCCATCAAGGGCGCCCACAGAAACTTCAGCGAATATGCAATGCCCACCCAGGAAAGAAACCCGATCGCCGTCAGGGAGGTGTGTTCATCGCGCAGCCAGTAGCCGAACGTAT
>QHZB01000249.1 GCA_003224525.1 Acidobacteriota bacterium | reverse complement strand
ACACGCTATTTTCTGACTAGGCAAGGCCACCACTAATTGTGTGTGCTGTCACATATAATGCCTAGTGGGGGCCAACCAACCGTGGAGATGGAAAACATTCTGGTCGTGGACGATGAGGAAGCGATTCGCGAGGTCGTTTCGACTATGCTCGAATCAAAGGGCTATCATTGCACGGCCGTGCAGAATGGCCGCGTCGCCCAAGACCAGGTCAAGAAGACAACGCCCGACCTTGTTTTGAGCGACATGATCATGCCGGAGATGGACGGGATCCGTCTCCTCGAGTGGATGCGGCAATACGATCCCGAAGTGCCGGTGATCATGGTCACCGCCATCCACGACATTTCCACCGCTCTGGAAGCCATTCGCCGCGGCGCCTATGACTACATCCTCAAGCCCTTCGAAAAGGACCAGCTCTTTTTGGGCGTTGGACGCGCGCTGCAGCACCGCCGTCTGATCATCGAAAACCGCAACTATCAGCGCAACCTGGAGCAACTCGTCGAGGAACGCACCGCCCAGCTCACCGCAAAGCATGTGGAACTCGAACAGTCTTACGACGACACGCTCGAGGCTCTCGGAAGCGCACTGGACTTGAAGGATGCCGAAACGGAAGGACATTGCCAGCGGGTCACCGCGTTTTGCATATCCATCGCCAGAGCCATGCCCGTGCCGGATCCGTATTTGGCCATCCTGGCGCGCGCCGCTTTTCTCCACGATATCGGGAAGATGGCCATTCCCGATGGCATTCTGCGCAAACCCGGTCCCTTGAACGACGACGAAAAACAGATCATGCGCAAACACTGCGAGATCGGTTACAACATGCTGATTCGCATTCCGTTTTTGCGCGGTGCCGCGGAGATCGTGCTCGCGCACCAGGAGTTTTTTGACGGCTCGGGTTACCCCCGCGGACTGAAGGGCGAACAGATTCCTCTCGGTGCGCGCATCTTTACCATCGCGGATTCTCTTGATGCCATGATCAGCGACCGTCCCTACCGTAGAGCCTTGCCGATGTCCCATGCCCGAGAAGAGATTAAGCGCTGCTCCGGGAGCCAGTTTGACCCCGCGGTCGTCGACGTGTTCATGACCATTCCGGAACAGCATTGGGTGGAACTGCGGGAGCACCTCGGTTCCCCGTTTCGCCTGGCGCAACTGAAGAACTTATAGAACGCACGGCGGGAGCATGGGCTCAAGGTCCGGGCTCCTCTTGCATCCCGCAGCGTGAAAACGTAAACTCTCGCTGCAATGGCGCTCATCCCCATCAAGACAGCCTCCGAAACCGGCTACTGCGATTGCATCTGCGGATGCTACGAGCTGGCCAGCCTCCGCGATGAAGACACCGGCAAAAGCTACTGCCCTGCCTGTGCCAAGGACCATCTTGAGCTAAATACCGGCGCGGGCATCCCCCAGCCCGCACCTGTACACGTCGCCGCCAATTCCCGACCCTCCCGGGCGCCTCCGCTGAAGACCGCACTCCCAACGAATTGTCGCGAATGGCAGTCACGCGGCCGAAATTCCCGCTGGTAACGTCGCCAACAGTGTTGGCAAAGTTGAGATGGTTGGACAGGGAAGGGGCGGCATGGCCTCCGGCGGATTGCGGGAGACTCAAAGGCGAAAAAATGAGACGGGGCCAGAAGCCCCGCCTCGTTGGGATTTGCGTTAGAACAAACTTAGAACGTCACGCGGATTCCAAACTGGAATGCCCGCGGCTGACCGCTCGAGAACGACCCCGAACCGGCGCCCACGCGCGTGAAGTACGCCGGCGTGTTGGTGATGGTCCCCGGCCCGCCAGAGAGCGTGCCAGTCAGCGGACCCTCCGTATTGTTCTTGTTGAAGAGATTGAAGCAATCAACGCTCGGCTGAATCGATAGCCGCTCTTTGAACTTCCAGTTCCAGGAGAGTCGCACGTCTGTCGTATAGAAGAGCGGGTTTTCCTTTTGCCCCGCGACTGGCAGAGGTACTGTCTCGATCACCCCACCCAGCGCGGTTAGTTGGGCCGCTGTCATGAGTCCTGCGTTCACCAGTGCTTGCCCCGCGGGGCTCAACGTTCCGGCAACATTTGCATTGAAGTTGTTGATCAATTTAGTGAGTCCTGCAACCCCGAAGCTGCGGTCAAATGACCCGCGGTTCGCTCCGGGCAGAGGATCACCCACGGTCCCATCGCCGTTCAGGTCGGATGTGAAAATATCGGACCTGCTCCCATTCGGATTAAGAGCCGGGTTGGAAGGACCGTTGCTCCGAAAATAGCTGGAAGTTGCCAATTGGAAATGGAATGGCAACTGCATGATGAGCCCCACCCCGAGCTGGTGCAGGTGGTCTTCCCCTGCCGGACCATAGTATTGCGTTGGACTGTCATTGTTCACCGCACCCGACAGAAAGTCCTGGTCAACTGCGGAGGAATTGAATCGCGACAACGCATAGCTGACGTTTGTCGTGACATTCTTGAACGTGCCCCACGTGCCCAGCTTTCCAGTCAACTGCGCCTGCAACGCCTGGTACCGCGAAACCCCCACGGGTTCCAGCACCGTCATCTGGCGGAAATTGATGTTCTTTCCGCCAAACGCAAAACCGTCGAACCCTGGCCCTCCACCGAGACCGTTGCCGGCGAAATCGTCAATCGTTCCGCCGGCCTGGATGACGCAGTCAATCGTGGCGCAATTAAATGTGCTCAGAGTACTCGAAATGGCGGCATTGGCCAGGCCAACGTTAAGTGTGTCGGCGGCGCCGATTCGGTTGCGGTCCACTTGCATGTTGAAGTGCACGCCGCGGTTCAAAACGTAGTCCAAGGAAAGTACTAACCCCGATCTGATCTGTCGCTGCACGCCGAGGTTGATTTGCGCTCCGTAGGGCGATTTGTAGTGCGGGTCAAGAATCGCCCCACCAATCACGCCGTGGTCGATATTGAACTGTGGAGGTACACCCGGCTGAGGATAGCCCTGCGAAAGCATCTTACTGGCGGCGATAAATAGTTTTTCCGCCTGGCTCACAAAGGGCAGCGCAGCTCCCACGGATGCTCCGATGCAGCTGTTCGCATTCGCAGCGCCCGGCTGAGCCCCCGTGCACATGGTATTAAAGTCAAACAGCACGGACCCATCTGCCGGGTTCGGGAGAAAAGTATTTCCCGCAGCTCCAAACAGGATATAGGTGTTGCCCAATCCCGGCGCCAGATTCACCGTCCGATCGAAGAGGATGTTATTGAAAATGTTCGTCTCGTAGTAGATACCGCCCCCGCCGCGGATGACCGTCTTGCCGTCGCCCCGCACGTTCCAGGCGAATCCCGCTTGCGGGCCCAGACGCAAGTTGTCGTTTCGAGGATACCCACCAAGCTCCGGATCGAACAAATTGATCAGCGGAGCGCGGGCTAGGTCGTGGTTGGTCAACCCAGTGTCGAGGCTATACCGCAAACCACCATTCAAGGTCAGTGTATGGCTAACGCGCCAGGCGTCATGCGCGTAGATACCGAGTCGGTTGTTGATAAATCCTCCGGCCGGCAATCCCAATACCGGCGTTTCGCTGCCATACCCGAGACCATTCCCGACGTAAGCGCTGTTGAACTTGTAGTTTAACGGGTCGGCCGCTCCATTCGCGTTAAATGGAATAGCCGCAACTCCCTTGCTGTAAGACGCGCGGGCCCGGGCGCCCAGTCCGAAGAACGACGCAAACCCCGCTTCGTCAATCCGGTTGTAGGCCACACCAAACTGGATCGTATGTCTGCCGTGCGTCCAGCTCGCGTCATACTTGATCTGCTTGTTTTGCTGATAGGTCGCCTGCGGTGCAAGGTCGCTTGGACCGTATAAGAATCCACCCAGCCCGGTAATGTTCACCGCCACATCCGGAAGGGGCGACTGTGGCGTCCCAGCCGCTGCGTTCCCATCCACGATTCCGTTCACGAACTTTAGGAAGCTGAAGCGAATCGCGTTCGTCCAATCTCCTTTGGTATAGTCCCAACCCACCGCGTGTGCATTTGTGCCGTTCTTGTTCGCGAACGCCGAGAAACCAAGACCGCCAAAACCGGTGACACCAAAATTGTCGTCGTGAGTGTACTTGTAGAACAGGTGCTGGCTGTTTGTCAGGTTGAAGTCCAGCCTTGGCAGTAATTGCTCCCGCCTGCTTCTGCCTCTCGTATGACAAAAACCAGAACAGTTTGCTCTTGAGGAACGGCCCGCCCAGCCGGCCGCCATAATTGTCGCGGCTGAACACCGGCTTCACAGGATTCAGCACATCCAGTGGTCCATTGTTGGCCGCAAAGTCCGAACGCCGCCAGAACCCAAAGCCCGACCCGTGTATGTCGTTGCTTCCGCTGCGCGAAATGATGTTAATCGCTCCCGTGGACGTCAGGTCCGTGCTGACATCCAGCGACGACTGGGCGATTCCAAATTCCTCAATAGACTCGTTCGTCAGATTCATCACCGTCGTGCCCACGGTCTCGTCCGTGATGTCCACGCCGTCCACCTGGATGCGCGTGCTGCGGCCAGAACGCCCGCCCACAGATACGCCCGCAAACTGGTTCTTGGTCGGGTCAAACGAACCACCGTCCACCACTTGCACGCCCGGCGCCATCTGTGCCAGATCCAGGAAATTCCGGCCATTCAGCGGCAGTTGATCGATTTGCGCTGCTTCAATGACTCCCTGCACGGTGGACTTCGATGTATCCACCGTAACTGTGTTGGCCTCCACGATAATCGATTCGCTCACGGCGCCAACTTCCAAATGAATGTCCAGGGACGTGTTCACCCCAATGCGCACGGTCAAGGTCACCGTCGTCTTCCGGAATCCCTCATGTTGAATAACAACTTCGTATTCGCCAGGCGCAAGATCCGCCACCGTCACTTCCCCTTCGTTCGTGCCTGCTACTTCCACCTTTGTCCCGTGCTCTTTGCTGAGCACGCTGGCCTTGACGTTGGGCACGGCATTACCTTGCGGATCCGTCACCCGCAAGGAGATCCCGCCTGTCAGTCTCTGTCCAAACGAGAACCCGGAGCTAACTAACAACAATACCAACACCCCCAAAATCTTTTTCTGCATTATTATCCTCCATGGTTCGCCAACACTTCGCATTGACTGCCTCGGGAAGACGTGCTCCCACTCTGCTGGAGTAAACAACCGAACACCGGCCCGAAAAAACACGTACTGCTTTCCAAGCGTGGTCTTTCAACCCGTTGTACTGCAGGCAACCACAACCGACCACACTTCAAGCTCGGGATTGAGTGCGTGGTTCTGGGTCTACAATGCCCCGAGCAACACCGAATGACTTGGAATGGAACATTGGAACGAACCACCACGCCCCTATCGGAAGCATCGCAAGGTGCTTTCCAATCTATAGGTTTATACTGTTTTTAGATTAAGTTCAGCTAACTTCTTTGTTTAGTGTGCTGGTACTAGAACTAAATGGAGAAGACCTCTCATCGGCATATTCCATAAACTGTAAGTTAATTGCCCATCATCTACCAGATTATGAAGCCAAAAAGAAATCCTTATGGTAGGTGGCATGGCGACTGCGCTTGAGGAATGAGGCATTCTTACGTAGAAGAGTGAGCGCATTAGCCGTCCCCTGCGCAAAGTCCGTACCTCTGGGGTGATGAGGCTGACAGCCAGAAATCCGTCGGACGGGAAGTCATAGAAGTTGCCGGGATGAAGGTAGACACTCTTGGCGGTGAGAAGCTCGATGGCTAGGTACTTGCATTTCGGAATGTAGTGTAAATGAGTCAAGTTTGGTTTTTGAGATAGAAATACCCCTCGGCATCACGTGCGAGCTGTGCCGCGAGTAAACTCGGATTCGGCGAAAGTTGAACTGGTGGCGCGAGGGCGGCGTTTGCCTTGTAGCGCCTGGTCCCGAGGTCGGGAGCCAGAGTGTGAGCGCAATTAAATTGCTTCGACTGCTTGTACCGCAAATAGGTGCGCGCTGGTTCGCTCAGGCCGAATATCGAAAAATGATCTTAACATGCCTCGTCGGTCTGAGGCGAAGCCTCGTTAGTTCTTCGTCGGAACGGATCGCGGGAATCCCACAACCGGCGCCGGTAAACGAGTAGCCAAACGCCGTGAGCACCTGGAAAGCCGCGGAAATGCCGTCCCCTGCTGATCCTCCCGGCCGTCTGCGCTAAGCACGGACTCTCATGCAGCGCAACGTCTTCGATCAGTCTGGATGGTGCTGCCAATTGCAATGGAAAAAGTGAAAGACCGGGACGGCCGCAGCCGTCCCGGTCTGATCTTAGTAGGGCCCCGGTGTGACGGTTAGAAGATAAACTTCAGCGCCAGCTGCAGTGTCCGTGAGTTGCTCGGGAACGCTCGCTCTGGCTGGTTGAAGACGGCATTGGACGGACGGCGTCAGGTAATTCGTCGGGGCTGAGCCGGTGAATCCGATCGAATCCACTCGGTTCGCGAAACCGGGTGTGAACTGCGGGTGATTCAACACGTTGAGGAACTGCGCCTGGAATTCGAGGTGCATGCGTTCGGTCAAAGAGAACCGCTTTGCGGCGGTCACATCGAGGTTGCTGATCGGCCGCGTCTGTAGCGTATTCCGGCCAGCGTTAGTCAGCGTGCCCTGACCAGCCGTGATGTACTGGGCGTTGGGGTTGCTGGCGAGGTACGCGACCATAAACGGCCGCCAATTCCCCGAGCAATGGGAAATCCGCCGCCATGCCTTCCCCCGCCGATCCCCCCGGCCGCCTGCGTTGGAAAATATCCCCAAGGCAACCGCCACGATAAGGCCTAGGAAACGGAAACGGGCGTCCCGGCAAACCAGGACGCCCGTTTCTAAAATACCTTGGTTAGAAGTTAGAAAATAAACTTCGCGGCCAACTGGATCAGTCGCGAACCTTCGGGGCTGGGTCCGCTAGCCGCAAACGCTCGCAGGCTGCGTATTTGGCCAAAGGTTGGGGAGGCCACGTCGGCGTCTGGATTGGCAAAGTTTGCATGGTTGAACACGTTGAACGCTTCCAAACGCACCTGGAAGGTCTTGCCCTCGGTGATCTTCGTATCCTTTTGGATTGAGAAGTTTGTGCCCCAGTAGCCCGGGCCGTGGAAGAAGCCGCGGGTGACATTGCCGAGGGTGCCGAGTGCATTATCCGTGAACGAGGCTGGGTCAAACCAGAGATGGGTGGTAGAACTCCGCGGATTGAGCGCCACAGGCGCCTTCACCAGGTCTGGACGATCCGGACAAGAATAGAAGGAGAAGGATGTCGAGCACACCAGGGATAGTTCATTGCTGTCCTGGAAGTTGATCGGCAAGCCCGTCTGAAGGATGGTTTGGCCGGTCACGCGCCAGCCACCCAAAAGTCTGGGCACCAGCGACGGCTTGGGAAATTCGTAGCTCAAGCTAAGCGTGAAGCGATGACGAGCGTCAAATGCCGAGTTTCCGTAGTCACGCCTGAGCCGACCGAATGGATCGAATCCGCCGCCAGTCAGGAACGCGGTGTCCTCGAAGCTGGAGCCGGTATCAAGAGAGTGCGACCACGTATAGGTGGTGAGAAATTGCAGCCCGTGGCTCATCCGCTTGTCCGCGGTGATCTGCAGGGCGTTGTAGTTTGACCAGCCATTACTGTGCTGCTGGCCGCTGTTGCCCCAGATGTCGCCAGGGTACAAAAACAGATTCGGGAAATTCACCGGCGCGCCATCTCCGTTGCTGGCGCAGGCCGGAGTGACCAAGCATGTCTGTAAGCCCGCCGGGGTCATCGGATTGAAACTATACGAGGTGATAAGATTGCGACCCTTGGCACCCACATAACTGATCCGCAAGATCGTTTTACTCGGAATCTCGCGCTCGATGGTTAGGTTGTAGTTCATAGCATAAGGAGTTGTTAGATTATGATCTACGGTGTTGATGCCCATCGGAAAGTACTGGCCAAAATCGATGAGGCTTCCGGGTGTTGGCGCCACATAAGGGAATTTGTTTTTAAGCGTTCCGCCTCCGGCAACGTCTGCCCAGGGATCGGGGAACGAGGGAACCAGCCCGAGGTCACCGACGCCATTGCTGGTTTGACCGATCGGTGGTGAGCCCAAATCCTGCAGATTCAACTCCTCTTCGCCGCGGTTGAAGTACAAACCGAAGCCCGCGCGGACGGACGTCTTGCCGGCGCCTCCAGTAAGGCGTCCCCAATTCGGGGTGTATGCAAAACCCACGCGCGGACCGATGTGGTTGAACTTGGTGCTCACGCCTCCCTTTGTGTCGCAGCCCGGATCGCCGGGGAAAGCATACCCGACGGGAGATCCGGCGGGGTTGCCATTGGGAGCGACGCCCAAGGGGAAAACCTTCGATTGTAGATCGGGGATAAAGCACGCGCGAGATAGCCCTGCGCTCTGATATTCCGCGATTGGAGTATCGATCTGGTATCCCGCGCCGAATGTGAGAGTTAGATTGTTCTTCACACGCCATTGGTCCTGTGCGAAAAAGTAGTGTTCGTAAGCCTGGGCAAGGATTATCTGACCGGAACCTTGGTTGTAGCTGGTCGGAATGCCCAGAAGGAAGTTCAGGCCCGGATCTCCGGTCGAATACTTGGCGCTATTACTGAAGGAGAAGGCGCCGTTGTTGCGGGCGCCGAAAGGATTCCATACCTGAAATTTGCGGCCGTCGTACCCGAACTTCAAGCTGTGCCGACCCTTGACCCAGCTGTAATTGTCATTGAGCTGGTAGGTCTGGTCCTTGCGAGGCTGGGGACCGTTGCTAGTAAAACCCAGGTTAAAGTATCCCGTCAGTGTCATCCTGGGATAGCCGGCGCCCTGCGGAATCTGCGGGAAGATATTAGTGAATCCGACGCTGGCCGGCGTCACGGCCATCTGTGGTGTGCCAGTGTCGAAATTGAAGCGCGTGTAGCCTGCGCGCAATTCGTTCACAACGTTGGTACTGATCGTGTGTTGCCATGACGCTGTGAATTGTTTGGTATAAGGAGCGCTCTTGTCACCAAACCCGGGCAGACTGGCCGCGCTGAACGCTATATCGTTAAGCGTGTGTTCGTCATTTGCGTAAGCGTAGAACCACAGCGAATCTTTCGAGCCGAAGTTTTGATCCATGCGACCGATAAACTGGTTGGCTTTACGTTGAGTAAGTGGCTGGAACGAATACAGCGTGCATGTGGCGGTGCCGCAGTTGGGCAGCGGCACAAACTTTTTCACCAGCGAAGCCGCGAGTGAATTGTAATCCGTTGTCGGAACAATCCCAGTTGGAAAGATTGTGGCCCACGGTGTCCCGGCAGGGTAGGTCGCGCCGCTTGAGCCCACGATCGGAAACGGGTTTTGCTTAGTAGTGCTCATCTTCGCGGGATTCCATGTGCCGTTCAACATGTCCTGCGTAAATACGTTGGTCGTGCCGTTGCTGTTCGTCCCGGGCTGCCGAGCGCGAGTATTCTGCAGCCCAAAGAAGAAGAAAGTCTTGTTTTTCCAGACCGGTCCGCCGATCGTGCCGCCGTACTGGTTCTGGTGAAACGGCTGGGGCTTCGCGTGGAAGAAATCATGTACGTTCAGGAACGTGTCGCGATAGAAGTCGAAGGCCGTACCGTGGAAGCTGTTGGTTCCCGACCTGGTGACGGCATTCATGATGGCGCCCGAGTTGCGACCGAATTCCGGGTTGATGGTGTTGGTCACCATCTTTACTTCCTCAATCGTATCAGGATTCGGCGGGGCTAATGGCGAGTTCAGTGGCAGATCGTTGTAGTCGTTGCCATTAATCAGATAACTGTTCTGCTGCCCTTGGCTGCCGTTGGTGGAGTAGTTGCTGTTAAATCGTGTATCTGGAATAACCACTCCGGGCAGCGTCTGCTGCAGGGCGATCCAGTTCCGGCCATTTAGCGGAAGGTCTGTGATGGTCTTGGAAGTGACCGAGGCCGTCAGCTGAATGCTGGTCTGTTCAACCTGGGCTTGGTTGGCCGCCACTTCAATCGTTTCGTTAATCGTACCCAACTCCATGCTGACGTTCTGCACGTAGATTTCATTCGGCGCCACGCGAATGGAACTAACCTGGAAGGTCTTGAAACTGGCTTTTGTCGCGGCGAGTTTGTACTCCCCGGGCTTGAGATTAGAGAACGCAAAGCTACCGTCAGAACCCGAGACCGACTCCTCCGTTGTCCCTGTGCCAACGTTAGTCAGTTTCAACTGCACGCCGGGCAGAGCGGCGCCAGTGGGGTCTAAAGCTATGCCACGAATGCGACCGTAGAGTTCGTCGGCGCTGGCTGGCTGAACCAATGCGGAGCTCAAACCCAACGCCAAAATCACTAATGCTAGAATTCGTAGATACCTCAGTTTCACTGAAGCCTCCTATAATTCTTGAAAATTCGACTAACCCCCGCCGTAACACAGAAATAAGAAACTCGTTGTGGCTATCTGGGTGCAATCTAAATTCCAAAGATAGCCATACTAAATATGAAGTTTCCAAGAACTAATTGCTTATTTGTCTATAACTTATGTAAGGCAAGATTCTCAATTTAGATGAACTTTATATCCTTCAATACCATGGGCCGTATGGCCTATGGAAATCAGGAGAAACGGAATGCGCCTCAGTTCTTGCGAACATGGAGCAAACCAGAACTGCCACCTGGCCCCGGTCCTTGGCTTTTGCTGTTTCCTGAATTTTTGAATTTGCAGCCCGCAAAGACGCGAGGTTCTACGGCGGGAGCTACATCGATGAGAGCAAGCGGCTGGTTCCTTCAGCGAATATTCGCTCAGGAGTGATGAGGCTCACGACGAGATACCCGTCCGAGGCGAATTCGTAGAAATGACCTGGATGGACAGAGACTCCCTGTGCCGTGAGGAGCTCGATCGCCCGGTCCTCGTCGGAACGCGTCGCGGGGACTCGCAGCACAACGCACCAGCCGCCTTCCACGGTCAGCCGAGCACAAGTCTTCTGCTCCGCCAACTGACGGTCGAGTTCCGCCAGGTTGCGCCGGACGCGCGAGATAACCTGTTCCTGGAAAGCGTGACGCTGTTCGAGAAATTTGGGAATCGCCAGTTGCACAGGCGCATTCACGGAGAGGTAGGTATCGGCGATCACCTCGAGCCGCGCGAGTGCTTCCCTCTTCCATTCCTGCAGCCCGCCGACGATCAACCAGCCGGCCTTCATTTGCGGCAGCCCGGAAATCTTCGAGAGCCCGCTCAGCGTAAACGTCAGCGCGCCGCGATTCGCCGCGAAGCTCGCTGGCCGATTTTCCTCGAGCGCAAAGTCGAGGAACACTTCATCCGCGATAATGGCCATTTCTCTCGCGGCACAAAAGGAATTCACCTTCGCGATTTCCGCGCGTTTTGCGAAGTGCCCCGTCGGATTGTTGGGGTGGACGACGATCACTCCGCGTGTGCGCGGTGTAATGGCCTGCTCCAATGCGTGGAAATCGATCTGCCATCCGTGGTCGTAAAGCAGTGGATAGCGCACCAAGTTGACGTCCTGTGTGTCCGCCAGAAAATCGAACAGCGGATAACTTGGTGAAGGTATCAGAAGTTCATCGCCAGGGTCGCACAGCGTTCGAAAGACGTAGGAATACGCTTCGCTCGTGCTCGTGGTGAGGAAAATATCTTCGATCGAGACTTCTTCCTTGCGTTCGGCATAATACCCAGCTACCGCGCGGCGCGCGGATTCCAGCCCTCTCGGATTGGGTTCATACGAGAGCACTGCTGGGTTGCTCAGCGCGCTCAGGACGGCGGAGCTATCGTATTCAAATCCGCATTCGGTGGGATTCGAAACGGTCAGATCTAACATTGGCTTCCCCGCCGAGCGATGCACTGCCAGCGCTTCGCTCAGCCGGTTCGGCGCCAAATTCCAATTTGTGCGTTTTGCAAACATGAATTGTGCAGACACCATGGATGAAATCCTGCTGAAGCATTATATCCGGCACTTCAGAAAACCTGCATCACCGGGTGCTCGCGTATACTCTATCCGGCGTACTTGAAGATTATGAGCGCACCTCCACAGCCCAATCCCCTTCCCGACCCCGTTCCGCAGCTTGATCTGTCCGCGCAATACGCCGCGATGGGCGACGAGATTCGAACGGCCGTCGAGCGCGTGATGGCATCACAGCAATTTGTGCTGGGGCGCGAAGGGGCTGCGCTGGAAGAAGAAATCGCCGGGCTTTGCGGCGTCGCTCACGGCATCGGCCTTGCTTCCGGAACGGACGCGCTGATTTTGGCTTTGCGCGTGTGCGGAGTTCAGGCTGGGGACGAAGTGCTCCTGCCGCCGTTTACATTTGTGGCCACGGGAAGCGCCGTCAGCGCTCTTGGCGCCAAGCCGGTTTTCGTGGACATTCGGCCGGACACTTACAATATCAATCCATCCGAATTCGAACGCCGCGTGACGCCGCGGACCCGCGCCATTGTGGTCGTCCATCTGTACGGCCTTGCTGCGGACATGGATCCTATCCTGGCGTTTGCGAAGTCGCGCAAGTTGCCGGTCATCGAAGACAACGCTCAGGCCATCGGCGCGTCCTACAAAGGCCGGCGGACCGGTTCGCTCGGCGACCTCGCATGCCTCAGTTTTTATCCCACCAAAAATCTGGGCGCGTACGGTGACGCGGGTATGGTGGTGACCAATTCAGTTGAACTCGCGGCGCGCATTCGAACGCTGCGGAACCACGGCCAGTCTGCAAAATATCTGAGCAGCGAGCCCGGCTGGAACAGCCGCCTCGACGAAATCCAGGCAGCGATTCTGCGCGTAAAGTTGCGCCATCTTTCGAATTGGCAGCGCGCCCGCCAATCGCACGCCGCGGAATACAACCGATTGATCTCTCAGATCCCCGGCGTCATGCCGCCGCTCGCGCCGGAAGGATTCGAACACGTCTACCACCAGTACACCGTTCGAATCGAGCAGCGCGATGCCCTCCAGAAATTTCTGAGCGAAAGGAAAATCGCAAGCGCGGTTTATTATCCTTACCCACTGCATCTGCAGCCGCTATACTCCGCGTTGGGTCACAAGGCCGGCGATTTCCCACACGCGGAGCGCGCCGCGCACGAAGTTCTTTCGCTGCCGATGTATCCCGAATTGCGAAACGAGCAGATCGCCCGCGTTGTCGAGAATATTGGCGATTTTATTAAAGGTAATTAGACTTATACTAGTTGAGCGCAACACAACCCGCAAACTAGATTGCGCCGCAAACCAAGTAAAACTACATCCTTTTCATTTCCCTAAGTAAAGCAGAGCCAGCAGGAAAATCCAAAGTCCATCCATGAAATGCCAGTAGTAGGAAGCAATCTCCGCGGCCGTGGGCAGCGCAATGCTCGCCTTATCGAACTTGCGAACCAAAACGTAGAGCAGCGCGCCGACTCCACCGAGGAGATGCAAGCCGTGGGCAGCAGTGAAAATGTAAAAGAAACTGCTGGCAGGATTGCTGGCCATGAAGACGCCCTGAGCAACGAGTTGCCGCCAGGCGACGAGCTGGCCGATCAAAAAAAGTGCGCCGAGGGCTGTCGTTATCGTCCAAAGTTTGCGGAAGCCGGAGAGATTAAGCCGTGAGAGCGAGCGGCGTGCTCGCTCCAGTGTAAAGCTGCTGGCGATGAGCGCGAGGGTGTTGAGCCAGAGCACAGCTGGGAGATGCACGGGGATCCAGTCGCCGCTCGTGCCTCTACGCACCAGGAAGGCGCTGGCGAGCGCCATGAAGAACATCAGAATGGAAACAATACCGAGAGCGATGCCGGTGTAATAGCGATTTGGTGAGGGGGGCCCACCTGGACGGCGACGCTTGTTTCCGTCGTCGCCATCACCGCTTCCGCCTGAGGGCGCGGTTGGGCCGCCTCCTCCGCCGCCGATATCTTCAACGACGAGTTCGATGTCCGGAACTGCGGTTGTGCCCGGCATGGTGATCTTCTCTATTCTCCAGACTCGCGGGCCTTGGCACTTTGCTCCGGCGCAAGGTGCTGGGGCAGGAAATCTTCGGCCACATCCAGCACGCTGAATTCGTAAGCTCCACGATACACGACCGGGTCGCTGAGGCCAAAATCATCGAGGGGTGGTGGTGAGGGTACGCTCCATTCGAGAGTGGTAGCGCGCCACGGGTTCGATTCTTCGGCCTTTTCGCCGCGGATGAGGCTCCAAAGAAAATTGATGAGGAAGAGCCCCTGCGCAAAAACCGTGAGAAGAATGGCGACGGTGATGAAGGTGCGCATCGAAGAGCCAGCGGCGGCGACGGAGGGCAGCGGACTGTCCGGTGAAACGCGTGAGTGCGCAATCAGGCCGAGCCAGTGCATGGGCATGAAGACGCAGTAGACGCCGGCGAAGGTAATCCAGAAGTGCAGTTTGCCAAGCGGTTCGTTCAGGCGGCGGCCAAAAAGTTTGGGGAACCAGAAAAACAGTGCGCCAAGAATGGCGAACGTGGCCGCGACGCCCATGACGAGATGGAAATGGCCGGTGACGAAATCGTCGCTGACGGAAGCAGCGGCGAGATCGTGGCGCGCGAGGAAAATCCCGGAGAGTCCGCCGGAGAGAAAAAGTGAAATGAAACCGAGCGCAAAAAGCATTGCGGTGTTCAGCTGGATGCGCGCGTTCCAGAGTGTACCGAGCCAACTGAGCAGAAGGATGGCGGCGGGCAATCCCAGGGAGGATGCCAAGAGCGAAAAGACCAGGGGCGAAAACGGGTTCATGCCGCTGGAGAACATGTGCTGGCCCCAGACGCAAAAGCCAAAGAGGCCCACCCCGCACAGCGCCAGAACAACGAGGCGTTCCTTCCAAACCGGCTTGCGGGAAAACGTGGAAACCAAATGCGTGGTGAGGCCGAAACACGGAAGCACGGCGACGTAGACCTCGGCTTGCGCGAAAAACCAGAAGAGGCGCTGCCAAAGAACGGGAACAGCCTTCGCGACGACACTGGCCGGCTGATTGGCAATGAAATTCAGCGAGGGGAAAAAATGCGCGCTCAAGAGGCGATCCGAGAGCAGGTAGGCGCAGGCCGCCAGGAGAATGCTGAAAATCAACATGCCCAGGATGGCGTTGAGGAACCACGCCCACACCGTGATGGGCATGCGCGGGAGTGACATTCCTTTGGCGCGGAGATCGATGGTGGTGACGCTGAAATTGAGCGCGTTGAAAAGAGATGCAGCGCAGAAGATGGCGACGCTGACGATCCAGAGCGTGATTCCCGATTGGGGGGAGATTAAGAACGCGCCGGTCAGGCCTACGAACGAGGCCACGGTGGCCCAGAACGCGAGGAGGTTCAGCGTGGGGAAGGCCACTTCGCGTGCGCCAATCTGGAGCGGCAGGAAGTAGTTTCCGAATCCGGCCTGGGGTGCGGCGGTGAGTACCAGAAAAACCATGAGCGAACCATGGAGCGTGGTGAGAGCGGCAAAACGATCCGGCGAGTTGCCGAGGCTCGGGAGGAACGGGAGATGCGCTCCCGGCC
This sequence comes from Acidobacteriota bacterium, assembly GCA_003224525.1. Taxonomy (GTDB): domain Bacteria; phylum Acidobacteriota; class Terriglobia; order Acidiferrales; family UBA7541; genus Acidiferrum. Next base: position 38,333 of record QHZB01000249.1, on the reverse strand, counting down.
AGACGAGATGGATGCGCATGAGCAGCGACATAGCCAAGCCAAGGAAAACGCTGAACAGCGCGAGCCAAAGATAGTTGAGGCCGATGGTCTTGTGGTTGGTGCTGAACACGTAGCGGGAGAGGAAGCCGGGCTGCGGCGTGTCGGGGTGACTTGTGCAGCTGTCGTTTGTGGCCATGAGTGCTCTGGGGAGACCCCTGAACCGCCCGAGGATGTATTACAGCCTCGGGAACAGCCATCACTAGATTACACTTTCCCGGGGAATTCAAGGGTGGAAGGAGAGCGAGGTTGAAAGTGCGCCACCGGGCGTTTCATTTGGTGCAGTTGGTTGAAACACGGTTCTTGATTCCGCGAGCGTGCATTTGTATCTTCACGAGGACCACTGGCAGGATCAGCCGCAAATTTAGCAACTGTGCGAAACGGGACTGCATGGATTACGTCTCGATATCATGATGGGTGCATGCGGCATAAGAATGCGTAAGAAAGAACGCGCCGACACGACACGTGCCAGCGTCGAGAAGGAAATGGCGATGCCGCGCATGGCCGGGTCCGCAAGAATAATGAAACTGATTCTTCTGGATACAACGCGAATTCCGGGACAGCCAAGTACCACTATGCGCGAAACCGTCGGCAAAATCATTCCGTCTCCAGGTCCACGCCAGCGGCAAAAGGCGTAAATTGCCGTCGACCGGCCGACCCCCGGCATCGGGATCTCCGTGTTGTAAATATCCTAATCGACGAGCATGGCAATGATGTGAAGCTCAAAAGGGGCGCTCAGATCGAGGTTACCGTCACAGCCGAACGAAAGAGGTGGACCGCGAAAATTGACCAAGACAGCTAAGCGGCTCGGCGAGAGAACCCCGTGTAAAACCTATTCCACTTAAATTATTTCACTCCACGCTATTTCACTTCACATCTGTGTGCCTGATTTTTTCTTTTGTTTCTGCCCTTGTAATTGGGGCCCGGCAACTTTTCTCGGGCAGACGGGTTTATTGGGTTTAAGACTGAGTGTGCTCATGTAAGTCCTTTGTTTTGTTAAAGTAATGTAAATTATCCGTATTGCCAATCTGCCGGAGAAAGTGTAGCTTTCGCGCATCGGAACATTGGCGAGTCCTGGCAACGCAAAGTCTACTGGCGTCCCGCAGCTTCAGGTTTTGCATGCCGGCCCGCAAACCGGGAGGTAGCACATGCGACGCATCTCCACGTATTTGATTTTCGCATCGGTGATTCTGGGGCTCCAAGCGAGCGCGAAGGCACAGGACATCCTGGTGCCCGCCGGCACCCTGATTCGCTGCACGCTCGACGAGCCAAATTTTTCCTCAGCCACCGCCGATATTGGCGACCCCGTAATCTGCCACTTGAGCAGCCTCCGGGAATTTGGGCAGAGTGTTTTTCCCCGGGGGAGCTATCTGGGAGGACACCTGGAGGCGGACAACGAGCCCGGCCGTTTCGTTGGTAAGGGCTACCTCAAGCTGGAATTCGACCGCATCGGTTTCTCCACTACGGATGTCCCGGTTCCGAGTAAAGTCATCGCTGCAAAAGGATACAAAGTGGATCGCCACGGGGACATCGTGGGCCGCGGCCACCCGAACCGCGACGTCGTGGAATGGCTCATTCCCCCGCTGTGGCCCTGGAAGATCATCACCCTGCCCGCTCGCGGCCCACGTCCCACGCTGAAGAACGAAGAGCAGATCACTGTCCGCTTGATGGACGATATCCAAATCCCCCGGCAGGTGGCTCAGTCTTATGTAAGGCCGACCTCTTACGACCGTCCGCGCCCGTCCTATAGGCCGCAATCGTTTGACCGGCCCCCGAGCTCCGGCGGACAGCGATCCTCCGAACCGGCTCAGGCGGTCAGCCCACCGGAGAACAGTATCCCCGAGGTCACCAACGCCGCTCAGGGCGCCACGGCCCAGGAGAAGCAGCCAGAAGTTTCAGAACCTGCGTCAGCACAGACAGAACCATCGGCTCCGAACTCCACGAGTGCGCACCAACCGCAGCGGACTAAGTGGATCGCTCTCAAACCGGGCCATGTGTACACGGTCACGAATTACCGCATCCATGAAGGCAGCGTGACCTATGTTCTCTCGAGCGGCGCCAGAGGGTCGGTGGACATCACCGAAGTCGATTGGCGCAAAACATCTCACCTGAACGCCGAGCCAATCGCTTCATCGGTTGCAACTCGCGCTGCCATTACGGGAGATCCACAGCCATTATCAGCGCGCCATTGAGTTCGGCGAGTTTCGAGGGTGAGAGCGATCTGGCGCAGTGACAAAGCTGCGGCTTCGGCGGACTGAGGAAATTGTCACTAAGAATCCGGGAGGGTGCGCTTGTCTTGGCCGGATTTCTTGTTTTTGGTTACGGTACTCGTGCGGGCAGGCGCCGCATGGCATAGCGAGGGTGCGTGTTCGTGCGCGTTGAATCTCTTGCGCATGGATCCGGCTCTTAGGCTATGTGGCCGGTGTGGCAGTGGCAAAGCCAAATCCTCAGTAGCCCTTCTGGGTTTAGGGTGGACCCTTCCTACCTCAGCGTAAACTTGAGCCCAGAGGTTTTTCGGAGCTTACGGCACGACCGAAGGCACGAGTCTAAAGTCCCGCCACCACGAGGCTCGGGTTCGGTCTTATCGAGGGGTGCACTCGCACAGCAAGGACCGGCCAAGGGCTGGCGGATGTGTCCGGCGGGGAATAATGTTCCAAATGGTCAAGGAAATCTGTTATTGAGATAGCTACAGGAAGCGCCGGGAGGCTTGTCTCGGGGCGAGGGTAACTCTACTGTATAGAGAAGCGTGAGGAGGGGCAGAGTCCAGCGCCGACAGCTATGATTCAGGAACAACGAGGCGGGGCGCGGGCGTTTGTCCGCAGCCTGAACATTCTGCTGAAATTTGCACGTCTATACGAATTCGGGCACGCGCGGACGGCGGCCCAGTTCGAAACAGCGTGGCAAGAACTGCGCGGTGCGCTGGATGACAGCAGCGGCGGCGGAGTGCTCCTAGGAGCGTCGGGAACCCAGATTCTGCTGGACGGCGTGCCACTCGGTTCGGCCGCCGGCGAACGAAGCTTCGCGCAGCTATTGATATCCTCGGGAATCGCGAGCATTCATTTTTCCCCGACTCTCACGCAGCCGCAATTCGCGCGATTTGTGCGCGCCTTCCCCAGCGGAAACGCCAAACCCTCTTCCCTCGCCGAACAATTGAAAACCGCGCTGGCGGGAGATACCAGCATCAAGGTGAATGAAATCCGCTACGTTGCGGAAGACGCTTCAGTGGCGGGCATCAAGGTTGCAGCACAACTTACGCAGAAGGTACTCGGAGCGGCGGGCGACAAGTTCAAAGACTTTTTCGAAGACCCGAACAAGATGCTGCAGATGATACTGGCTGCGGAGAGTATGCGCGCCACCGGCGGTGGCGGCGGCGGGATGGGCGGGCCGGGGCACGGCTCCGGCACCCCAGGCCCGGGATTCGGCCTGGGCGGTGGTGGAGGATCAGGCGGCGGGACCGGGAGCGGAGGCCGTGGCGCGCCTGGAAGTGGGGCGGGTGGCGGTTCCGGTTTGTGGGAATCCGGTGGCACGGGGGGCCGTGGAGTTGGTGGGGGAACGGGTGCAGGTGGCGGCGGTGGTGGTGGAGTTGGTGATGGCAGTGGAGTCGGTGGCGGCGGGGGTGGTGGGGTCGGCGGTGGCGGCGGAGGGACCGGAACCGGCGGCGGAACGGCCGGGGGAACTGAAAGTGCCGGGCCCGGAAAATGGCTGACCGCCTCGGCCCTGTTGCGAGGTGGCTCGACTGCGGGAGTTGCCAGTCTACCGGGAGCTGGTACGGGCGCGGGAACAGGCGGCGGATTCAGTGTCGAGGAAGAAGACGTTCGTTCGATGCTGGGATTGTTCGCGCAACTGGGCAAATCGCGGAAAGATTCTGAACACCGCATGGACGTGCCAACGTTCCAATCGCGCCTGAGCGCCATGCCGGTGCGTGCGCAGTACACGCTGCAGCAGGCCTTGGCAGGACTCGCGGCGCAGGCCCCCGATGCCAAGCCAGACAAGCCAATGCTGCTCAAACTGGCGGAACACGTGGCGATCCGCTTCGCGCTGGACAGTTACGAAAAAGGCGAACTGCGCGTCAACGCTGTAAAACAACTGCTCGACCGCATGAATACGGAAATTGAAGCGCTGCGCAAGATCCTTTCCACCCAGGAAGACATGATGGCGCAGGCGGGGCTCTCCGTGCAGTCGTATACGGAGTTACTGGACCAGGAATTCTGGGAGCAGGTACCGGAGGAGAACAAGAAAGAGGTGCTGACGTCGGACGAAGCGTGGTGCGTGCCGCCGCGCAACGTGCGCGCCTTCCTGGAAGACATGCTGCGGCGTGGGGAACTCAAGACTGTCAACGAGATCCTGATGAAATACGCTTCCTGCGTCGGGCTGGAAGCGCCGGAAGCACGGCGAACCACGGCGATCGGACTCTCGGATTTGGGGGAACTGTACGGCAGCGGAGACGGAAGCGCTTTGATGGAGGCGATTCGCCGCCTGGGTAATCAGTTGGCCATCGAACGTGAGCCGGAATTGCAAACGCTAGTGAGCGCCGCATTTGTGAGATTGAGCCAGGAAGCGGCCTCCAAGCGCTGCTACCCGGCGATGCAGCAAGCACTCTCGTCGCTCGATAACGTGGAGGCGCAGAGGCCGGGATCGACGCAGAGCCTGCGGCCACGGATCGGAGCGGAAGAACGACTGCCGGAATTCATCGAAGAAGCGATGCGCAGCGGCCAGATCGCGGACGGAATGATGGATATCCTCAGCCTGATGCCCAAGGCCACGATCCACTATATAACGAATCGATTCGGACACTGCGGATTCCGAGAGGATTGCGATCTGCTAACCATGATTGTCCGCAACCTGGGAGAAGATGCCACGCAACGACTCCTCGAAACGCTGCAGACCGCTCCCGCTAACGAATCCGCCGAAACCATCGGCTTGGTGAGTCAGCTATCCCCGGAGAACGTGGAGAAGATTCTGCCGGCGCGGCTTTCGCAGTGGCCGCGTTCTTCGCATGACCGGGCCGTCCGGCAGCTTTCCGCAGCGCCACCTGAGGAGCGGGCGCGGTTGCTCACGGCCCTCTACGATTCGCTCGATGTGCTGATTCGCCCGCTGGCCATCGACGAAATGGGGATGAGCGGGCAAGCCATCTGCATTCCGCGACTGATCGAACTGATGCAGAACGACGAGACGCCTCCCTTTACGAGGGTGAAAGCGGTTGAGGCGCTCGGCCGATTGCGCGCTTCTGCGTCCGGCGCGCTGTTACAGCATATTTTGGAAACCCGGCAAGTTTGGCGCTGGGTGTACCCAAACGAATTGAGAATCGCTGCAGCGCAGGCGTTACTGCGCGTCGATCAGGCAGTGGGTATGGAAAAGGTTGCCGCCAGCGGAATTGACCGCAAGGAATTGACGCTCGAACCCACGGATCCCGATCCCAATGCTTCCGTGATCCGACAGCGGCGCTACGCACGCTTGAAGCTTTCGCGCAACCTCATTGCGGCGACAACGAATTTGCGGGAAAACTTCAAACTGTCCATTCCGGAGCTAAACCTGGGGGGCGGAATTGGTTCCGGGGAACGCCATCTGGCTCCGGGCTCGTTGTTGTCGCTGAAATTCTCGCTGGGCGTGCGCAACATCAAGGCGCAGGCCATTGTCCGCGGAGCGCGGCCTCAGGCGATGGCTTTCGAATTCGTGGACATGGATCTGGATGAACGTTACCGCTTGCGGAAATTATTGCTGGAGCTGGGTGGGCTGCCGATGGTTGCGCAAGTCACCAATCGCACGCGGCGCCGCGGGCGCGTGGCCATCTCGAAGAGCTAGCCTAGATCCGGCGCGATTCGATTTTTTCACGACGGGAACATCCCCTTCCTACCTGTCCTCTCCCTCCGGTCACCCGTCCGTTTGGTCAGGGCCTGGCCGCCCTCATGGTGGCTTGACCTCCCGGACACATGGGACTGCTGTACCATTGCGGCGGACAGCGCCTGACCCTACGGTACTAGAGAGGACGTTCTATTGAGGTCCCACGCGGCTCAGGATGAAAGCAGACCCCAAAAAAGCGGCCGGACGCGCCTTCGTAAGAAGTCTCAACATACTCTTGAAGTTTGCCCGACTGTACGGGTACGAGCATGTCCGGACCATCGAACAGCTCCAGACCGCCTGGCAGGAGCTGCGCACCGCCATTCCTATGGGAACGGACTCGGGGCTATTGCTCGGAGCGACAAATTCCCAGCTCCTGCTCGATGGTGTGCCCCTGGAAGGCTCACCCGCTGAAAAGCAATTTGCGCAGTTGCTTTCGGCGGCGGGTCTGGCCAGCGTCCAGTTTTTCCCTTCAGTCACGGAAGAAGAGATTGGCCGATTCGTGCGCGCTTTTCCCACCGGCAGAGCCAAACCCGCCGAGCTTGCCCTGCAATTGAAAGCCGCTCTCGCGGGCGCGCAGGGAATCCACATCAATGAGATTTACTTCGTGGCCACCGATGCGCGGCTGAAAGACGCGAGCATGGCCGCGCAGATTGCCGCCGCATCGCTTGGCGGCGACCAAGAAGAATTCAGACAGTGGTTGAACGATCCCCAGAAGCTGCTCGAATTGATTGCCGCGGCGCAGGGTTCGAAAAGCGGTGGAGTTTCTGGACCGGGCCCGGGGGGACCAATGCCCGCCGGAGGAGCTGCGGGGGCGGGAGATTCTGGTGCGGCCGGACTCGCGGGAGGCGGCTCAGGTTATGGAGGAGGAGCGGCCGACGGTGGGACAAGCACTGGGACTGGGCCGGGTACAGGTTTTTGGACTGCAGGCGGTAGCGGTGTGGGTCCCGTTTCTGGGCCAGCGTCCAGTGCCGGAGTTGGCTCTCTTGGGGCGATCGGTGCTGGGCTCGGTGCCGGGCTTGGTGCTGGGCTTGGTGCGGGAAGAGGTAGCGGAACCGGCGGGCACGGTGAGCCGAGCGAAGATGAGATCTTCGGAATTCTCAGCGCCCTGACTAGTTTTGGGCACGTCGGCACGGGGCAAGGTGGAGTGGCTGCGGCGGGTGTGTTCCAGGAGCAGGTGTCGCAATTGCCGGGCCGCGCGCAAGACATGTTGAAGCAAGCACTCGCAAGCCTGGCGGCGCAAGCGCCCAACGCCAAGCCGGACGAGTCGGTGATCGTGCAGCTCGCCGAACACCTGGCGATCCGTTTCGCGCTGGAGCGGTTTGAACGCGGCGAAGTCAAAGTCAACGCCGTTCGCCAGATGCTCGACCGCATGAACCAAGAAATCGAGAACCTGCGAAAGATTCTCGGCGCTCATGAAGACAAGATGAGCGAAGCCGGGATGCTCGTGCAATCGCACCGCGAGATTCTCGACCGGCAGTTCTGGGCGGCGGTGCCGGAAAGCGGCAAACGCGCCGTCCTCCTATCAGGAGAGGCGTGGTGTATTCCGCCGCGCAACGTGCACTCCTATGTGGGCGGACTGATCGAGCAAGGCAACATCGCCGAGGCCATCAGCATTCTTCAGAATTATGCAGCTTGCGCGGACAGCGAAGAGGCCGAGGCGCGGAAGAAAACCGCGGTGGGACTCTCCGAGATGGCCGAACTGTATGCCAAGGCCGATCCGAGGTTGCTCAGCGAAGCCCTGCGGCACCTTGGTTTGCAGCTCAGCGTGGAGCAGGACTCGGAACTCCAAGGGTTGGTGAGCGCGGCCTTCGTACGGCTGAGCCAGGAAGCGGCCACCAGCCGCTATTTTCCGGCGATGGAGCAGGCACTCGATCTCGTCGCCTGCGTCGAGTCGCAGCGGCCGGGAATCGCGCGCAGCCTGCGATCAAAAATGGGAATCGAGGAGCGCGTGCCGGAGTTTGTCGAGGAGGCGCTGAAGGCGCGCCAGGTGGCTGCGGGGCTGACCAATGTTCTCAAACTAATGCCGCAAACGACCATGGAGCAGCTCTCGGCGCGTTTCAATCGTTGCAGTCTGCGTGAGGATTCCGAACATGTGGCGAATTTGGCGGGCGATCTGGGCGAAGAGGCCGTTCAGTATCTCCGCAGCACGGTGCGCGGCGGGCCGGTGGCCGAGGCCGTGGAGATGGCCGGGCTGCTGAGCAGGCTCGATCCGGAATCGGTCATGGTATATCTGCCGGGCCGAATGAAAGAATTTCCACGGACATCGCAAGACCGTATCGTGCGGCAGATTTCCGCCAGTGGAGCGGCCAGAAGGTGCCACATCCTGCTCGAGCTGATCGATCACGTGGATCCGCTGGTGACGCCGCTGGTGATCGACGAGATCGGCGTCACCTCGGATCGCGAGGCGCTCGGCAAACTGCTGACCCTCGCCGACGGCGACTTGCCCCCCGGTGGCGGACCGTATCTGCGTGTCAAGGCCATCGAAGCACTGGGGAGAATTCAGGCGCCAGAATCGGGCAGCACCTTAAAGCGCCTCCTCGAGGCCAAGAAAGTGTTTGGCTGGGTCCAGCCGCAGGAACTGCGCATCGCTGCGCTGCAGGCGCTCGAGAAACTCGATCCGGACTGGGTTCGCGATTATCTGCCCAAGAGCGGAATTGACAAGGAAGACCTCACGCTCGCACCGCTGGAGATTCCAGTCACGTCGAAATTTGTGCGGCAGCGCCGGCACGCGCGCGTCCGGCTGCGGAAGTCGGTCAGGGCGGTGTGCACGAACCTCAAAGAAAGTTGTTCCATGGAGATCAAAACCGCCAGCCTGACCGGAGGCGTTGCGACCCTCAGCCGGCACCTGACGCCCGGGACGCAGGTACAATTGAGATTGCAAATTGGCATGAGGAACTTACAGGCTACGGCCCTCATGCGCGACTCCCGCGCTCAAGACATGGCCTTCGAGATCGTAGACATGAACCTCGACGAGCGCAGCAAGTACCGGCGCATGCTGGCCGGAAACCTCTCCAACAATTCTAGCAATCACAGCGCCGCCGAAAGCGACGGCGTTCCGGTGCCCGCTGGCGTCGCTGGTTCCAAGTAAAGCCCCATTCCGCCGCACAGTTCGCGATGTCCCTGTTCGGCGAGAGCCCACGTCGTGTTTCTTGGCGCTGGCGCACCCAACCAGTTAGAATGAGATGTTTGCACTCGCGGCATTGTACTGCCCCGTGCAAGCGAGCACGCAGAGAACCGTCAGGAGACGGCTACACCCCTCATGGATCTAGCCAAGTTCATCGACAAGCTTGTCGCTCGGTTTATCGGCACCAAACACGAGCGCGACATCAAGAAATTGCGGCCCATCATCGCGGCCATCAACGGGCTAGAACCCGAGGTGCAGTCGCTCAACGATGAAGGCCTCAAAACGCGTTTTGCGGAGCTCCGCGCCCAGGTGCAGGAGCAGTTGAAGGATGCCGATCCCGCAGAGCCTGCCTACAAAGAGCAGTTGCAGAAGGCGCTGGAGCAGGCGATCGTGCCGGCATTCGCCTTGGTCCGCGAAGCCGGCCGCCGCTTCCTGAACATGCGGCATTTCGACGTGCAGCTCATCGGCGGCATCGTCCTGCACGAAGGCAAGATCTCGGAAATGAAGACGGGCGAAGGCAAGACGCTCGTCGCGACGCTGCCTGCGGTTTTGAATGCGCTGGCCGGGCGCGGCGTTCACATCGTTACCGTGAACGATTACCTAGCGCGCCGCGACGCGGAATGGATGAGTCCACTCTACCGCGCGCTGGGATTGAGCGTTGGCGTGATCGTGCACGACCTCGATGACGACCAGCGCCGCGCGGCGTATGGCGCGGACATCACTTACGGCACCAACAACGAATTCGGCTTCGATTACCTGCGCGACAATATGAAGTACGACCTCGCGCAATGCGTGCAGCGCGGACACCAGTTCGCCATCGTCGACGAAGTCGACTCCATCCTAATCGATGAGGCGCGCACCCCGCTGATCATTTCCGGGCCGTCGGAAGAGTCCACCGACAAATACGCCAAGATCGACAAAATCATCCCCAAGTTGATTCAGGACATCGACTACACGCTCGACGAAAAGCACCGCACCGCGACGCTCACCGAAGAAGGGTTTGCCAAGTGCGAACGCCTTCTATCCCTTACCAACATGTCCGATCCGGCGAACATCGATATCATGCACCACGTCTACCAGGCGCTGCGGGCTCACACGCTTTACAAGAACGACGTGGATTACGTCGTAAAAGACGGTGAAGTCATCATCGTCGATGAATTCACCGGCCGCCAGATGCCCGGCCGCCGCTGGTCCGACGGTTTGCACCAGGCCGTGGAGGCTAAGGAAGGCGTGAAGATCGAGCGCGAAAACCAGACGCTCGCGACGATTACCTTTCAGAATTATTTCCGCATGTACAAGAAACTCTCGGGCATGACCGGTACGGCGGAAACGGAAGCGGCGGAGTTCGGCAAGATTTACAATTTGGACGTCACGGTCATTCCGACGAACCGCCATTTGATCCGCATTGAATCTCCGGACGTTGTTTACCGCACGGAAAAAGAAAAGTTTGAAGCCGTGGTGAACGGCATCATGCAGGAAGACAACTCGCTCGCCAACGGCATCCGCCAATATCACCAACGCGGCCAGCCCGTGCTGGTGGGCACGATCTCCATTGAAAAGTCCGAGGCCATCGCGGAATTGCTGAAAAAAGGCGGCGTCCCGCATCAGGTGCTGAACGCCAAGCAACACGAGCGCGAGTCCCGCGTTGTGGCGCAGGCCGGGCGCAAAGGCGCGGTCACCGTCGCGACCAACATGGCCGGCCGCGGCACGGACATTCTTCTCGGCGGCAACCCCGAGCAAATGACACGCGACCATTTTCTGAAAAATAAGCTGGCCATGCCCTATGCGGCGGCTCCAGCGGTCATCGGCGCAGATCCCGCGGGCGGCAACGGCGCTCAGCCCGCGGTCACGATGGTGCTCTTCCAGCACGAAGGCAAGATTTTTCAAGTGCCGGCCGACCAGTGGAAGCCGGTGTACGAGCAGTTCGCCGGGCAGTGCAAAGCCGAACACGACGAAGTCGTCGCGCTGGGCGGACTGCACATCCTGGGCACGGAACGCCATGAGGCGCGGCGCATCGATAACCAGTTGCGTGGCCGCGCGGGACGCCAAGGTGACCCCGGCTCCTCGCGTTTTTTCCTTTCACTCGAGGACGACCTGATGCGCATCTTCGGCGGCGAACGCGTGAAGGCGCTGATGTTCCGCCTGGGCATGACCGAGGGCGTGCCCATCGAGTCCGGATTGATTTCGCGGCGCATCGAGAACGCGCAAAAAACCGTCGAAGCGCAGAACTTCGACGCGCGCAAACACTTGCTCGAATACGACGACGTGATGAACAAGCAGCGCGAAACAATTTACGCGATTCGCCGCTCCGCGCTGGAAGGCAAGGACCAGCGTGATTACGTGCTCGGCATCGCCGAAGACGTCGTGCGCGAACTCGCCGAGACGTTCTGTCCGCGCGAGCAGCATCCCGATCAATGGAACACCACGCAGTTCCTCGCGGAGAGCAACGCGCAGTTCGGTATTGACATGAAAGCTGCAGGGGCCGATCCCGGCGCCCTGAGCCACGACCAGCTTGCCGACGCCGCGGCCGAAGCCGTCACCAAGCGCTACGAGGAAAAAGAAAAGCAGTTCGGCGCGGACCTGATGCGCTGGCTCGAGCGCCGCATTATCCTCGACGTGGTCGATTCGCAGTGGAAAGACCACCTGCTCTCGCTGGACCATTTGAAAGAAGGCATCGGGCTGCGCGGCTACGCGCAAAAAGACCCCATCGTCGAGTTCAAGAAAGAGGCCTTCACGCTTTTCGAAGACATGATGGCGCGCATCGATAATGAAACGATCCGCTATCTCTTTCACATTCAGATGCAGCAGGGCGAGCAACCGCCTCCGGGTGCGCCGCAACCTTCGTCTCCGCCGCAGCCAACGCGCCCGCGCGCTGATGCCGTTGCCGCAAGCGCCGCAGCGCGGGCCGGCGAGCCACAGCATTTGCCCGCCGTGGCGCGTGAAATCGAGCGCCGCCAGCAGCGCCAGCAAAAAGATTTGCAGTATCAGACGGGCCCCGCGCAGGCTGAAGCACCCAAGCCCGTGAAGGTTGGCGCGAAAGTAGGCCGCAACGATCCTTGCCCCTGCGGGTCGGGAAAAAAATACAAGAAATGCCACGGCGCCAACGCATGATGCAACCGAGAAAAGGAAACTAAATGCCTCCAGCACCACAGCAAATGCCCGAACGCCAGCCGATCCCCGGCGTAAAGAACCTCGTCGCCGTTGCCAGCGGCAAAGGCGGCGTCGGCAAGACCACCGTCGCGGTGAATCTCGCGCTGGCTTTGGCGAAGCTCGGTCACAAAGTTGGTTTGCTCGACGCCGACGTTTACGGGCCGAACGTGCCGATCATGCTGGGCGCGACGCAGCAGCCGGAGGCCACGAGCGATAAGCACATCATTCCCGTGCAATCGCAAGGGCTGAAGATGATTTCCATGGGCCTGCTGAACCCCGGCGACAAGCCCATGATCTGGCGCGGGCCGATGCTGCACAGCGTGATTACTCAATTCCTGCGCAGCGTGGAATGGGGCGAGCTGGATTACTTAATCATCGATCTTCCGCCGGGGACGGGCGATGTGCAGTTGACGCTGATCCAAACGGTGGCCGTGACCGGCGCTGTGCTGGTGACCACGCCATCGACCGTGGCGCTTGCTGATGTTCGCAAGGCCATCGAAATGTTCCGGCAAGTGAACGTGGAGGTGCTCGGCGTGGTCGAGAATATGAGCACGTTCGCTTGCCCGCACTGCGGCAAGTCGTTGGACATCTTTGGCCACGGTGAAGGAGCGAAAACCGCGCTGGCTTACGGCGTGCCGGTACTTGGCGAAATTGAAATCGATCCGCGCATTCGCATCGGTGGGGACACTGGCAAGCCGGTGGCGGCGCTCGGCGAAGATGGCGCAGGTGCGAAGAGTCTCTACACCGTCGCCCGCGCCGTCGTCGCGCGTCTGGCGCAAGTGGCGGGCACCATGGGCGGCCCCGCGGTTCAGATCGACTGAAGCTTCACGCTTCTTTTCTTTTGCCGGGATTCTGCAGCGCTTCGATCTTGGCGCGCAAACAGTTCTGGCACAGGCATCCTTCCGCACCAATGGGCATCGGGACGTGCGGCAATTCCGCGCACCAGCAGCCGCCTTCCGGCTTGCAAGTCATCGCGGCTCCGCACTGTGCGCAGCGGGTTTCCATAAAGCGGATGATGACCCAGTTGCGCCGCGCCGTCCAGATCGACAAGCCGACTCCTTCTATCTTTTCCCGTTAACTTTTTCTCGTTAACTTTTTCTTGACCGCCTCAGCCTTTTCAACTATCATGCGTTTTGGAAACGACTGTTTTTGGAGTGCGGCAACCGTGTTGCCGCATTTTCTTTTTGCGGTCTTGCCAGGGCGGATTCATGGCAAAATCTCTCGAAAAATTGCCCCCATGTAGATCATTTAGAATCAACACTTGCAGGAGGCCACCTAAGTGTTGATTTTAAATAACGTATAGAAAAGCTAAATCCTTTAGATGCAACACTTACAAAAAAGCCGGGGGGAGGTGGTGGTTATGGTTAGCTACATTTCAGCCTGTTCCGACTCACCCTCGAGCCGGCAACGATGACCCGCGAACCCGACATCCGGCCCTATCGCGGCAAGCAGCCGCAAATCGCGGAATCGGCCTATATCGACGCCTCGGCCGTCATCATCGGCGACGTGGTGATTGGGGAGGACTCGAGCGTCTGGCCGTGCTCGGTGGTTCGCGGCGACGTGCATTACATTCGCATCGGCGCGCGCACCAACATTCAGGACGGCTCGGTGCTGCACGTCATGCGCGACGAGTATCCGCTCATCCTCGGCGATGACGTCACCATTGGCCATTCGGTGACGCTGCACGGCTGTACCATCGAGTCGCGCTGCCTCGTCGGAATGGGCGCGGTCATTCTGAACGGCGTAACGATCGGCGCGGGCAGCATCGTCGCTGCGGGCACGCTCCTCACCGAGCGCACCGCGATTCCTGCGGGCAGCTTGGTCATGGGCTCGCCGGGCAAAGTGAAGCGCATGCTTACGGGGATCGATCAGGCATCGATTGACGCTTACGCACAGCGCTACGTCGGCTATAAGAATATTTATCGCGAGGAACCCACCGAGTGAGCGAAGGCGCAGCCAAAAAAGAAGAGAAGCCGCGCAAGTTCCAGGCGATCCGCGGAACGCGTGATCTCCTGCCTCCGGAAACTGCGTTGTGGAATCGTGTTGAGGACACTGCCCGAAGCGTGTTCAGCACGTTTGGATTTGGGGAGATTCGCGTCCCCATCCTTGAGGACCTGGAACTATTCGCGCGCTCCATTGGTCTTGACACAGACATAGTGAACAAAGAGATGTTCACGGTTACTGACGACGACGCGATGGATCTGGCGATTAAGGCTATACCCCCCGACAAGTGGATGACAGCTCAGGGGGATATAAGGTTGGTGGAGGAAATTGCCTACAACATCCTAAAGGCCGGAGAGATGGGCCTCCGCCCTGAGGCCACGGCGAGTGTCTGCCGCGCGTACATCGAGCATGGGATGCAGTCGCTGCCCGCGCCGGTGAAGCTGTACTACATGGGGCCGATGTTTCGGCGGGAGCGACCGCAGAAGGGGCGCTACCGGCAGTTTTATCAGATCGGCGCGGAAGTGCTGGGCGGCAGCGACGCGCCGGCGATCGACGCCGAAGCGATTGAAATGGTCATGACGTTTTTCGACCGGCTGGAATTGCAGGGCGTGCAGCTTGATATCAATTCCATTGGGTGCCGCGAATGCCGCCCGAAATACGTTGAACTGCTGCGCGCGGAGCTCCTGAAAGTGAAGGACAGGCTCGGGCCGGACAGCCAGCGGCGCATCGAAACGAATCCGCTGCGCGTGCTCGATTCCAAACTCGAAAGCGAGCAGGGCATCATCGCCACACTGCCGCGCATCGCCGATCACCTCTGCGAAGCCTGCGCGACGCACTACGCTGCCGTAAAACACCAGCTCGAAATGCGCGGCATCTTCTTCCGCGAGAACTGGCGCCTCGTGCGCGGGCTGGACTATTACATGCGGACGACGTTTGAAATCACGGCGCAGGGGCTCGGTTCGCAAAATGCCGTCTGCGGCGGCGGGCGTTACGACGGACTGGTAGAATTGCTGGGCGGGCCGCCGACCAAGGGCATCGGGTTTGCCATCGGCGAAGATCGTTTGATCTTGTCGCTACAGGAGAGCGGGAAAGCGCCTGCCCTGCAAGGCCGCGACGTGTACATCGCCTGGATGGGTGAACGAGCTCACGCGACCGCCATCCGCGCTGCGAAAGATCTGCGCAAGGCGGGCTTCCGTGTGGAGCTACCTCCGGTCGAGCAAAAGTTCGGCAAGGCGCTCGGCCAGGCAGACAAGCTCGGCGCGAAGTACGCGCTGATTCTCGGCGACAATGAAGTATCCGAAGGCTTATGGACGCTGAAGACATTGGCGGATGGCTCGCAGGCGAAGTACACCGAACCAGACTTGCTCGAGCATTTGAAGAAGCAGTTGTAGCTCACCCCTTTAGGGGTGAGGATTTTCTCACGCGCCGCCGTGGCGGCTCGGCTGCGGATAAGACCTCAGGCCCGGAGGCTGAGCTACAGCAACGAGCTTTGCATTCGGAGAGGAAGGACAGCTTGCTCGATTTTCTCGGCAACTTGAAGCGCACGCATTACTGCGGCGAACTGCGCGCCAAGGACGTAGGCCGCGACGCTATTGTAATGGGCTGGGTCGCACGCCGCCGCGACCTCGGCAATTTGCTCTTTCTCGATGTGCGCGACCGCACCGGCATGGTGCAGGTGGTCTTTAACAAAGAGACACAGCCGGCGGCGCATGCCAAAGCCGAGCAGGCGCGCAGCGAATTCGTCGTCGCCGTGGAAGGCCAGGTCCTCAAGCGCCAGAAAGCCAATCCAGAATTGGCCACCGGGGAAGTCGAGCTTGTGGCGGCGAAGCTGCATATTCTCAACAACGCCAAGACGCCACCCTTCCCGATCGAAGACGAAATCAACGTTGCGGAAGAGACGCGCCTGCGCTTCCGCTATCTCGACCTGCGCCGGCCGAAGCCGCACCAGAATCTCGCGCTGCGCCACAAGATCATCTTAGAAATTCGCAAGGTGATGGACGAAATGGGTTTCCTCGAAGTGGAAACGCCCATGCTCACGCGCTCGACGCCGGAAGGCGCGCGCGATTATCTCGTGCCCAGCCGAGTGCATCACGGGCAGTTTTACGCGCTGCCGCAATCCCCGCAAATCTTTAAACAGATTCTGATGATCGGTGGCCTCGACCGCTACTTCCAGATCGTCAAGTGCTTCCGCGACGAAGATTTGCGCGCCGACCGCCAGCCGGAATTCACGCAGCTCGATCTCGAGATGTCTTTTCCGCGGCAGGAAGACATTTTTCAGGTGATCGAAAAAGTGATGGTGCGTGCCTGTGCCGTAGCGGGGATCAAGGCGGAAGACCCGTTTCCGCACATGCTCTATAAGGATGCCATTCGAAAGTACGGCAGCGACAAGCCGGACCTGCGCTTTGGCATGGTGTTGCAGGAAGTCACCGATTGCTTCCCGCAAGAAGCAAAACAGAAGCTGCAAATCGAGGGAAGCGTCTTCGCGCTCGCGGCGCCCGGAGCCGCAGTTTATTCACGCAAGCAGCTTGACGAGTTAACCGAGAAAGCCAAATCGCTCAAAGCGCGCGGTGCCTATTTCGTCAAAGTCGCTCCTGAGGGACTAACGTCAACTGTAGAAAAACTGATCGGCGCCGAGAATGTGAAGAAGCTGGCCGACGCCTGCGGCGCGAAATCGGGCGATCTCGTCGTTGCTGTTTCCGCCAAGGAGCAAATCAAAGGCACGGAAGCTGCCGCGCTCATCGCGGGACAATTGCGGCTGCAACTTGGCGAAGCACTCGGCGTAATCGACAAATCCCAGTGGAAATTTCTGTGGCTCACCGGCTTTCCGCTGTTCGAATGGAGCGAGTCCGACAAATCCTGGGTGAGCGCGCAGCACCCCTTCACCGGAATCGTCGACGAAGACCTCGAAAAACTCGAATCCGCGCCCTGGGAAGTGCGTTCCAAGGGCTACGACCTCGTGCTGAATGGCAACGAACTCGGCTCCGGCAGCATTCGAATCCACCGCCAGGACATTCAGGAACGTCTTTTCAAAGCGCTAGGCCTGTCCGAAGAACAATTGCGCCGCCGCTTCGGTTTTTTCCTCGACGGGCTGACCTACGGCACGCCCCCGCACGGCGGCATCGCCCTCGGCATTGACCGCGTGGTCATGCTCCTCGCCGGCGAAAAGTCCATTCGCGAAGTGATCGCCTTTGCAAAGACCACCGCCGCCCAGGACTTGATGGCGGATTCGCCGTCAAGCGTCGACAAAGAACAACTCGACCAACTCGGGATCGCGATCAAAGAAAAATGAGCCGAATACGCATATTGCCGGAAGCAGTGGCGAATAAAATCGCCGCGGGCGAGGTTGTCGAGCGCCCGGCATCGGTGGTGAAAGAGCTGCTGGAGAACGCCATCGACGCGGGCGCGAAGACCATTCGCGTCGAAGTGGAAGTCGGCGGCAAGCGCATGATTCGCGTGATCGACGACGGTCACGGGATGACGCACGACGACGCGCTGCTGGCGTTCGAACGCCATGCCACGAGCAAGTTGCGCTCGGCGGACGACCTGCTCTCGATTGCCACGCTGGGGTTTCGCGGGGAAGCGTTGCCGACGATCGCGGCGGTATCGCGACTGCTGCTTGAAACGCGCGACGAAGCGGAAGCTGAAGGCACGCGCATCGAATTCGCGGGGGGCAAACTGGTTAACGTAAAGCCGGCGGGGTTGCCGGCGGGAACAACCATCAACGTCGCCGACATTTTTTACTGTGTTCCCGCGCGCAGGAAATTTCTCAAGTCGGACACCACGG
Organism: Acidobacteriota bacterium; assembly: GCA_003224525.1. Taxonomy (GTDB): domain Bacteria; phylum Acidobacteriota; class Terriglobia; order Acidiferrales; family UBA7541; genus Acidiferrum. The sequence goes on along the minus strand of QHZB01000249.1, from coordinate 20,454 downwards.
AGCTGGGCCACATCGCTTCGCTGGTCACGCATTACGCGCTGGCGAATCCAGCGAAGCAGTTTATTCTCACGACGCCGACACAGGAAATCATTAACTGTCCGCCCGCGGAAAAGCTGGCCGACCGCGTGTATCAGCTCTTCGGACGGCAAGCGCTGGAAGAGCTGGTCGAAATTCCAGCGGTTTCTGCTCCCTTCCGCGCGGCCATCACCGAGCCAGCACTCGAGCCGGAGGAAGAAAAAGCATCGCTGACGGTAAGTGGATTTACGTCGCGCCCAGACATACAGCGGATGAATCGCAATGGAATCTACATTTTCGTGAACCGTCGGCTGGTGCGCGACCGGCTGATTCTCCACGCTATTCACGAGGCCTATCGCAACATCCTGCCGCCGGCAGTTTTTCCCGCGACGCTGCTTTTTTTGGAGATGCCCTACGACGAAGTCGACGTCAACGTGCATCCTGCGAAAATCGAGGTGCGCTTCCGGCGCTCGCAATTTGTCCACGATTTTGCGCGCGATGCGATTCGCCAGGCATTGATGGGCGCGCGTCCCATCGCGAGTTTTGCCGCCGCCGCGGCCACCGGACCGCAAACGGCGGGCTTCGGGAACGGTCCGTTTTCTGGCGGAATGACGCCCGCACCGGTGGAATCGGGAGTGCCGCGCGCGATCATTCCGCCGATAGAAGAAATCGGAGTGGGCTGCGGCGTCGGCTCGGATGGCGGATACGATCTCACGGTCGCGCCGATGCAGCCGGTCGAGCAGCGGATTCCATTCACTTCAGGAACTGCATTTGGCGCCGGTGAGGCACCGGTGCGAATTTCCACCGCCGGAAATTGGGCCGCGAATCTCGCCCCCCCGAGCGCGGACGCTCCCGCGAGCCTGCCGCGACCGGAACAAATCGCCGACCTAAAACCGCTTGGGCAAGTCAGCGCGAGTTTCATCGTCGCGGTGAACGGCGAAGGACTGTGGATCGTAGACCAGCACGTGGCGCACGAGCGCGTCCTTTTCGAACAGCACCTGGAGGCCCGGCGCGCCGGAAAAGTGAAAGCGCAGCGCATGCTCATGCCGCTGGTGATTGAGTTGTCGCCGCGGCAGATCGTCACGTTTGAAAAGATCGCGGAAGAATTAGCCGCGAATGGTTTCGAGGTCGAGCCCATGGGTCCAAAGAGCGTGGCCATCCAGGCTGCGCCCGCGGGAGTCGGCGCACCGGACGCAGAAAAACTACTCACCGAAATTCTCGACGGCATCGAGCGAGAAAACGCCGCGATTTCAATTGAAACATTACAGGCAAAAATCGCGGCGTCCACGGCGTGCCACGCGGCGATCAAGGTGAACATGCCGCTCGAACAATCGAAAATGGAATGGCTGCTGGACGCGCTGGCGAAAACCGATTGCCCGATGAGCTGTCCGCACGGGCGCCCAGTGGTGCTGCGCTATTCCATAAAGGAAATTGAGAAGGCCTTTCATCGCATTTGAACCGCTCCGCTATCGTCAAACGGCGCGAAAAATGGCGAGATTAAAGGAAAGCAATATATAAGAGTTGCTTTGTTTTTTTGACGGCGAACTGAAGACTGACAACTGAGGACTCCAGAATGAGCGAGACGCAGAAAACAGCGGTCATCTTCGGACTGGCCAACAAGCGCAGCATCGCGTGGGCCATCGCCCAGAAACTGCACCAAGCCGGCTGGCGGCTGGCGATTACCTATCAAAACGAACGGCTCGAGCTCGAAGCCAGGGACCTGATCGCCGAGATGCCGGGCGCCGCGGGGTTCATGTGCGACGTCACGAAAGACGATGAGATCGCGCGATTGTTCGATGAGTTGAAGTCGCGCTACGGCGTGCTGCACGGCCTGGTTCACAGCGTGGGGTTTGCTCCGCCGGAAGAGCTGAAAAGTCCCTTTCTCAACACTACGCGCGAAGGTTTTCGCATCGCGCATGACATCAGCGTCTATTCCCTGATTGCAGTAGCGCGCGGCGCCGCGCCGCTCATGACCGCTGGCGGCGGGATGGTCACGCTGACGTACTACGGTTCCGAGAAAGTGGTTCCGAACTACAACGTAATGGGCGTGGCCAAGGCGGCGCTGGAAGCGACGGTCCGCTATTTGGCGAACGACCTTGGGCAGAGGGCTATCCGCGTGAACGCCATTTCCGCCGGGCCTATCAAGACGCTGGCGGCGCGAGGAATCGCGAACTTCGGCGATATGCTCAAAACCCAAGTGGAGCGCGCCCCGCTGAAACGCAATGTCGATGCCGCCGAGGTCGGCGCGACCGCTGCATTTCTGCTTTCGGAAGCGGGCTCGGGCATTACCGGCGAGACGATCTTTGTCGATTGCGGCTACAACATCATGGGGTTTTGAGGACGTGAACAGCCAGCAGTTCACAGTCAACAGTGCCGAGCAGAATTGCGGATGATACTGGACCGCGAATTTCCATTGTGCCCGCGACTCATGCCTAAGTTCTGCGTGCCGTTCTTGTCTTCCGAAAGAGCCTACCGCCAGGAGTGGCTGTGCCAGGAAAATGCCCAGACTTACAATTGCCATTGACGGCCCGGCGGGTTCGGGGAAGAGCAGCGTGGCGCGGCGCATTGCCGCGATGCTCGAGTATTTGTATCTCGACAGCGGAGCCATGTATCGAGCGCTCGCACTGAAGGCGCTTAGAAAGGCCGTCCCACTTGACGATGAATCCCGTCTCGTGGCACTGGCGAAGGAGACGCACATCGAGCTGAAGCCGCCGACGCTCGAGCAAGAGGCCGCTGGCGCGAAGAACCGTGTGTTTCTGGATGGAGAGGACGTAACGAGCGAAATTCGGACGGCCGAGGTTGCACAGGCCGCGTCGCGCCTCGCGACGATTGCAAAAGTGCGAGAAGTGCTCGTTGCCGAGCAGCAGCGCGCCGGCGCCGGTGGCGGCGTCGTGATGGAAGGGCGCGACATCGGAACTGTCGTTCTTCCCAAAGCCGAGCTGAAGATTTTTCTGGATGCTTCGCCGGAAGTGCGCGCGGAACGGCGCTGGAAAGAGCACCAGGAAAAGGGCGAAAAAATGACGCTCGCGGAAGTTTTCGACGAAGTGATCGAGCGCGACCGACGCGATCGCGAACGCAAAGTTTCCCCGCTTGTGCGTGCCACCGATGCGGTGCTGGTGGACAACACGGCAATGGCGATCGAAGAGACTGCGCGGCTGATTGTGATGCTTGCGCGAGAACACGAAAAGAAATTGGCAGAAGTGGCGGGAGGGCAACCCTGATGCGGGCGTTTTCCGCAGGCAGTGCGCCGTTTGTGATCCCCCTGCTGGCGGTCGCACTGACCAGTTCCGGCCAGACTGAAGCAATGCGGAAATTCCGGGCGTGCCTCGATAAGGACTGGAAACGCACGTGAAGCCACGGATGGCAGAGCAGGCGGCTCAATAGCAGCCTGTCGGGACTCGCTTCGGCCCCGAAGCACCCTCCGGAGTGCAGAGGACGGGCTACGCTCCAGAGAGGGGCAACGCCGGTCCAGACAGAAAACAGAGACCTTTCAAACTTGGAAGAGCCCAAGGAATCCAGCACACGGCTCGGTAACTCCCGCTCCCCTTCCTTCGTATTCACATAGTGACGACTCCCGTGTCGCCCGCGAGCCGGTGGTGCGCGCGCGAAGGAATCGGTAAAGTGGGTGGGAGTCTTCTCCAAACCTATGCTCGCCGCAGGCGACAATCTTGTACAGTGCTTCAGCGCCTTGCGCGCGCACAAGCTGCGCGCCTCGCTCACGATGTTGGGGCTGACGATGGGCGTGGCCACGCTCATCACGGTCATGACCATCGTGCAGGGGGCAAACGTCTACGTTGAACAAAAGATCGCCAATCTCGGCACCAATGTCTTTCAGATCGCGCGCACTCCCTTCGCGGTGACCGATTTCAACATCATTATCAAGGCGCTGAAGTTCAAGAAGATTGAGCTCGAGGACATGCGCGCCGTTGCCGAAGGCTGCCCCGCTTGCAAGGAGGTCGGCGCCACCGCCAGCGGCAGCGTGCACGCGAGATACGGCAACAAAGAGGTGGCCGACGTGAACTTCTACGGGCAAACGCCGAGCATGGCGGATATTGACACGCGCACCGTAGAGTTTGGCCGCTACTTCACGGCTGTGGAAGCTGAGCACCGGGCTGACGTCTGCTTGATCGGCGACACGCTGGTGCAGCAGTTGTTTCTCGGCATGGATCCCATCGGGAAGAGCTTTCGCGTCGGGAACGACGAACTCCTGGTGATAGGCGTCATAGAGAAAATCGGCAGCGTCCTTGGGCAGGACCAGGACAACTTCATCATGGTCCCCTTGCCGGTGTTCCTGCGCATGCAAGGCGCACACACAAGTCTGACTATCAACGTTAAGACGAACACCGGAGATTTTGAAAAGGCGCAGGATCAGGCGGACCTGGTCTTGCGTGCGCGTCGCCACCTCAGCGGCAAGATGGAGGACGATTTCTTCATCGGCACGAAAGAGAGTTACATGGCCTTGTGGCGCAGCATCAGCTCGGCGTTTTTCGGCGTGTTCATTCTGGTGAGCTCCATATCGGTGGTCATCGGCGGTATCGTCATCATGAACGTGATGCTCGTAAGTGTGAACCTGCGGCGGAGGGAGATTGGCGTGCGGCGCGCAGTCGGCGCGACGAAGCGAGACATCCTGCGGCAGTTCATGGTGGAAAGCGTCATGCAATGCATCGCCGGCGGAGCCATGGGCATCTCACTGGGATTTTTGGTGGCGCTGGCGCTTCGGACGTATACGCCATTCCCAGCGGCGGTGCAAACGTGGGTCGCGGTGATGGGAGTATTTCTGAGTTCCGGGGTCGGATTGTTTTTCGGGATCTATCCGGCAGTGCGCGCCTCACAGCTCGACCCGATTGTGGCGTTGAGGTACGACTAATGGCGATCATGACGCTGGCGCAAACGCGGGAAAATTTCCTTGCCGCGCTGGAGACGCTGCGCTCGTCCAAGGTTCGCTCCGCCTTGACCGTGCTGGGCATCGTCATCGGCGTGTCCTCGGTGATTTCCATGGCCGCCATCATTCAAGGCCTGAACAAGTTCGTGCAAGACAGGGTGGAACGCCTGGGCTCGCGCACTTATTTCATTTCACGATTCCCTTTCGGCACGGACCCTTCCCGGTTGCCGGAACGCATTCGAACCCGCAAGTATCTTGAATACAACTACGCCGAGTATGTGCGGGAGGCCGCACCCGACGTGCGGATCGTCACGACCTTTGGCACCAGAGGTTTTTTCTTTGGCGACAGCAACCGCATCATCAGCGGTGACCGCAGTGTCGAGAAGGTTGTCATACGCGGCGCTGAGCCGGAGTACACCGAGGCGATTCCGTTGTTTAACATCGAGCGCGGCCGCTTCGTCAGCGCGTTCGATCAGGAGCATGCGCGGCCGGTCGTCGTGCTGGGCGCGGCCATCAGCGAATCGCTTTTCCCCAACACGGACGCCCTCGGCAAAACCGTGCGCATCAATGGTGCCGTTTACGAAGTTATCGGCGTATTTGAGCACGACCAGGGATTGTTCTTCGGCCCGGGCGTGGACATCTTTGTAGTCATCCCGCTCAGCAACTTCAAGAAGCAGTACCCGGAAGCCAAGGAACTGTTCATGGCATTCACCGTTCCGGAGAACATCAATGTCGAAACCGCGCACGGCGAAGTTATCCAAGCCTTGCGCCGCCTGCGCCGCATCCCCGCTGGGAAGGAAAACGATTTCGAGTTGAGCTCGCCGGACTTCCTCAGCAATCTGTGGAACCAGCTCACTGGTGCGCTGGTGATTCTCACCACGGTCATCAGTTCGATCGGACTGCTCGTGGGCGGCATCGGCGTGATGAACATCATGCTCATCTCGGTGACCGAGCGCACCCAGGAAATTGGCGTGCGCAAAGCCATCGGCGCGCGCCGCGCGGATGTCCGCCTGCAATTCTTGCTGGAAGCGGTGGTACTCACCCTGGTCGGCGGGACCATCGGCATTCTGATCGGGGCGGGCGTATCCACACTGGTGCGCACTCTCGTGCCCTCGATTCCCGCTACGCTGTCTTATCTTTGGGTTTCGATCGGGTTCGTGATTTCCGTCGGCGTGGGATTGTTCTTCGGCTACTATCCCGCGAACCTCGCGGCCAATCTCGATCCCATCGTTTGCCTGCGATACGAATGAAGACCCGGGAGTGCCTACGGTCGATGCTAGATACTTGAAAATTAACAAGTTATGCTAAAAATCGGCCAAAAATGCATGTTTTGAAAAAAAGTGCTTGACAGAAATTCAATCTCCGTTTACTTTCAGGATACCTGAGTCGTACACCCGCTGCATTTTGGTGCAGGTCCTCACTGAGCGTGAAGAGCAGACTATGAGACACGAAGACAAAAGCCAAGACGGAATGATTACAAGGCGACCTTGGTTTCGTGGACTGCTTGTTCGCGCGTCTCTAAGACAAACCGCCTAAGTCGTTTCGATCCAAAGCAAATCCACTGGGGGATGAGTGTCCCGGGATGGTGAAGTTCACGGCTACTTCTTCAGGTGAAGCCGCAAGGCTCGGGTGCGAATCCCGAATCACCGTGAGCGCCAGTTCCTCCCGGAAGTTTCAAGCGAACCGCACATTGGCGAAATGATTAGAGCTTCGTTGATGAACGCTGGGGGTGTGTGCAGAGATCAAAAAGTTTGCGGCGTGGTGAAGGCACGGGTTACATCGGGATCCGACGGTTGCAGGTTCGACTCCTGCCGGCGGCGCAAGCTGCCGTAGCTCAATGGATAGAGCGGCGGACAAATACCTGGGCCGCTGATTCCCGCCGCAAAAGTTGCCGGGATGGCGCGGAGAAGAGTTACTTCGTCTGTCAAACGACGTGGGGCTGTGGCCCCGCTACTCTGATCGACTATTCCTCCCGGCTTGATGTTGGCCGGCGCGAACCGCGGACCAGTCGGCGGTTCGCGCCGGGGCTAGAGGAGACGTCGTCATGGGTGGCGGCTCTCAAAGAAATGCTTGCGCGAATGTTTTGCGCGCAGACAAGAAAAGTTGGACGTGGTGAGGGCTCAGGGTTACTTCGCCTGACACGCGGGAGGTGTGGGTTCGATTCCCACTTGGATCGAAAGACCCAGTGGCTCAATGGTCCGAGCGCCTAATGTCCCTGGCCGGATGTTCCCGTCCAGCAGTTTGAAGCAGAAAGAAAGGAGAAGCGTCTCATGGAAGACGTGATGTCTTTGGAAGGGCCGGTGTTGAAGGTCAACGGGGAGTTGGTCTTGATAATCCCTCTCTCTGCCGGGGGCGATGAGCTGATGAAGTGTTCACGCGGCATCTCTGAGGTGCAAGGGGAATTTCTCAAGATCGTCATTCCAGAGTGGCTAGCGGGGATGCTCGGGATCGAAGAAGGGGATTTGGTCTGCGTCCACAATACCGACGGCAAGTTTCACATCAGTCCGTCGAGCCCGCGGCGGGTGCATTGATTCGGTGCAACAGAAGGCGAATGGCTCTTGCACCGTCCAATAATTTTGTTCGACCAGGCGAGCTGACCAATATAGGAAAGGCTTGCGGAAAGGAGGAGTGGCAGCAATGGCAAAGATGAACGTATGGAAGCGGATGTTCCCGGTGCGGACGCACGAGGGCGCAGTGGCGCAAAAGGTGGACGCGAAGAGCGCACTCCGGCGCACGGTGCTCACCTGCCTGCTCTGGGAAGACACCTTCTACGAGAAGGGCAACGACATCGCGACGCGCATCGCCGCGCTCGCCGCCGAGAACAAGCCGGAAGTTGTGGCGGCACTCGCGCGGGAAGCACGCGGCGAAATGCAGCTTCGTCACGCGCCGCTCTTCCTCACGCGCGAACTCGCGCGCCGCAAGGGCGCGGGCCCGCTCGTGGCGGAGACGCTCGAGGACGTGATCCAGCGCGCCGACGAACTCGGCGAGTTCGTGTCGCTCTACTGGAAGGAAAAGAAGCAGCCGCTTTCTGCGGGCGTAAAGCGCGGGCTGGCGCGGGCGTTCACGAAGTTCGACGCCTACCAGCTTGCGAAGTACGACCGCGAGTCGGCGGTCAAGCTCCGCGACGTGCTGTTCCTCTGCCACGCGAAGCCCAAGGACGAAGCGCAGGCTGTACTCTGGAAGAAGCTCGTTGAGAACACGCTCGAATCTCCCGATACCTGGGAGGTTGCCTTGTCCGCAGGGAAGGACAAGCGCGAGAACTTCGAGAGACTCCTGCGCGAGGGCAAGCTGGGCGGCATGGCCGTCCTGCGAAACCTCCGCCTACTGCTGGCATCAGGCGTCGATCCGAAGCTCATTCGTGAGCGACTGGACAAGGGCGTCGCTCGCGCGCTGCCGTTCCGTTTCGTGACGGCGGCGCGTCACGCTCCGAAACTCGAGGACGCGCTTGAAAAGGCCATGCTCGAGGGCATCGCCGCATTCGAGCGGCTTGCGGGATCGACCGGACTCGTCGTGGACGTCTCCGGCTCGATGAACTACAAGCTCTCGAAGAAGGGCGAAACCACGCGCATGGACGCGGCGGCAGGACTCGCTATCCTGTTTCGTGAGAAGGCCGAGGAGTTTTCCATAGCGACCTTCTCCGACGCTTGCGTCGAACTGCCGCCCCGTCGCTGCTTCGCGTTGCGCGACGCCATCTTCGACTCGCAGGCGCACTCGGGGACATACCTCAAGCGCGCGCTGACACAGCTTCACGAGAAGGCGGAGTGGCGCGAACTCCATCGGCTCATCGTGATTACCGACGAGCAGTCGCACGACGGCATGCTGCGGGCCTGGACGCCGCGCGCGTACGTGGTGAACGTGGCCCCGTACAAGCACGGCATCAGCTACGGCAACGGCTGGACGCACATCGACGGCTGGTCGGAGCGCATCATCGACTACATCGCCGCGGTGGAAGCAGAAGCTGCGGCCTGACGATTCGTCTTTGAACTGAACAATTCAACCGGCGCAGCGGGGAAACTCACTGCGCTTTTTTTCATGGTGAGTGAGACGGAAGGATTGGTGATGACTCAGGTCGGTGCGGACATCGAGCTCAAAAATTCCATGTTGGACTTCGACTTCGACAGGCGGCTGATCAAAAGCTCCATAGCCTCGACTGTCGAGAGAGGGCTCAGAACCTTGCGCAGCACCCAGACGCGGCTCAACTCATCCGGCGGCAGGAGCAGCTCGTCCTTACGGGTGCCGGAGCGCTGAATGTCGATGGCCGGGAAGACACGCTTATCCGCGAGGCGGCGGTCGAGGTAGATTTCCATGTTGCCGGTGCCCTTGAACTCTTCAAAAATCACGTCATCCATGCGGCTGCCGGTATCGATCAGCGCGGTGGCGATGATTGTGAGCGAACCGCCCTCTTCCACGTGGCGCGCAGCGGCAAAGAAGCGGCGCGGGCGCTGCAAGGCGTTGGCGTCGATACCGCCGGAGAGCACTTTGCCGGAAGGTGGAGTGACGGCGTTGTACGCGCGAGCGAGACGCGTAATGGAGTCAAGCAGTACGACCACGTCGCGCTTGTGCTCAACGAGCCGCTTGGCTTTCTCTAAAACCATTTCGGCGACCTGGATGTGGCGCTGCGGCGGCTCGTCAAACGTAGAGCTGATCACTTCGCCCTTGACGGTGCGCTGCATGTCCGTCACTTCCTCGGGGCGCTCGTCGATGAGCAGCACGATCAGTGCGACCTCCGGATGATTGGTGGCGATGGCATTGGCCATGGACTGCAGCATCATGGTCTTTCCGGTTCGCGGCGGGGCGTTGACCAAGCCACGCTGGCCCTTGCCGACCGGACAAAGTAGATCCAGCACGCGGCCGGTCAAATTTTCCTTCGTGGTTTCCATTTTGAGGCGGCCCTGGGGATAGAGCGGCGTCAGGTTATCGAAGAAGATCTTGTTGCGCGCGACTTCCGGGTCTTCAAAATTGACCGCTTCCACTTTGATTAGCGCGAAATACCGTTCGCCATCTTTCGGTGGGCGCACCTGGCCGGAAACCGTGTCGCCAGTGCGCAGGTCGAACTTGCGGATCTGCGATGGCGAAACGTATATGTCGTCCGGGCCGGGCAGATAGTTGTACTCCGGGGCGCGGAGAAAGCCGAATCCATCGGGGAGGCACTCGAGGACGCCTTCGGAGAAGATCAAACCGCTCTTTTCGGTCTGCGCGCGGAGGATCTGGAAGATCAGCTCCTGCTTGCGCAAGCCGCTTGCGCCGGGAATATTGTGTTCCTTGGCAATCTTGGCGAGGTCGGTGATGTTCTTTTCCTTCAGCTCGGCCAGGCTGATGCTCATCTGATTGTTTCCTTCAACGTTTGTTTCTTTTGGCATATATCCTTAGCTATGATGGTGAAAATTGACCCTGAGAATCCGGATTGTTTTTGAGGTGGCGCACCGCACTGGCGGATAAGCGAAAACTTGCCAGGATGGGGCAAACCAGACTTTGTGCAACCGGCGGCAGCGCCGGGCCGCGCAAACCTGTGAATCCCTCAAGCATAACTCCGACCAGCTCTGGGTTAACTCGCGGGACGGGACGGGCCCAAAACGACGCTGCTTAGTTGGTCAAACTCTTGTCTTTCTCGGCGCCGGCTACGAAAGGTTCCGCTACGGGCGCAACCGCGGCATGCTCAAGCGGCACCGTGGGCCGCTCCAGCGCAATCTGCAGCACTTCATCCATGGTCTCGACAAAATGCATCGTAAGACTGGAGAGGATCTCGGGCGGGATTTCCGCCAGGTCCTTCTCATTGTCCTTCGGAAGCAGTACCGTACGCAAGCCCATTCGATGGGCGGCCAGGAGTTTCTCCTTGACCCCACCGATGGGGAGCACCTTGCCGCGCAGCGTGATTTCGCCGGTCATGGTGACGTCGCGGCGCACGGGATTCTTTGTCAGCGCGCTGACGATGGACGTGCAGATGGTGATGCCGGCAGATGGACCGTCCTTGGGAATGGCCCCTTCGGGTACATGTACGTGAATGTCGATGTTGCGGTAGAAATCCCTGGGCAAGCCGAGCAAATTGGAGCGCGACCGGACGTAACTCATCGCCGCTTGCGCGGACTCCTGCATCACGTCACCGAGCTTGCCGGTTAGCGTGAGGCGGCCTTTGCCTTCCATCAGCGTGGCTTCCGTGGACAGCACAGAGCCCCCCACTTCGGTCCACGCCAGTCCGGTGGTCAGGCCGATTTCGTTGTGTTTCTCGAGCCAGAATTCGCGGTACTTCAGCACACCCAGGAAATCGCTGGCGTTGGCGGGCGTGATTTCCACGTTCGAACTCGCGCCGTCCGTGACGACTTTGCGCGCCATCTTGCGCGCGATGTTCTGAATCTCTCGCTCCAGGCTGCGAACTCCCGCTTCGTGCGTGTAGTGCCGGATGATGTGAAGCAGGCCATCCTCCGTCAGCTTGAGGTTCTTGTCGGTAAGGCCGGTCGCTTCCAGCGCGCGCTTCACTAGGAACCTCTTGGCGATTTCCAGCTTTTCCTGCTCCGTATAGCCGGGCAGGCGCAAAATTTCCATGCGGTCCTGCAGCGGCTGCGGAATCGTATGCAGCACGTTGGCCGTGCACACGAACATCACTTTCGAAAGGTCGTACTCCACGTCCAGGTAATGGTCCGTAAACGAGTGGTTCAGTTCCGGATCGAGCACTTCCATCAACGCCGCTGACGGGTCGCCGCGGAAGTCGGTCGACATCTTGTCGACTTCGTCCAGCACGAAGATCGGGTTCACCGTGCCGGCTTTTTTCATCATCTGGATCACTTGGCCGGGCAGGGCCCCGATATAAGTGCGGCGATGGCCGCGGATTTCGGCTTCATCACGCACTCCGCCGAGCGAAACGCGGACGAACTTGCGTCCGGTGGCATGGCCGATGGACATCGCCAGGGAAGTTTTGCCCACGCCTGGAGGCCCCACGAAACAAAGAATAGAGCCTTTCGGATTCTTCACGAGTTGGCGCACGGCAAGAAATTCGAGGATGCGCTCTTTGACCTTCTCGAGGCCGTAGTGCTCTTCATTCAGTATCTTTTCCGCGGCTTTGATGTCGCGAATTTCCTTCGATTTCTTTTTCCACGGTACCGCCAGCAGCCAATCCAGATAATTGCGGCTGACCGTGGACTCCGCCGACATCGGCGGCATGAGCTCAAGGCGCTTCAGCTCCTGGATGGCTTTCTCATGGACCTCTTTGGACATCCCGGCGGTGTCGATCTTCTTTTTCAGCTCGTCGATTTCGCTTTTTTCGCCTCGCCCTAGCTCCTTCTGAATGGCCTTGAGCTTTTCGTTGAGGTAATACTCTTTTTGCGCGCGCTCCATCTGGCGCTTCACACGCGTATTGATGTTGCGGTCGACGTTCAGTTTTTCGAGCTCGATCTCCAAGATGTCGCCGATGCGATTCAGCCGCTCGATGGGATCGACGGTCTCGAGCAAATCCTGCTTTTCATCCACTGGCAATTGCAGGTTTGCGGCGATCGTATCCGAGAGCCGTGCGGGATCATCCACGCGCGCGGCCGCGATCATGGTGTCGTAATTCAGGCTTTGCGAAAGCTTGATGAATTGCTCGTACAGCCCAGTGATCTTCTGCACCGTCTGCTCGACTTGCGGCGATGGCTCCACACGCGCACCCAGCAGGCGCACCGTGGCGCGGAAGAATCCTTCTTCCGTGGCGATCGACAGGGCCCGAGCACGTTCCACGCCTTCGACGAGAACTTTGATGTTGCCGTCGGGAAGCTTCACGCTCTGGACGATGTTGGCAAGCGTTCCGACCGCATAGATTTCTTCCGGTTTGGGATCGTCCACCGACGCGTCGTGCTGCGTGGAAAGAAAGATCTTCTTGTCGCCGGCCAGCGCTTCTTCGAGCGCGCGCACGCTGGCTTCACGGCCAACGATAAATGGAGTCATCTGTTGCGGAAAGATGACCATATCGCGCACCGGCATCATGGGCACGCGCTTCATTTCTTGTTTTTCGCGAGTGAACATTCCGTCCCCTGAATTCTGCTCATGTGGCCCTGGAATAGCCGCACTTTAATATCGAAGCCCGAGCGGCTTATCCGGCCTTCTCGAGCAAACTCCAATTGATTTCGCGGGTGCGGACCATGTCCGCGGTAACCACGAAGTCGCGCACCTTCCGCTGCATGGGAAGGTGGTACATCAGTTCCAGCATGAGGTCTTCGAGGATCATTCGCAAGCCGCGCGCGCCGACCTTGCGCTGAAGTGCCAACTCCGCCACAGTCTCCAGCGCGTCGTCCGTAAATCGCAGCCGCACGTTTTCGAATTCGAACAGCCGCTGGTACTGTTTCAGCAGCGCGTTCTTCGGTTCCGTCAGTATCTTGACGAGCGCGCCTTTGTCCAGATCGTTCATGACCCCCGCGACAGGCAGGCGGCCGACAAATTCCGGGATCAAGCCGTAGCGGATCAAATCGCCCGGCTGGACCTGTTCGAGCAATTCGGTGTTGCGTTTCTGTGGCGTCGACGGCGCAGCATCCGTGTGGAAGCCCAGCGAGCGCCGCCCGGCGCGCTTCTCGATAATTTTTTCCAAGCCTACGAACGCTCCGCCGCAGAGAAAAAGAATGTTCGTGGTGTCCACCGGAGTAAATTCCTGATGGGGATGCTTACGGCCACCCTGCGGAGGCACATTGGCAACCGTGCCTTCCAGTATCTTCAGCAGCGCCTGCTGCACGCCTTCGCCGGAAACGTCGCGGGTGATCGAAGGGTTCTCGTCTTTTTTGGCAATCTTGTCGATCTCATCGATATAAATGATGCCTTGCTGCGCCTTCTGGACGTCGCCGTCCGCCGCTTGCAGCAATTTCAGAATAATGTTTTCGACGTCTTCGCCCACGTAGCCCGCTTCGGTAAGCGTCGTGGCATCGACGATCGCGAACGGCACATCCAGCATGCGCGACAGCGTTTGCGCCAGCAATGTCTTGCCCGTGCCGGTCGGGCCGATCAGCAGGATATTGGACTTGCTCAGTTCGATTTCGCCCGGCTGCTTGTTCAGGAATATCCGTTTGTAATGGTTGTACACCGCCACCGCAAGTTTCTTCTTCGTGCGGTCCTGTCCGATGACGTAGCCATCCAGGAATTGCTTGATCTCCGGCGGCCGAGGAAGCCTCTTCGTCGGTGCCGCCGTTTGTTCTCGCTTCTCATCTTCCAGTATGGTCTGGCAAACGCCCACGCACTCATTGCAGATGTACGCTCGTGGATAGTCCGAAGGCGAACTGATCAGCTTTTCGACCTGCTCCTGAGTTTTGTGGCAGAAGGAGCAGCGCAGCGGTTCGTCTGGGTTGAATTTTTTCACTGGTGTGAGGGCCTCGTCTCCGCTGGGCTTCGACGGAGTCTCTACCCACTATTCTAGGCCGATTTTTCCCCTGAGCGAAAGAGAAAGTCGAAACGTTACTAACTTTTTGGAACCCGTACTGTACCCCCGCTTCAAACCGCAAAGCACTCCGTGGCGCGAAATACTACCGGTGCTTATAGATGATCTCGTCAATCATTCCGTATTCCTTGGCCTGCTCGGGATTCATGATGTAGTCGCGCTCGACGTCCTTCTCGATGCGCTCCACCGGCTGGCCGCTGTGCTTTGCCAGCAGCGTATTGATGGTCAGGCGCATGCGTAATATCTCTTTCGCATGCAGGTCGATGTCCGTCGCCTGTCCCCCTAGCCCGGACATCCACGGCTGGTGAATCAGGATGCGCGCATTGGGCAGCGCAAATCGCTTCTTGGCCGCGCCGCCGGCCAGCAGCACGGCCGCGATGGAAGCGGCTTGGCCGACGCAGGTTGTCACCACGTCCGGCTTCACGAACTGCATGGTGTCGTAAATCGCGAATCCCGCGGTGATCGAGCCCCCCGGTGAGTTGATGTACAGCTGAATGTCTCTCTCCGGGTCTTCGGCCTGCAGGAAGAGCATCTGCGCCGTGGCCAGATTGGCCACGTGGTCGTCAATCGGCGTGCCAATAAAGATAATGTGCTCTTTAAGGAGCCGGGAATAAATGTCGTAGGCGCGCTCGCCACGGCTAGTCTGTTCCACCACCATCGGTACGAGCGTTGTTCCGTGATACTCGGGTTCTTCGGAATTTTTCATTTGGGTAAATGTTACTGGCACTTAGCCGGAGTGTGTCACTTTGAATCCGTCGCCGCGTTCGCTGCTGCAACGGTCTTGATCTTGGCATTCTGCGCAAGCCAGTCGAGAGTTTTATCGCTGCGCAGCTTAGCCTTCATCCTATCGAGCGTCCCCTGCTTTGTCAAACGCGCGCGAAGCGCTTCCGCCGATTCGCCAGCATGACTGGCCATGTGTTCCAGCTCGTGCGTGACCTCTTCGTCCGTTGCGTCGATATTTTCCGCCGTTGCGATGCGATCGATGATCAGTTCGGCCTTCACGTCATCCTTGGCGCGCTCTTCCTGGCGCCGCCGCAGCGTCACCCAGTCCACATTCACGGCGCGCGGATCAACTCCTTGCGTGGCCAGTGAGCGCACCACGCGCTCCAGACGCACATCCATTTGATGCTCCACCAGCGCTTCGGGTACAGGGAACTCGTGTCGCTTCACGATTTCCGCGAGTACCTTTTCGTGCAGCAGCTCCTTGTGCTTGTGATCGCGTTGCTGCCCCAGCCCCTCGCGAACTTTTTTCTTTAGTTCGTCCAGCGTGGCCGCGTCGCTGACGTCTTTCGCAAATTCATCGTTCAGTTCTGGCAGCTTTTTCGTTTTGATGCCCAGGACTTCGACGGCATAGTGATACTTCTTACCGGCCAGTTTGGGATCCGGATAGTCTGCGGGATAGTCGACGTCAAAGTTCCTGTGCTCGCCGGCGCTGGCGCCTTTCAAATTAGCGTTGAACGGCTCCATGGTTTCTTCCGCTCCAATATGGCAGAGAACGCTGTCGGCTTGCAACGGATCGCCTCCGCCTTGCGGCTTGCCGAGGAGTTTCACCTGTGCAAAGTCGCCATCCTGAATCGCGCGGCCCTCGACGGGCGCAAACGCTGCGGCACGTTCGCGCATCTCTTCGAGCGCTTTCGCCATGTCCTCGTCCGTGACGTCCATCGTGGGCATGTCGAACTCCAGGCCCTTGTAATTACCCAATTCGAATTCCGGCAGCACTTCGAAGACCGCGCGGAACTTCAGCGGCTGGCCCTCGTTGAAATCCAGCTTATCCACTTGAGGTTGCGAAACTGGGGTGAGTTTCTGTTCGGCCACGGCTTTTTCCACGCGCTCCGGCACCAGCGATTGCAGCACTTCTCCCTTGATGTCATCTGCGAACTTGCGGCGAATCAGTGAGATGGGCGCTTTCCCGCGGCGGAATCCCGGAACGTTTGCGACGCGCGCGAACTCCTTCGCGACACTCTCGATCTTCTTCGTTACTTCTTCTGCGGGAATCTCCAACTCTAGTTCGCGGCGGCAGGTTGCTTCGGCCATGCAGCAGTCCTTTCCTGGGACGGCAATCGGTTTGGTAATGAATCGTTCGCTGGTCTCGACGGCATGCGGCCCGGTCTGCGGGGGCGAACAAGCCAGGCTTTCGTTTCAGAAGAGGCCAGACAGGTGAGAATTCAACCTGCAACTCGAATTCTCAGTATAGGCGACGCTTCCAACACCGTCAAACAGCACAATCTGCGACGTCAAAACTCATCTTCTTTCATTCCCCAGAGTTCGTTTCGCGTATACGGTCAATTCTTGCCGGGAATAACTAGCGCGCCAGGAATGCGTTCATCCAAAGTTGCCATTTCGGCTCCTTGTGCCTTTGCCAGCCCCAGCAAATGGCCATCCGTGATCTGCTTGGGCCTCTGACCCAGCGCGGCAGTTGCGCCAGCCCGAGACCGTCTGAAAGAAAGACAAAATGGAATTCTTTGCTCGACTTCAACGGCGATAGCAAATCCTTTCCTTGCTCGATCGTAAAAACCGTAAGGTTCCACCTGCGCCAGCGTTCGTAGAAATCCCAGTTCCGTCACCGCGCACGTGATCAGCTCGGACCGCCCAGCCCGCGCAGACTCGTTCATCCACGACGCGACTCGTTCGTGAAACTCATGTTCCCTGACGCATGGAGCGACCAGAACGTCCACGTCTAATAGATATTTCATGGAAAATCGGCAAGTATCTCCGCTACTTGTTTGCTCGTTAGTTTTGGAGCACCCGGGCCTGCGGTCAAAACAGGAAGTCCCGTAAGAGGATCTTTGATGATCCGACCCCTACGAGACCTTTTCTTTTTCGGAATCAGCACGATGCGCTCGGCTTCGATTCGCGCCTCCAGGAGGTCTCCGGTGCACAGATTCATCTTTCTCCGAATCGCCTGCGGCAGCACCACTTATCCTTTTGTCGAGACTCTGGTTGTCACCGTAAGACAATCTTACCAAGAATCTCTTACGTTGGCTAATCGGCCGCAGCGGGTTGGTTCAGCGCGCTGGTCAGGTCGGCATGCAGCAAACGGTGGAAGAGGTGTTCGCCGGCTTCGCGCCGCACCGACAGCCGCCCTGCGATGTAGGCGCGTGAGCCGAGCCCCCGCTGCACCGCGTCGCAGATGGCTTCGTCTTCATCCTGCACTTTTTCGCTTACTTTGATGCTCTCTTTGTTCTTCTTCGAGGCTTTCTTGCTGATGTCCCCGAAATAGTAATCAAACACCACGGCGCATTTGTCTGCACCCATGGGAAGAACGAGATTCGTGTCCATCACGCCTTCGTAGGCGTTGATCATGAAATTCGGATAGATCCACAGATAAAACGCGCGGCCCTGGCGGGTGGCGGCGACGCCTGACTTCGACTTGGAGTTTGAAGAAAGCGGGCTGGATTGCAGGCAGGCGCGCTCGAAATTCTCGATCGTGTACTTCGTATACTCGATCACGCTGCTCAGCCCTTTGTGCGCGTGGGGAACGTGATAGCCGCCGTCGAGATAGTTATCCACGTACACTTTCCAGTTGCAATTCAAGGCGTAAACGCGGCGGTCAAAATATTTCAATTTCTTGGCGAGCCGCAGCGGCGCGACAAATCCCGGAACCGCCCCGAGAAAATCCCGCAGCGCCGCCGCGCGCCCATCCAGGTTCACAAATACAAAATTCTCCCAGGTATCGACCTTCACCGGCACGAGGCCGTTCTTAGCGCGATCGAAATTACACACGCCCTCGAATTCCACCATCCCTTTCAGCACCCCATCGTTCCCATAAGTCCAGCCGTGATACGGGCAGCGAAACTGCTTCGCGCAACCTTCCGCCTCGGTCACCACCGCCGCCGCATGATGCCGGCAAACGTTGTAGAAGGCGCGCAATTGGCCGTCTTCACCGCGCGCCACGACGATGGGCTCGCCCGCGAGGTCCGCGGTAAAAAAGTTCCTTTTTTCCCGCACCTGATCGGTGCGCCCCACCACCTGCCAGTTTTTCGCAAACACGCCCTGTTGTTCGAGTTCATGGATGTCCGGATCGAAATACCACGGCGAAGGAATCGTCCAGGCGTGATCCAGCGGATCATTCGGATGGTATAAATTGAGCAGATCTCGTACGTCTCGCTCCATGAAATGCTCCTCGGTCTCTCGATTGGCGCGTGCACAGTCAAAGGGACTGCCGTGAGCAATGTCATACCGCGAAACAGGGCGCGAGAAAAGAGAAAATGGAACCCGAATAGTCCTGGCGGTCTATGGCGTTGCCACTCCCTGCCCCACCCTCCCGTTATGCGTGGGGGCGGACTTCAGTCCGCACTCCCTTCCCCTTCTCCCTCCACCCGATTGTCATCCCGACCGGAGCGGAGGGATCGGCTTTACCCGACGTGGGGGCACGATACATCGTGCCCCTCTTCGCTGCCATTTTCTAGTTTCTGGTTTCTGGTTTCGCATTTCTAGTTTCTGATTTCAACTTTCTTTCCGCATGCCACCGCATCGCGCAGCCCGCGCGGATGTGGCTCCCGGCCGCCTCATTCCCTGGCTGTTGGAGTGAGTGTCTCTACCTTAACCAGACGCTCATGATTGACCACTGCTGGAAAGAACTTTTTCTGGAAGTTGTGGGACAAAGAAGTAGGGTCTGACTAGAAACTATTGACCTTCACTGATTATCCCGCCCAATCATCGTGATGGCTTGGAGGATGTTATGCGGCTTGTTCTCATATTATCAGCAGTGGGCATCGCAATTGTGGCTCTGGGCATTTTCTTTGCCCTCAAGACGGCCCACGCGGACGACCCTCAGCGTCAGAAAACATCGAGAGTAGAGAAGACGGTTCCCGCCAACACAGGCGTTCCTCTTTCGGGCGCAGATCCTCGCGGCGGCACAGGTACCGAGGTTGCGGCGCCTCCGGCGGTTTCCACCGGAACCAAGCGGGAGAAAGTGGAAAGGAAAGGAAAGAAATGTGGGTCGATAGCCACTACTGTTGGGTGGTGCTCTGCAAGAACCATTGGTTTCATCTTCGGCAGAACCTTTTCTTCAGGCATAGGATCCCGCTTGCCGAGACCGACCCCGTCTCTCCTCGCCCTTCCCTCGAAGGCCGCTTCCGTGTCCAGTGCGATGACTGCCGCAAAGAGTATTTCTATAAACCCTCAGAAGTGCTCAAATACGAGCAGGAGCTTTCTGACTCTTTCACTCCGCATCCGCTATTTCGAGATTGTTAGGCAGTGGTGGCTGCCGTGTCCGGGATCACAAACGATAGCAACAAAGTCGTGACCAAAAGGGGTCCCTGCGAAAATATTGTGACGATTCATGATTACTACCTCCAGAAATTGCCGTTTTTATTATGGTGGCCGGAGAAAAGATCAATGCTCTCTACTGCTAAATCCAAGGCCGTGGGGATTACTCTTGCGAGGAGAACATTTTGCGGTGCTGGGTGTATATACGCCCTAAGATACAAGCGTTGCGCTTTTGTAACGCACTGCGAGAACGCCTGGTTGGGAAACCAACCAAGACTTTCTTTATTCAGCACATTCGGCCTATGCAACCCAATATATCAGGAATGTTTGGGGCGCAATCCGTTTCCTCGTTATACGGAACCAATAATCAAATTGCGCTTCAGGGGGCTCCCTGATGAAGGGAGCCCTCCTCCTCGCCAAGCAACTCCTCTACTTGCCCTCCCCCAGTTTCCGAGTACCCGCAAAGAGAAAAATGTAA
Source organism: Acidobacteriota bacterium (assembly GCA_003224525.1). Classification (GTDB taxonomy): domain Bacteria; phylum Acidobacteriota; class Terriglobia; order Acidiferrales; family UBA7541; genus Acidiferrum. Next base: position 480 of record QHZB01000249.1, on the reverse strand, counting down.
AAATGTGTTGACACAAAGCTCGCTATTGTGTTTCATACAATAGAATGAAACAGAAGAACATCCTCGATTCCCGCGATCGGCTCGCCCAGCGACTCCCGGACCCCACTCAGATTGCGCGCGGCACTTTGCTGCGGCGAACCATTCGCCATGCTCGAGGCTGTTCGAAGTGCCGGGCCGGAGGAGGACATGCGGTCTGGGTGCTCACGGTAACCTACCCGGGTGGAAGGACGCGACAGTTCAGCATTCGTCGAGAGCAGCGCGCTCAGGTCCAGCAGTGGGTGCGCAATTATCAGCGTCTGAAAGAGGGATTGGAAGCAATCAGTGAATTGAATCACGAGCTGCTGCGGCCTTAGCCGGCAGCCTTTTTTTTGAGGCTTTTGTGTTTCATTTATATAAATGAATCAAGAAAAGGACCTTCTTTCCGCCGTCCGGGAGCTCGTCGATGCGCACTTCGCCGACCTCCGCCGCCCGGTGCGCAAG
>QHZB01000178.1 GCA_003224525.1 Acidobacteriota bacterium | reverse complement strand
TTTCGGTAACAACCGATTCTTTAGGCATGGGGATTCCGGCGGCGCTGACCAAAGTCACTTTGGTGCCGCCGAGCTTTCCCCCGACGCCACCCCACGCGCTTCCGCGGAATTGAATATAAGCGGAGACGGCAATGACGACGGCCAGGCTGGCATGCATGATGATCGAGTAGAAGAGGAATTGCCGGAGGCTCTGGTCCTCGGGCTGTATGCCCCCGATGGGGTCCATCGAATTGGCGACGGCGGTGGTCATAATTATTGGGTACGCGCGCGGGTGGTGATGGGCTCGGTGACAATGCTGATGTTGTTGATGCCGGACTGGCGAAGCGCGTCGACGACAGCGGCGAAACTGCCGAAGGGGATGGTCTCGTCGCAGCGGAGGAAGACACCCTCCTGAGTGTTTTTCAATTGAGCTCGGATTCTGGAGCCAAGCTGGTGAATGTTGATGGGTTCATTGCCGAGGTAGATGCGCTGGGCCTTGTCCACGGTGACGACCAGCCGCTCCTGATTGATTTCCTTCACGGTTCGCGTTTTGGGGACGTCGACTTCGATGCCCGACTGGAGAATTGGGGCGGTAATCATGAAGATAATGAGCAGCACGAGGACCACGTCCACGAACGGAACCATGTTGATTTCGGAGAGCGAAGTCTGCGTCGATTTGGAGAGTTGTGGCATGGCTACAAGAAGTTTAAAGTCTAAAGTTGAAAGTAGAAAGCAAGAAAAGATCGAGCAAAGAGATGCGAAGCCTATTGCACGGCCGGAGGGACAGGTTCGATGGCTTCACGAGTGTTGATTTGGATCCTTGCGCATTGCCCATGGTGTTAGCCCGGAGAAAGATCAATCAAAAGTTTTTTCGACCTGCGCCGTGACCTCCAGAGCAAAGGTATCCAGCCGCTGGGCGAGATCGCGAATTTTCTGCAAAAAATGGTTGTAGAAGATCACCGCCGGGATGGCAGCGAAAAGACCCGCGGCGGTGGTGACCAGTGCCTCGGCGATGCCCGGAGCGACGGCGCGCAAACTGGCGGCACCGGCGCTGCCCAAGCCGGAGAACGCGTCGATGATGCCCCACACGGTCCCGAACAGACCGATGAAGGGCGTCACGGAACCGGTTGTCGCCAGCCAGGACATGCCTTTTTCGACCCGGCGCACCTCATCGGCGGCGGCGAGTTGCATGCTGACGGTGACGGCCGACAAGCTCTTCAACTTTGGTGGATGCGGGTTGCCCGGTGCGGTGCCGACCTGGCTCTGCAGTTCGCGGTAGCCCGCCGCATAGACGGAAGAAAACGGAGAGCCCGCTGTTGCCAGGGCCTGCGGGTTCGCTACGCCTCGGGTGGCGCGAAAAATGCGCAGGAACTGGTCGCTCTCGCGGCGGATGCGTCCGAAGAGGCCAAGCTTTTGGAGAATCATGGCCCAGGAAATAATCGAGAATAAAAGAAGAAGCAAAAGAACGCCGCGGGCGACCAAGCCGGTTTGCGTAAGGATATTTCCGAAGTCGGTTGCAAAAATCGTGGTGAACAGAAAAATGATGTACCCCTCAGTGAGAGCAAATGATATGTGACCGCGACGCGGCCAATATTTTTTCGGGCCTAAGAAACGTAGCACACGCATGCAGAGCGCGCAACAAATAGGATGCGCAAATTTCTGATTTCGCTACTTATCGGGCAACGTGCGGATGGTTGCTGAACGCCAAACAAGCGCTTCTTGGGGGATAAGGCAGGTGATAAACTGCGATTTGGGCATGAGCAAACCATTCGACATCGAATTGGAAAGACTGACCGGCCAGGCCTCTTATTCCGAGGTAGTCCGCGGCGTGGCTGCAGGGCAGCGCGGAACATTTTTCCTCGAGACGTTTGGCTGCCAGATGAATGATCACGACTCAGAGAAGGTCGCCGGCGTGCTGCTCGCGCGGGGCTATCGACAGGTGGAGACGCCGGAAGCCGCTTCCTTGATTCTTTACAACACTTGCAGCATTCGCGAGAAAGCGGCGCAGAAAGTTTTCTCGCGTCTGGGCGAATACCGGGAGAAGCAGAGCGAGGGCAAGGTCATCGGAGTGCTGGGCTGCGTGGCGCAACAGGAAGGCGAAGATATCTTTAGGCGCGCGCCGTGGGTGAGCCTGGTGTGCGGGTCGGCGAGTTACAGCAAGTTGCCGGAAATGATCGCGCAGCTCGAGACGGGGAATCAGCGTGTTACCGGGCTTGACACGGACACGAACGAAACATTTGAAACGGAGGTCACGCGCCGCGACAATCCCTGGCGCGCTTACCTGACGATTATCGAAGGCTGTGACAAGGCGTGCTCGTACTGCGTGGTGCCGTTCACGCGCGGTCCCGAGCGCAGCCGCGCGAGTGATTCCATTCTCAGAGAAGTGCGGGAGCTTGCTGAACTCGGCTACTCCGAGGTTCAACTTCTTGGGCAAACCGTGAACTCTTACGCCGATCCCACTTCGCGGAAGATGCGTTTTTCGGAATTGCTGCTGGCGGTGGCCGAGGTGCAGGGAATTCGCCGCGTGCGATTCACTACCTCGCATCCCAGTGATTTCACGCCAGATATTGTAGAAGCGATCGAGCGGCAGCCGAAGATCTGCGACCATGTTCACCTGCCGGTGCAATCCGGTTCGACCAGAGTGCTGCGCGCGATGCAGCGGACCTATTCGCGCGAAGAGTATCTGGAAAAGATCGCCATGATGCGCGGGGCAAAGAAGCCGATCGCCATCACTACGGACATCATTGTGGGCTTTCCGGGCGAAACGGAATCCGCTTTCGACGAAACCATCAGCCTGCTCGAGGATGTGCAGTACACCGGTTTGTTTGCGTTCAAGTATTCGCCGCGGCCGAATACGCCGTCCCTCTCAATGAAGGATGCGATTCCCGAAGAGGAAAAAGGCCGCCGGCTTGCCGCGGTCCAGGAGAAGCAGCGCGAGATTCAGGCGGCGGGGAATGCGGAGCTGGCTGGAAAAACATTTGAAGTGCTGGTCAGCGGAAAATCGCGGCGCGAGAACCAGTGGACCGGGTACACCACATCGCACCGCATGATAAATTTCGCTTCACAAGAGAGAGCGCTTCTGGGAACCTACGTGCAGGTTCGTGTCACAGGAGCGGGTCCAAGCAGTCTGGTGGGCGTACACGCCGCTTAGCTCAGGGAGGCATCAATGGAAGTGGAGATGAAAATCCGCGGCCTGATGATGGATCCCGTCACGAATATGCCCATCGTGGTGCTCAAGGACGTGCAGGGCCAGGCGATCCTGCCGATCTGGGTGGGCGTGTACGAAGCGAACGCCATCGCCCTGGAAATCGAGAAAGTGCAAACGCCCCGGCCGATGACCCATGACCTGCTGAAAAACGTTCTGCTGGGGCTTGAAGTGCGCGTGCAGAAAATCGTGGTGAATGATCTGAAGGATGATACGTTCTACGCATTGATCTGGGTGGAGCGCGAAGGCCAGATGATGACGATCGATTCGCGTCCCAGCGACGCGCTAGCTCTGGCGTTGCGCATGGATTGCCCGATCTTCGTGGATGAAGCAGTCCTAAAGAACTCCAAGATATCGAGCGCTTTCACCGAGCGCAATACCAACGAGCAACTCCGCACCTGGCTCGATGGCCTTTCCGACGAGGATCTCGGCCACTACAAGATGTAAGCAGCTATCGGCCAGTCGATTCCGTTACCCGCCCGAGATCAAGTTCGAGCCAGTGTGTCTTCCGGCACGAGCATTAACCCGCGAACCGTCCGTCGCCAGGCGAAAAGCAGGACGATGCCGATCAGAATGAGCGCCAGGCTCAGGCCGGCCCACAGGCCAAACGCGCCCCAGCCCCGGCGGAAGCACAGCCAGGCACCGAGCGGAAGACCAATAATCCAGTACGCAGTGAAGTGGCAAAACATGGGCGTGCGCGTATCGCCGGCACCGCGGAGGGCTCCCGTGGCGACGGTTTGGATGCCATCGAATAGTTGGAAGGCTGCACCGGCAGCGAGCAGGAGAATGGTGCTGTGAATGACGGTCTCGTCCGGTGTGTACATCCGCGCGATCCATCGTGGAAATAGGAGCAGAGCCGCGCTGGCGCAGGTCATGAAGGCAGCACCAAGAAAGATGGCTGTGCCGCCAGCATCGCCCGCCGCTTTGGGATCGCAACGACCGATCGCCTGACCCACGCGCACGGCGGCTGCGGAAGCGATGCCGAGAGGAACCATGTAGGTAAAGGCGACCGTGTTCAGAGCGATCTGGTGGCTGGCGAGCGGAACAGCACCAAGCCGTGCGATGAGCGCCGTGACCAAGGCAAAGACCCCACTCTCTAAGGTGAACTGAATCGCGGCGGGCAATCCGAGAGTAATGAGGCGGCGGATGCGCGGCAGATCGATTTCCACAGGAGTTCTGAGGAGCTCCGTGCGGTGTTTTTGGTCGTACCACAGCAGGTAGCCGACAAGCACAGAGGCCATGTAGAGCCGCGCGAACGCCGTGGACCATCCGGAACCAACGGCGCCCATGACCGGCGCTCCCCACTTGCCATAGATCAGAATCCAATTGCCTAGAGCATTGACGATGTTGGCGGTGACGAGCGCGAACGCCACGGGTTTCACCATGTTCATCGCTTGCAGGCAGCGGCGCACCGCGAAATAGAGGAGCAGGGGCAGCAAGCCAGTGGCTAACGCCTTGGTGTAGGGAATGGCGAGGGCCAAAACTCCCGGATCAACACGCATCCCTGCAAGAATAGAGGGAAGCAACCAAACGGGCGCGGCAAGAAAGGGAGCGAGGGCAACGCTGAGGTAAATGCTGTTGAGCAGGGAACGATGGCAGTCCTCGCGCCGGCCCGCTCCGAAGGCTTGCGAAACGAGCGTGTCTAGTCCCATGAGCAGTCCGCCACCGAAGAGAGCCAGCACGATAAAAATGTTGGAGCCCAGGCTGACCGCGCCCATGGCGGTCGCGCTGTTGGGGAGCCGCCCTACCATCATCGTATCGACGATAGCCATGCTCATCCAGCCGAGCTCGGCGAGCACAAGTGGAGTGGCGAGTCGCAGCGTGGGGCGGAATTCGGCGCGAAGTGCCTGGAGTCCGATCATGGGTACACGGCAAGAGGAACGAGTGTAAGCGGGGCGGAGAAAAGGAGCAAACGGACGCCGCGGTGAAACGAAGTGAGGAGCGGGGGAGTGGGAGCAAGTCGAGGGAAACTACAGAATGCGGGCGACCGAACCGCCCACTGCGATTGGCCTCATACGATCAGAGAGCTGCAGGCAAATACCTAAGGATGAGCCAACCGGAGCGATCCGGGGAGCCCGAACCAGGAGGCCGCTCATGTGCCATGGCGCCTTGAGTGGCCCGAACGAGTTTGAGAAGGCGATCCTTGTCGATTGACTTGTATAGGAAGAAGCTGGCGCCCGCTACAAACCCTACGGAAAGCGCACTCGGACGCTGATCGTCGCTGATCGGGACGATGGATGTCGTTCGATGGAAGCGCGAACTGCGCATCTGCCGGGCAAGTTCGATCCCGTCGGGAGAGGGCACGTGTAAATCCAAAAACACGACATCAAATTTTCCTTCATCGAGAATATCGGGAGCTTCCGTGCTTCTGGTAGGATCAACGCTTCCATGCCGGCTGAGTTCAAGACTTTCCCGATCATCTCGCAAACTAATGGTTCATCGTCTACAACCAGGCCACGCCTCTGCATGCCGCCCTCCGGATTCTGGCGATCGCCCGCACGCCGGATTCGGCGTCAGCTTGGAAGAGCGGCTTCCGACCGCAAAATTTCATAGCAGTCGAACTGTATGCCCACACCCAACTTGCCCCGCGGCGTATCGACGGGCTCGAGACGCACTCCGTGACCAGTGCATCGTCACTCTGTCGTCGGTCTGCCGCTGATTTCCTCCGGCATTTTCAGAAGAACCTCGACCGCCGAGCCGACAACCAGCGGCGCGTCGGTGGCGAAAAAGACTCCTCTTTCCGAGAGATTTTCCGATTCCGCTCTCTGCTCGTTCCAGCCGGATTTCCAGGCGCGCACTCGTAGTTTGGCTTTTAAGAGTTGACGGCGAGAATTACGCCGCTCGGATACATAACTTCCACCGGTGCCTCCTCGCACCAAAGGAGGGACGATGGCGCAGGCTGAGAGTGGTGGGGAATAAACACTGTGGAACAAGAGCACGGTGCTGGAAAGGCTCAATTTGGTACTTGCCCCACAAAACCAGCCCACCGCCCTGCCTCTGGTTTTCCACCGCGACAGCCGTCGATCCACCCACTTTTCGCTTGCCAATGAAAGGTAGCAAACGTAGAGTTAGCCTAGGCCTTGGGGGTTTTCTGGAGGCGGCACCCATATATAGGAACCCAGTTGCCGGATCGCTGCGGCTCGATTTTTTGTGCGCGAGCGGAGGCAAAAACAGATGACGGCCATCATCACGGTTGCGAATCAAAAGGGCGGCGTCGGAAAGACCACGACGGCGATCAATTTGTCCGCGGCGCTCGCACATCGCGGAAAGCGTACGCTGCTGATTGATCTCGATCCACAAGCCAATTCGACAATCGCGTTTTACGATGCCGGCGAGATTTCCACGACCATGTTCGACGTGCTGAGCGACAGCCGGGTCACGATGGCCACAGTCATAAAGCCGACCAAGGATCCAATGCTGTTTCTTGGGCCGGGCCGGCTGGCGCTTGCAAAGCTGGAGCAGGTGCTCGCGGGACAATTCGACGCGCCGTTCAAATTGAAAGATGCGCTGACTCCAGTCCTGAAAGATTATGAGTACGTAATCCTCGATACTCCGCCATCGCTGGGAATCCTGACGGTGAATGCCCTGGTGGCCTCGACGCATTTGCTGGTGCCCATTCAAGCAGCGTACTTCGCGATCGAGGGAACTGACGACCTGCTGGAGACCTACGAACGAATCCGGGCGCGTCCCAACCCGGCGCTGAAAGTTCTGGGCGTGGTGATTACGCTTTTTGACAAACGTACGAATATTTCAAAGGATACCCACGGGCAGATTCGATCGGTATTCGGGGAAGTGTTGTTCAAGACGAAAATCACAAAGAACGTCCGGCTGGAAGAGAGTCCGGCATACAAGGAAACGATTTTGACGTACGCGCCGAAATCACCCGGTGCGGTCGAGTACAAGAAACTCGCAGGGGAGGTTATCCAACGTGTCGAAGAGGATCGGGTTACCCGTCACGCTGGAGATGCGGCATGACGCGCACTACGTAGAATCGCTGACAAGCTATAGCGGCGCGGCGGTCGGGCGTATGATTCGCGTGGACCAAATCCGCCCGAATCCCGACCAGCCACGCAAGGCGCTCGGCGATTTGCGCGAACTCACGGAATCGATCCGCGAGAAAGGCGTGCTGGAGCCGCTGCTGGTGCGCTACGTCCCGCGAGAGGACTGCTTCCATATCATCTCCGGTGAGCGGCGCTATCATGCCTCGCGCGCGGCGGGGCTGCGCGAGGTGCCGTGCATCGAAAAGACCGCGGATGACGCGGAGACCCTCGAAATCGGGCTGATCGAAAATATTCAGCGGAAAGACCTGACACCCTTTGAAGAAGCAGATGGGCTGCACCGTCTGAGCGCGCAGTTTGAATACACGCACGAGGACATCGCGAAGAAGATCGGCCGGGCGCGGTCTTCGGTAACCGAAACTCTGTCGCTGCGCAATATTCCCGACTCGCTGCGGAAGAAGTGCATCGAGCACGGAATTCTTTCAAAATCGCTTTTGCTGCAGATCGCGCGCCAACCCACCGAAAAGAAAATGATCGAGATGTTCCACCGTATCATGCAGGGCGGGTTGACGCGCGACGAGGCGCGCCGCGAACGCCGCGAAGAGCAGTCGGGCCCGCAGCGGCCACAGCCGTTCATCTTTCAATTCGAGCCGGCGACGGAAACATTCAAGTTCCGAATTCAGTTCAAGAAGAGTCATGTTTCGCGCGATGAGCTGATTTCCACGCTGCGCGAAATCCTGGCACAGCTTGAGGGATCCTCTTCGGAAGCCGATTCGACAGCGGCTTGATACTGCCAAGAACGGACGGGGCCTTTCCGGAAGGCTCAGGACAAGCCAGCACTGCTCCTGCAAGTTACCTCCATGGTTGAATTTTCACCGAAGCAAATGCAGGTCATCGAGCGGCTCTTCAAGGCAGGCTTTCGCCCCATTGCGATTCCGCCTTACGAGAGTGCCCTGTGCATGAGGAAAGGCGATTGCGCGGCGGTGTTGGCTGCCGTTCCGAACGGCGGAATAAAACTGCTCGCGCCGCCATCGTACCTCTTAGAAGGAAACCTCAGTGTAAAACTGAAGCGCGGCTCAGGCGAAGTGTTCGTCTGGAAAAAGAAGGAAGTGGAAGCAACGCCGGAGAAATTGGGCGAACTTGAATCGTTCCGGCGGGAACTCACGGAAATGCTGGATCTGCCTCCTAAGCAGTAGAGTTGCGGTAATTTGCAATTCCGAAAAACTCCCGGCAGACTGAAATTCTCATGGAACCCTACGACATTATCTGCATCGGAGCTGGGCCGACGGGCCTGGCTACTGCCATCGAGGCCAAGCGCGCGGGAAAGCGGCCGCTGGTCATCGACAAAGCCTGCCTGTGCAATTCGATCTTCCACTATCCGGTAAACATGGTGTTTTTCACGACGCCGGAATTGCTCGAAATCGGCGACTTGCCGCTAGTTTGCGCAGCGGAAAAGCCTACCCGCGTCGAGGCGCTGAAATACTACCGGAAGGCGGCGGAGCACTATGCGCTTGAATTGCGGTTGTACGAGCAGGTGTTGCGAGTTGATGGCCAGGATGGAAACTTCACGGTAGTAACGAGAACGGAGAAGGGAACGGAGTACAAATACCAGTGCAAAAAGATTGCCGTGGCGACCGGCTATTACGATCTGCCGAACCAACTGGGCGTGCCGGGCGAAGGTCTTCCGCACGTTTCGCACTACTACACGGAGCCACACGAATTCTGGAATCAGGACGTGGTCGTGATCGGCGGGAAAAATTCTGCTGCTGAGGCGGCGCTCGATCTCTATAGAAATGGCGCGCGAGTGACGCTGGTACATCGGAACAAGGAACTCGGTGCAACGATCAAGTATTGGGTGCGGCCAGACATCGAGAACCGAATCAAGGCCGGCCAAGTGAAAGCGTTATTCGAGTCCCGCGTGAAGCGCATCACGAAGGACGAAGTCGTGGTCGAAAATGGAGACGGTGAGAAGAGATTGCCCGCGCGGCGCGTTTTCGCGCTGACCGGGTATCATCCCGATTTCACGTTTATTGAAAGCCTGCGCGTGCGGCTCGATCCGGAAAGCCGCAAACCGGCACTGGATCCGAATACACTCGAGAGCAATGTGGCGGGAATCCATCTGGCGGGAGTGGTCATCGGCGGACGTCATACTGGCGAGATTTTCATCGAAAACGGACGCTTCCATGGGAAGCAGATCATTCAAGCACTGGCGGTGTGAGCTGCAAGGAAGCGAAACCCAGGCCAGATTTGCCCGCCCCGAGGTCGTTTGCTAGACTCGTAGTTTATGGCATCGATCATCCGGGAAGTGGGCGAGACGTTTGGCGCGCTGGTGAAGGGCTTCAGCGTAACCTTCCGCAATATGTTTCGTAAGACGGTCACGGAAAACTATCCTTACGAGCCCGTACATTTCCAGCCACGCTACCGCGGGATCCACGTCCTGCACCGCGACGAAAGCGGACTGGAAAAATGTGTGGGCTGCTTCCTTTGCGCCGCGGCTTGCCCCGCGAATTGCATTTACATCGAAGCGGCGGAGAACGTCGACGCAAACCGCATCTCCGCGGGCGAGCGCTATGCCAGCGTGTACAACATCGATTATTCGCGCTGCATTTTCTGCGGTTATTGCGTGGAAGCGTGCCCGACCGATGCTATCACGCACGGTCACGGCTTTGAGCTCGCGACTTACGACATCAACTCTCTCGTGTACCGCAAAGAACAGCTTCTAGAAATAGGACCCGAGGCCGCGACCCCATCTGGCCGCTAGTATTTACCCACTTTATTCTTGCGAGTTTTTCCGGATGACTCCGAGGTGTGTCCAGATTTATCGCCGGACAGCTCTTGCCGTCTCTCTGAATTATAGCGTCCTCAAATTCGCTTCTGGGGAGAGCTTCAGCAGAGGAGACGTCTTGTTGCCCACTTGTTGCCCTTGTTGCCCTTGTTGCGAGCGTTCCCGCTGCGATCTTTTTCGTCAGGACCGCGTCAAACAGGGAATTGCTCTCCGACCGTCATCATCGCAGCGTGAGCCTCGGGTTCCGGCTGTCGGCCTCGGCCGGCTGGACAGCGTAATTCCAGGCGGCTTCGCCGGCGACGATGCTGGGGTCGAGATAAAGAAGGATGGTTTGGCCGGCGTGATAGTGGGGCTGCTCGAGAACGGGAAGATAGAGTTGCCACCAGTGCGTGAGCGGCAAGTACGGTGAATTGCTGAGGGTGACGCCTTCGCAGAGGTGAGCCTCGAACCAGCCGAGGAAGCCATCCAGGCGCCCCTCGGCAGTGATGCGAAACGGGGCGAATGTTTTTCCGGGGTTGCGCGTGTCCTTGCGAAAATCTATGTGGTAGAAGGGCGCGGGCTGACTGAGCGAGACGAACGGCTGGCCGGAGGCACGCACAAGTCCGCAGGTCTTGAAGAGCCGTTCGCTGAACGGCTTGAAATCCAGATCGTAGTAACGGGGTGGGAGGCGGCCCGCGCCGAAGGCCTCCGAACAAAACGGCATCAGAAATGTGTCCGCGGATTCCGGTATAATGCGCGGGCCGGGCTTCAAGAAGCGCTCGCGGGCGTCGGCCACGAGCTCGATAATGTTTTCCGCGTCGAAGCAGAAAGCGCTGAGCGTCTCGGTGACCAGGACGTCGCAGCGTTCCGGCAGGCGCACCTTTTCTGAATTTTTGCGAATCAGCGTGATGCGGTCTTTGAAAACCGTTGGCCTCGATCAGTTCGGCGGCGACATCGGCGATGCGGCTCATCTCGATTGCGTAGACGTGGCGCGCGCCGGCTTGCAGCGCGAAGAAGGAAAGCAGGCCAGTGCCCGCGCCGAGATCCACGACCACGTCGCCGGGTTTCACGGTGCGGTGAATCGCTTCGCGATAGGCATCGCAGCGAGCCTTATCCAGGAGCAGGCTCTCCTGTAGGATCGGGCTGGCAAACTCCTCCATCATCCACGGTTGCTGAAGCACACGGCGGTTAAACCAGTGCTGGAGCTTCTGCGCCGCAGCGACTCCACGCTTGGCATAGGTCATGAGAGAGGTCCTTGCCCGGGCCGCGGCGAGCGGATTGCGGCGGGGATGTGGGACGCGAGGTAGTATACGAGCGCGATTGCAGGAGACCAAGCTACCCAGGGGCGCACGCTATAGAACAAGCAGGTCACCGACGCGCAGAATTTTGCCAGCTTCGCTGGAAGCGACCCGCGTGTTGGTGGCGAGACGGTAGTAGTGGTCGAAGCGGGCTTCGGGGCACCACGCCGGGACATGCGAGCGGCGGTAATCGCTGAAGATTTTTTGAAAGCCGGGAATGATGACTCCCGTGTGCGGGTCGCGCGGGGGAACCGGGCAGCGCACGCAGGGATGGCTGCCCTCGAAATTCACTTCGCCGATGCGGAAGCGCACGGCGCTGCGTTCTTCCGCGCCGAAGAGTTGATCTTCCCAGAATGCGGGGACTTCTGCGGGTGTCGCGGCAGAGCGATCGCCATCAATTTCGAGTGTGGTGCGGAAGCGCAAGCGTGCATCGCCGATGGTCATGCCGGGAAAAAGTCCGCAAACGGCCTGCAAGCTGGCAGTGGAAATAATCGTTGGGCCGTTGGCGATGGTGTCATCAGGAAATCCTTCGGGAGTATGGCGGACGGTGATGGGCTGCTCGAAGAAGTTGGAAAACCATTTGGAGGCGGATGCCGTGTCTCCAGGGAAGGCAAATGTTTTGGTTGGGATTTTCCGGCGGTCACCCGGAACCGAAAGCGTGACAGAACTGATGTCCGGCGCGAAAACCGCACGGATCAAGTGGACGGCTGCGCTGCGCTTGCCGTTGACCCATTGGCCATCCGCGGAGTAGAGCGCCCACGCGCGGTCGAATTCAAGGCCGCCGCCCGGGCCCATGCGGGCTTCTTTCACATGCATCGGATCGAGCGACTTGATGGGATAAAGGCTGATGTTTGCCAAGCGCGGGGAAACCGGGGAAGGGGTCATGCGGAGATTCTAGCAGAGGGAAAGCGGAACGTGATGGGTCTCCCCTTGCGAGGACCAGTGCCGCACATCTTATCCCGAGAATCGCACCTGGCCGAAAATGAGCTTCGCCAGAAGCGCTCCCCCGAGGAGCGCCATCGAGATGCTCAGTAGCGTGCCAATCAAGAAGTATTCCGCGAAGCGCTCGGATTTGAACTCCGGATAGCGGGCGATGGATTTTGCCGTCAGGATCAGGCCAACCGTTGCCGGTGACTGCAGCAGTAACGCAGTGACAACCAGGAACCGTTCCAGCCAGCCGATGTAAAGTCCGGCGTTCTGCAATTGCTCGCTGGTTCTTTCCAGCGAATGGCTTTTTACGTCTGCCGCCAGGAAACGCACCAGGAAGCGGATCAGATATCCGCCGCCGAAGACCACGCCCAGGTAGATCACCGGCACGGCAAGAAACTTATTCGGAATGGCCCGGAAATTTTGGATTAAAGCGCTGACTTCGCTGAGTGGCACGGCAGGCGACAGCAGCCATGCGGCGAGACTGACGGTGAGGAAATGAAGAAGCTGATCGCTTATGTAGGCCCAGGATCCGTCGCAGACCGGATACTTTTTGGCTAACTGTATCTTGGCGAGATCGATCAGCAGATGAACGAGCGTTAGCGCCGCGATCACCAGATGCGTGCGCAGCGAGAGGATGGAGCCGCGCAGGACAAAACCGGTGATGATGACCGCGGAGAGATAGTGGATGAGCCCATGAAGCAAATAGGTGGCGGAATTCCACCGCCGTTTTTGCTCGACCAGGCGGTGCGTCTGAAAAACAAAATCGGTCAGCAAATGGGCCAGGTAGACCGCCAGAAGGGCGCGAAGGAGGAGTTGCATGTTTATGTACAAGTTTCCATTTTTGTACGTTTCCGTGCAACTAGCAAAAAGTCTGCTGGATTAACGATCCTGCCGCCTGAACCGTTTCCGTCAATTGCCAATAATACCCTCGCTTGAGATTTCTGGAAACGGTGGAGTCGTCCAACTTGAGGCGCTTGGCGGTTAGCTCGAGTGTCGGACTGTCGAGAAATTCCTGGATGGTCTCCCACTGTCTTTCGGTGATCTTCAGAACCAGCGTATCGTGGAGCCCATAGATCAGGTTTATGGTTTTGTTGAAGTGTCCGTAGCGGGACACAAAAGCAGTCAGGACCTCGAATTTGAAGAGATTGCCGGTCTTGATGCTTTCGATGGCCTCTCGCGCGGATTGAAAAGCCTCGCCGCCGAGGCGGTTTACGGGCGCCTGAATACGGCCGGAAACACTCCCGAAGCCCACTCCGATCCGGAGAGACAGCGGCCTGAGAGCGGCGCGGAGATCCCGGATGACGGCGGGTATCGACAGCAGGTTGCGGGTAACGGTTTGAAATTCATCGCCGGCGGTAACGGAATACGGCAGTTGGATGAGCTTCCGGCTCAAATGGCGTCTTGAAATGGCGGCAAGCTTTTTTCCAAGCAGGCTGCGGAGATCCGCGCGGGCGCGCGATTCCATGACGTCCGCGATCAACACTGCGTAGATTGTGGAAGGCATAAGGCACCCTTACCAAGAATACATACTTGTACGAAAATGTGCAAGTATTCATTATTGTACGATCATGTACAACTCAATGGATTTGTACAATAATGTGCAAATGAAGGAAACGCCGCCAAATCTCAGTAATTGTCTTGGAGCGCGGGTGGATTCCCGCGGCTGGCGGGCGGGACGATGCCGTTCAGGCGCAGATGGAGGGTCATCTGGCCGTAGTGGTCGGCGTCGTGCCAGATCACCACGGTGGCCAGGCCGAGGCGCGTGTTCGGGCCGGCGTACGGGCCCTCGATGGGGTCGAACATGTTCTTTGCGTCGATGGCGCCCAGCGATTTGCGGATGGCCGCGAACGAATCACGCAGATAGATCAACAATTCCTTCTTGGATTTCGCCGGGCTGGGGCCGCCCTTGTCGCAGGCGTCCGGCGGCTTCTGGCCGTCCAATTCGGCGGCGAAGGCGAAATTCGCACAGGCCACATGCTTCACCTGTTCGGCGAAGGTGCGAACTTCGGCGGGACCGAACTCGGGTTTTTCGTTCTTGAATTTCCCTTCGGCGGGACGATAGCTGTATTTTTCTTCCGGCATGGCTTCGGTGGTGGACCGAATTTCATATTCCTGGAATTGCAAGCCGCGCAGAAAAGCGGACGCGACGGTTTCTTTCTTGCTCATCTCGGCGGCGCTGGGCTCATGCTGCTGAGGAGCACCTTGGACGCTCTTATCCTCAAGCGGTTTCGTCACATCGGGCCGCTGCGACAGTGGCGGCGCAGCTTGTTGCGAGGATTGTGCATCCGCCGATTTATGCGCGATCGAATGGCCGTCGAGCAGGACCGCAGCCAAAACGAATGGAGAGAAATACAAAGCGACCAGACGAGGCAAGTACATCGGGACCCTCCTTCGTGTGAAGTCTATCACTGGAAGCCCGCGGACACCGCGAAACACACACACGTCCCTCATGCCCTGAGCCTGCTCGACGGGTTGGGCGATTCCGCGCTTGGGGCTGCGCCCTTAGTGCGAGGTTACGATTACGGGCGCGCGGCGGCACCGCTGGCGGCTGCCACGACAGGCTTATAGCCGCAGGTCGCGGCTTTGCGCATGGCCTCCAAACTCTCGGCGTTGGACATCAGCGCTGTGGTCTGGCAGTTGCGCAGGGAACCGCCGGCGGCGAACGCCAGGGCGATCGCGGCGGCGGAAACGTTGTCCGGCATCTCGGTGATGAGCACAGCGTCATACTGTCCGAATGCGAAGTAGGAGTTCTGCACCTTTCCACCGAGCTTCTCAATGTGTGCCCGAACCGCCTCAAAGCGATCAGGTGCACGTTGCTGGGCAGATGACGGCTGATACTTCGACCGCCATAACTAAACATGCGCGCCATTCTTTACCAGCGCCTCGAAGCCGAGGCAAGAAGGCATTTCGCCCCGGGAAATCGCCCAGACGGTCAAGGTGGTGAATTGGCAGCAGAAAGCGAGTTTTGCCGCCCTGACGAAACAATGGAGGTGTTATGGTAAAAGGAGGAGGGACGATCTGGTGGAGAAGCCACTTTGGGAGCAGCAAAGTTTCCCGGAAAAACTCTTCCGGCTCAGCGGACTGATATGTATCGTCGGCTGGGGGCTCTCCGTGATCTACATCGCGAGCCACGTCGGCCCGTTGGAAGCGCCGCCCGTCCGCACTCGCGACCTAGCCTCGTATTTTTTCACCTCCATCTGGATTTTCGTTTTCTTCTACGCGCAGTATCGCGTCATTCCGCGATTCATCCATCGCGATCTCGATCTTCGCGTTGGATTATGGCACTCAGGTGGCAGTCTGGCGCTATTGATCGTAGGCGCGCTGCATGCCGTCTTGCCGCAAACGAAATCGGATGTTCCGAGCAGTTTGCTCTTCTGGATCGCGCTGCTCGGCGAAGGCGTGTTCATCGGCAATGTCATTTGGTCGTATGTGCACGGGGAACAGGCTGTGCCGTTCCTGCCGGTTGTGCCGGACGCGAAGGCAACTCCGGCGCACGTTCCGGACGACAGCGTCAAAAACATGGGCTGGCCTAAGTCCCCGGTAAAGCTCTTTGGAATCGGGGCGGCCGTTTTTGCCGCTGGCGGGCTCATTTCGCTCATCCTGGATGTGCCGTCGTTCAAGTTTCCGGTGCCGTGGTCGGGAGAGTTGCATTTCGTTCCATTTGGTTTCTTATGGCTGGCCGCGGCCGCGCCGTTCGCTTTTTTCGCAATGCTGTATAAGTTTCTGATGGATGCATGCTATCTGGTTTTCGAGGAATCGTTGAACCGCATCCATTTCGTTGTGACCATCATCACGGTCCTCGACCTGGTGCGGGTGTTCATGGCCTGGGAACAGTGGATGGGCACGAAGTTTGCGACGTTCTTCTACGGCGCTGAATTCCAGTGGCTAGCTGTGCTTTTCGTCTTGAGCGCCGTCGTGTTCGCGATCAACGCTTTTCGGAGCTATCGCCGCGCCGCCGTCCGGACGTAACATCGCCGAACCGGTGGTCCAGAACTTTCTCTAGCACTCCATTTGGCGCAGTTCCTGGTCGCGCGGCCGTGGTGTACTCCAAATTATGATTGAAAAACTGAAGCAACTCTGGCGGTCGAATTCATCGCGATGCTTTCGCAGGACCTCCGGAGCGAAATGACCGATCAGGAGCGCGCCAACATTGACGCGCTCAACCAGCAGTTTCTCGGCCAGCAGCAACAGGTCGGAAACACACGGCTGTCTCAATACCAAAGCATCCTGAACAATCCCGGCCTGAGCCCGGCGGACAAAGCCGCGGTGACCGGACAATCGCAGGGCGCGCTGGCCAGCGCCTTCGATTCGCTCCAGCAATCCGCGCAGAACGGCCTCGCGCGCACGCGCAACTCCGCCGGATTCGGCACGAGCTGACCGATGAGCTCGCGCGGCAGAAGGGAATTGCGCAGGCCGGCCAGGCCCAGCAGAACCAGCCGCCGCGATCGTTCGCAGCCAGCCTCCGAACTGGTCGCCACAAAACAGCTCCTCGCCGCGGCCGACGCGCGGCAACACGACCGCGACAATCAGCTCGCGCAAACTCTCGCTGCCCTGGCGGCCGAGAAACGCACGATCCTGACACCGGCGCAAATTGTCCGCGAACTCCCGAGTCAGATTCCCCTGCCGCCCCCCATCGTTCTGCAATCCGCACCGGCGTTGCCAAATTCGCCGTCGCCCCAAACCAAAGCCACCATTCCCGCCGAAGACCTTGAGCCTCTGTGCAAAGTCTGCCAGGCGAAGCTCATCGCTCGAGGCGGCTGCATCTTGCGCTGTGTCGGCCGCGCCGCTAAATGGTTCCTCACCGGCGCCGCAGCCGGCGCCATTGCCGCTAAAACGCTCACTAGAAAGGCCCTTTTCCTTTGCGCATCCAGCAGTTTCTTGGGGTATAATCCGCGCACTTCATCGTCTCAGAGTTGCACTCAGGCAATGCCGGAAAACGGAGTCCCGCAAAGTCCCGAAGGGTCGCCCCTTCCTGAAAAGAAACTCGTTTCTTGGAAAGAGATAGCCGCCCATCTCGGCCGGGAAGTCCGCACCGTGCAGCGCTGGGAGACGACCGAAGGGCTCCCTGTCCATCGCCACGAGCACCAGAAAAAATCCACCGTCTATGCTTACCCAAGTGAGCTGGATGAGTGGATCAGAAAGCGCCAGCCCGTGGACGACCCGGAAGCCGACGCCGCCTTCGCTCGCGAACAGGAACTGAGCGGCACAGATTCCCCCATTGACAGCGTCGATCGGCCGGACGCGCTCCTGACTCCCGTCGATCCGAGCCGGATTGATCCCGCTCCGGACCCCGTCAAGCCACCTCCTCCCGCTCCAATGTGGCGGCGCGTGGTCATCGCCATCTCGTCTCTCGCGATTCTCTGTGCCGTGTCCTTCGCCATCTACCGCTGGATGCAGCCGAACAATTCAGCGTACGAAAAAGTCCGCCTCGTCGTGCTTCCTTTCAATTACACCAGCGGTGATTCCAAGCCCGACTACATCACCGTCGGCTTGGCGGATGTCATCCGCACGAAACTCGGCCAGCTCGATCCGCCCCACCTGGGAGTAATTGCCGCCACCTCATCCAAAATTGTGGCCAACCAGACCATCCCGGATATCGGCCGCACGCTCAATGTGAAGTATGTGCTGGAAGGCAGCGTACAACGCGCCGGCAACCTGGTGCGCATTGACGTCCAATTGATCCAGGTCAGCGATGCGACGCATCTGTGGGCGGATTCCTTCACTCGCGAACTCTCCGATGTTCTGCAAGTCGAATCGGATGTTTCCGCCGCGATCGCCCGGCAAATTCTCGCCGCACTCCCTGTGCCGCCCAGTCCACAACCTCCGCCCTCGCTGCCGCCCGGAACCGTTCACGCCAGCACGTCGGAAATCGCCAAATCCCGGCACGCATACCATCAAGGCAAATTTGCCTGGGGCAGCCGCGGCGACCTGCGCGGCAGCATCGTGTTTTTTGAGCAGGCAATTCACGACGCTCCGTCTTACGCGGAGGCCTACGTCGGCCTCGCCGCAGCCAACGCCATTCTCGGCCAGGTGCCCAATGACGGAATGCCGCCCGGTGAGGCCAAACCTAAAGCACGCGAGGCCGCGCAGCGGGCCTTGCAGCTCAATCCTAAGCTCGCAGAGGCTCACGCTGTTCTCGGCAACGTGGCCATGAGTTACGACTGGGACCTAACGACTGCCGAGAAGGAATTGCGCCGCGCCATCGAGCTCAACCCCAACGATCCCATCGCCCACGAATGGTATTGCCATTTGCTGATCGTGGAGGCGCGCAACGCCGAGGCCCTCACCGAGGTTCGGCAGGCCCTCGACCTCGACCCCGTCGCCCCGCTCTATCACACCGTGCTGGCGGAGACCTACTATTACGGCCGGGAGTATGACGCCGCCATCGACGAAGCGCAGCAGGTCGTCAGACTCCATCCCGATTTTCTGCTGGCGCATTTCTGGCTCGGCTCCGCCTATCGCGAGAAGAGGATGTATCCTCAGGCCGTTGAAACCTTTCAGCGCGCCCGCCAGCTCTCGGAGGACAATCCCGCGATGGTCATGGCTTATGGCCACACCCAGGCCCTGGCAGGAAATGCCGGCGAGGCTCGAGTGGCCCTCCAGAAGCTGCAGCAACTCGCAGGCAAACGGTTCGTTCCGAGTTTGTACCCGGCGGCTATCCACGTCGGCTTGGGCGAAGCGGACGAAGCCTTCCGCCTGCTCGACCTCGCCTACCAGGAACGCATCGACCGCCTCGTCTACTTGAACGTCGATCCCATGGCCGGCCCCATCCGCTCCGACCCGCGCTTCGCCCAGCTCATGGCCAAGATCGGCCTGCACTAGCACCCTCCGGCAGGGCTCTCAGCGCCATCGAGAGCCCTGCCAGAAGGGGAGCAATCCTCCTCCGAGTGATTGCGCTATTCCAGTCAAAGATCAGGAATCGCAGGCTGCAAGCGAACGCCCAGCGGGATAGTGCTATAGATGGCATCAACGCCCAGCGAGGCGAAGAAATTCCAATCTGCTTCGCTGCCCGCTGGATCGGCGAACACCCGTAAGCCCAGCGAATGCGCCCCTGCTACAAAGGCCGCGCCGCTACCCGGCTCCTGTTGCTCCGCCGCTCCGAAGAAGTCCATCTCCCCGCCGACGACGCGAGCGCTCGTGGCCATTCCCGTCGCCAGAAATTGCTGCGCCGAAGCATAGCCCGGCAAACGGAATACCGGACCAATCTCGGCCCAGGTGAGCCCTAGCGAGTTTTTCTTGTTGATAATGGTCACCGGCAATCCCGTGACGGCTTGAATCTGCGCCGGACTCAACAATTGCAGCCCGTCAAGATCCAGCTCGCGCGGGATCTCCGGCCCCGTCTGCGCCGCCAGCAAGAGCAACGCCGGCGAGAACGAATCAAAAATGACCTTGTCCGCCATCTTGGCTCGGCGCACCTCGGACACTGCCGCTGATACCACGGGCTGCTCCAATACGTCGCCCGGATCGCAGTGCGGCGAGAACGCCTTCAGTTCGACGATCAAGATGCCGCCCAAGTCGTCTCCTACCCGATTGTTAAATTCTCGAGCGACGTTAATCACCTGGCGTAGCTCCGGCACGAAAGGCAGGCGTTGTTGAAGCTGGTCGAGGGTCAGTGTGTTGATGCAGGTAAAGTCGTGGAGAAAGTCATCGTGGAACACGGCCAGCTGCCCATCCTGGGTGAGTTGGACGTCCACTTCGACGACGTGCGCGCCTAGTCTATAAGCCTGCCGCACTGAATCGACAGTATTCTCGATCGGCAGGGCTGGATTCGGATTCGCGATGCTATTTGGCCCAACCCCATGGTGTCCGATGGCGATTGGCCGCACGCCGAGCCGCAGGAAATCCTCCGCCGTGCTGCGCTGGATGTTCCCCTCGTTATCGGGCTCGCCTTGAGCCAGCGCCACGCTGCCGAAGAGACTAAGACACAGCGTCCCCAGCGACAGCATGCCTAGAACACTAATTCTCGATGCTTTCGTTTTCATTTTGGTCCCCCCACCTTGGGCTTCAACATTCGAGTGAATTTTTCCGCACATTGCAAGTACCTCCAGTGGACAGAATCCGCCGAACAAAAAGGCCTTACAAGCGATAAGGAACGCCAAAGTCGAAACCGCTGCCGATGTCGTCAGTTGTCGTGGGGGCCGCTGAACCAGGCTTTCGCAAATTAAGACGCCGTCCAGGCTGTTCGCAGTAGGGAAGTAGCGCCTTTTCAAAAACGTCCGGTGCAGTTTCGTCACACGCGACGCGGTTCCTGGAGGATCACGGCCCGGCCATTCTCTGAACAAGCGTCGGCCCTTTATGCGCTTCAGTTTTGGAATTAAATCAAATCTTACGGAAGATCCGCGATCGAGACCCGACAGCCCGAGTAGCATCCGCCGATTCAACGACTTGTCGCTTCCGGCTGGTGAAAGGGGGCCATAAACTTTGGAATAGGGATCAGTCCGATTTCCACAGAAAAGCCGTAAACAGGCCGCAGATTCCTCTTGACATCGCGTCCTATAAGTTATATTATGTTAACCAGCAAATCGGGCTGAACCCACGCCCCCCCGCAGGCGGATTTTTTCAGCCTCCTCCCTCTCTCCTACTTCTTGTCGGCGGTTTTTGCGGATTTTAGTTGCGCGAGTTCGTAGTTGATATATTGCTCTAGCAGATGGGGATCAGCGCCCACCAGCCGCCTCCCATTCACGAAGACCGTAGGTGTGCTGTTCACATCGAGCTGCTCGCCGTTTGCGCGGCTGGCGTTGACGGCCGCCCCGGCTTCCGGGCCGGCCATGCACGTCTTGAACGCATCGGCGTCCAAGCCAGACTGGCCTGCGTAATCCATCATTTTCGTCCAGGCGTTCGCCGCCGAGATGATTTCCTGATTGTCGTAGATGAAGTCATACATCTTCCAAAAAGCCTGCGGGTCCTGCTGGTAGGCACAACGGCCGGCGATAGCCGCGGTTCGCGCCCACGGATGAAGCTGCTCGAGCGGAAAGTCCTTGAAGATGAGCCGCACCTTGCCCGCATAGTTTGGAAGCATGCCGCGCAATACGTCGTGAAGGTTGCGGCAGACGGGGCATTCAAAGTCCGAGTATTCGACAAGCGTGACTGCGGCCTTGGCCTCGCCCAGTGAAGGAGCATCTTTCATCTGAATCTGTGCCCGGCTCTCGGCGAGGGGATCCTTGGTCATGTCCGACAAATCTCCGCGGAAAAGATACTTGCCGTCCCTGCTTATGTAAAATTTGACCGTTTGTTTATTTTCACCAATGGTGAGATTGATGGTGGTTTCGAGCAGGCCTTCGACCGGTGATTCTCTGGGAGTCCCCACCACCAGCACCACATCCGGGCCGAAGGCATACAGATGTCGAAGGTATGCCTCGATATTCTTCTGTGTTGGCGATGGCGCAGTGGGCGCCGGTAGTGGGGTTGCCTGCTTGGCTTGCTGTGCTCGCGCCCCGCTGGCCAGCGTGCCGGAGAAAAGGATGAATGAAAGACTCAGTGCTGTTTTCACGAGGACCTCATGGATTTAGGGGATGAACTTCTGGGCGATCGGGAATGGCCTGCCAAAGCCGAAGGCGCGCGAGGTGATCTTCAAGCCGGGCGCGGCCTGCTTGCGTTTGTACTCGTTGCGATCCACCAGCAGCGCGATGTCGCGGACCAGTTTTAAATCGAAGCCGTAATGATCGGCAATCTCCTGGGGGCTCCGCAGGTCTTCGATATAAGCCTTCAGAATCCGGTCAAGAACATTGTAAGGCGGCAGGCTGTCTTCGTCCTTCTGGTCGGGACGCAGCTCGGCCGAAGGCGCCTTCTCGATAGTCGACCGGGGGATCAGTTCCCTGTCGCGGTTAATCCAGTGCGCCAGTTCATACACCATCAATTTCGGAACATCGGAAATGACCGCGAGGCCTCCAGCCATATCTCCGTAAAGCGTGCAGTATCCGACCGCGAGTTCTGATTTGTTACCGGTACTGAGAACCATCGATCCAAACTTGTTGGAGATCGCCATCAGGTAATTTCCCCGAATGCGCGCTTGAATATTTTCTTCCGTCACATCAACGGGCCGGCCGTCGAACGCAGGTGCCAGCGCCTTCTTGTATTCTTCGAAAACATCCGTAATCGGCAAGGTGATAAACCGGACGCCAAGATTTTTCGTCAATGCTGCCGCGTCGCTTTTGCTGCCTGGCGAAGAAAAAGGTCCCGGCATGGAAACGCCGAGGACATTTTCGGCCCCCAGTGCGTCCACGGCGATCGACGCGACCACCGCGGAGTCAATGCCGCCGCTCAGGCCGACGAGAACCTTCTTAAACCCGCATTTGCGCACGTAGTCCGCCGTGCCGGTCAGCAATGCCTCGTAGGCGTAGGCGATTTCGGTCGGTGGCTGTACGTGAATCTCGCCCTCCCCGGTGACAGTGTCAAAGAGGACGAGATCTTCTTTGAACGCCAGCGCTTGCGCGGACACACGCCCATCGGCGGTAATCGCCATGCTCGCTCCGTCAAAAATCAGATTGTCGTCGCCGCCAACTTGATTGACGTAGACCACGGGACGCAGCTGCTTCATCGCGATGGCGCGCAGCATCTCGATGCGCAGATTTCTTTTATCGATGGTGTAGGGTGAAGCCGAAATATTCAGTAGGACGCCGATTCCCTGCTTGCTAAGTTCCACCACCGGATCACGCTCGTACAAGCGCGTAGGCCAGAAATTCGGGTCGTTCCACACATCTTCGCAAATGGTGATGCCAAGTTTTTCGTCCTTGAAGCTGTAGACCACTTGCTTATCGGCGGGCTGAAAGTACCGTGACTCGTCGAACACATCGTAGGTCGGCAGCAACATCTTGCTCTGCTCAAAGACGACTCGCCCGCCGCACAGCAGCGCCGCTTTGTTGGCCACGGATTTGCCCGCGCCATTCTTCACACGCCCGGCGTAGCCCACCAGGCTCGGCAGAGGAATTTTGGCCGCAAGCTCTTTCAGTTCGTCAATGTTCCGGTCCAGAAAAGCCGGGCGCTCCAGAAGATCCTGGGGAGGATAACCGCAGAGGCAAAGCTCGGTAAAAACAGCAAGGTCCGCGCCTCGCTGCTTGGCTTGCCCCGCCAAGCTCAAGATGCGAGCGGCATTCCCTGCGAAGTCGCCAACGGTGGGATTGAACTGCGCGAGCGCTATTTTCATGCCCGGGCTTTAGGATACGGATGGAACCCGAAGATTGCAAACATTGGCGCCTCGCAATTTGACTCGTTCACCGGCAATTTGTCTTCAACTCCGCTTGCCCTACTTTTTCGCGACCAGGCTGGCGATTCCCACGCCGGCACGAAGTTCCCTATGAAACAGGACACACAATTCCGGAAACGCTTCTCTGAGCCCTCCGGTTTCGAGGAGATAGGCCGGATTCCGCGGGCCGCCCGCAAACTCCAATTGCGCGCTTGTGAAGGTTTCCATCACAAGCATGCCTTTCGGGCGAAGCGCGCGAGCCATTTGCGGAAAGAGATCCCGCTGCAAGTATTGAACGCACAGGATCAGATCGTAGCAGCGCTCCGGGAGACGGATCCGCTCCAGATCCGCGTGAATCAATTCAAGGCCGCCCTTTTGAGGCCGACCAGGCTCGCGGAGGCCTTGGCCGCGGCGCACGGGAGCGCTCATGCTGCGTGCCCGCGCTTCCAAAATGCCCAGCGCCACGCTGGAAAAATCGACTGCCGTGACGTGTTGGCCGCGCGCCGAGAGAAGCAGGGAATGCCTTCCCGTGCCGCAGGCGATATCCAGCGCCGGGCCGGCCGGCAGGAGCGGCAAGAGTTCGCGGACAATGCTTGCGGGCTCGGAGGGAGGCGTCTCGGCGGCGAGCCTATGTTTGGCGTCCCAGTCGGATTGGCTAGAGGGCATAAAAAAGCTCCTGAACGTACCGCTCAGGAGCCCGAAGAAAAGTTCTGAAAGCGCGCGGGCGCTTCCCTACACGGAATTAGACGCTAAACGAGCTGCCGCAGCCGCAGGTGCTCTTCACGTTGGGATTGTTGAACTTGAATCCCGCACCTTCGAGTGTCTCAATGTAATCGATCTCAATCCCGTCCAGATACATGGAACTCATCTGGTCGACCGCGACCTTCAGCCCATCGAATTCAAAAACCTGGTCCGCATCGGTGGTCTGGTTTTCAAACGCCATGTGGTACTGGAAACCGGAGCAGCCGCCACCAACGACAGCCACGCGTAGCGCGACCGGCACCGGGCTCTGCATGCTCATGATTTCCTTGACCTTGGTACTCGCAACGGGCGTCAAATTGATCATAAATTCTCTTGGCCTCCGCTCGCGGGCGCACCCGCGAAGCTATCAACTCTACATTATACCAGAACTTTCAAACCGCTGCGCAAGCGCATGTTCCTGTCATGAAACGCCTCGTGTTACCGCATTTCGACAAGCCTGGATGCTTCGCATACAATAAGATGCAATGACGAGACATAGAGTTACCCTCATCCCGGGCGAGGGAATTGGACCCGAAGTAGCCTCCGCAACACGCCGCATCCTGGAAGCCACGGGCGTGCAGATCGATTGGGAAGAGATCGCTGGACGCTCCGACAGTTCCTCCGACCAGGAAAAGACGGTCAACCAGGCGGCTGTGGAGTCCGTGCGCAGGAATCGCGTTGCGCTGAAGGGCCCTATGGCCACGGCTATCGCCGGCGGCGCACCCAGCGTGAACGTGGCGCTGCGCAAAACGCTCGACTTGTACGCCAATTTGCGTCCGGTGAAGAACATGCCAGGCGTTAAATCGCATTTCCAAGACGTGGACCTGACTCTGGTGCGCGAAAACACTGAGGATTTATATTCAGGCCTCGAGCACGAGGTCGTTCCCGGCGTGGTGGAGAGCCTCAAGATCATCACCGAGCGAGCTTCCACGCGGATCGCGAAATTTGCCTTTGCATATGCAAAACGCCACGGCCGAAAAAAAATTCATGCCATTCATAAAGCCAACATCATGAAGCTTTCGGACGGGTTGTTCCTGAGATCGGTCCGGGCGGTGGCGGCGCAATTCCCGCAGATCGAGTACAAAGAACTCATCGTCGATAACGCCTGCATGCAGATGGTGATGGATCCCCAGCAATTTGACATGCTTTTGCTGCCGAATCTTTATGGCGACGTGATGAGCGACTTGGCTGCGGGCCTCGTCGGCGGCCTGGGCGTAGTTCCTAGCGCCAATATCGGGGATGAATGCGCTATGTTCGAGGCTGTGCATGGTACCGCGCCCGACATCGCCGGCAAGGGCTTCGCTAATCCAACCGCCCTGCTGATGAGCAGCATTCTTATGCTCGACCACCTCGGCGAACGGACGGCAGCGGAGCGCATCCAGAATGCCCTCGAAAGCGCCTACCGAGAAGCAAAACACACCACCCGGGATGTTGGTGGTAAAGCCAGCACCGAGGAATTCGCGGACGCGGTCATCGCCGCCGCCATCAATTCAAAGTAATTCCCTGCCCGGCCTGACCGCCGCTGGCCCGAAAAGGCTGACAGAGAGTGAGCTCTGCATGAGTGGCCCATTTCCCGGAAGGGAGCACCCAAATTAAAGAGTGCCTATGCGTCTGGACCGCACAGGATTTATTAATTGTGGTTAAGCCCATTTAACTAGCTTAGAATGAGTTACTTAGATCGTTGTCACCCTGGAATTCCTGGACAGTGATCGTCCGGCACGTACCTTGAATGGCCCTGCGCTTGCGCCAGCCCCCTGACTGCCACTATCCGTCTATCCCTCTAGTCCTTGCCACCCGGTACTGCAGTTCCATTCGCTTTCCGCGAACCTGGATGTTAGATTTGCACCCAATGAAGGTGACACTGAGATCAGGCGGAACTAGCCTGGTCGGCACCATCCAAAGAATTTTGAAGGGCCGTACCAGCCTGCGATTGCGCACCAAGTTTCTCCTTTCGCTTGTCCTGGTCACGGCAGGGCTGGCGTGTGCCACCCTGCTCGTCGTGCATCGCTATGCTGCAGTGCAGGCGCAGCGGGAGATCGAGGCAGGCGCGCGCAACGCCATGCTGACCTTCCAAGTCTTGCAACACCAGCAGCAGATAGCCCTAAGCGGTAAGGCGGATTTGTTGGCGACATTGGCGTACATGAGAAACGGGGACGCCACCACGATTCAGGACGTCAGTGAAGACCCCTGGCAATCGGACGAGTGCAGCCTGTTCGTACTCGCCGACCGGAAAGGCAAAATTGTCGCATTGCGTCCGGCGATTACCGATTTTCCGGTTCAAAACGCCGAGAAAATGCTGACTCGCGCTCTCAAAGACGGCGCCAGAGCCGGATGGTGGCTCAGCGGGAGACGTCTCTATCAGGTGGTGCTGCAGCCGTATTACGCGGATGCTCCGTTGAACAAGACCCTCCTGGGAACGGTAGTAGTGGGTCGTGAGATTGACGCTCGCAGGGCCAGCGATCTTGGCCGAATTTCATCCAGTCTGGTGGTCTTCCGATATGGTGACAATATAGTTGGCAGCACGCTCTCGCCTTTCCAGGAACAAGAGCTGGCAGAGCTGCTTAAGGGTCGCCCCACCCCGGAACAAATTCAAATCAATGGCGAACGGTTTTTCGCAAGCTCCATCGAGCTAAATCCGGGCGTGAACCCTGCGCTGAGTCTCACGGTGCTGAAATCCTATGACGAGTCCATGGCATCCCTGATCCGGCTCGACCATCTGCTTCTCGGCGTGGGTTTGGTGGCCATGCTAGCGGGAGTAGCCGTGGCATTTGTGGTTTCGGATCGGTTTACGCGCCCGCTGGCGAGTCTTGTGGAAGGAGTGCGGGCCGTCGAACGAGGGGATTTCGCCTACCCATTGGAGGCGGCGGATGGCGGCGATGAAGTGGCCCAGGTGACCCGGGCATTTGATGGCATGCGCAGCACTTTGCAGAAGAACGAGACTCAGAGGCAACAGCTCGAAAATCAGTTACGTCAGTCGCAAAAGATGGACGCGCTGGGTCGGCTGGCAGGCGGTGTGGCTCATGACTTTAACAACCTGCTGACCATCATCAAGGGGCACAGCGACCTGCTGCTTGAGCGGTTGAAGCCTGCCGATTCCCTCCATCAGAGCTGCCGGCAGATCGTAAAGGCGGCCGACCGCGCTGCCTCGCTGACCCGGCAATTGTTGGCCTTCTGCCGGATGCAGCTGCTCCAACCCAAAGTTCTGGACTTGAATACGGTGGTCTCAGAGATGTGCAGCTTGCTCAAGCGTTTAGTCCGCGAAGATATTGCGTTCACTTTTCAAGCCGGCGAGTCACTGGGACGAGTTAAAGCAGACCCCGGCCAGATCGAACAAGTAATCGTCAATCTGACCGTTAATGCATGCGACGCGATGCCCGAGGGAGGCCGGCTCACCATCGAGACGAGCAACGTGATCGTGGATGAAGGGTTCGCCGCATCTCGGCCTCCCCTCCAACCCGGCCCGTACGTATTGCTCGCAGTTACGGATACAGGCTGTGGCATGGATGCTGCCACAAGAGCCCGCATCTTCGAGCCCTTCTTCACCACAAAGGAACAAGGGAAAGGAACCGGGCTGGGCCTTGCGACCGTTTATGGCGTGGTGAAGCAGAGCGGAGGGTGCATCTGGGTGGACTCGGAGCCAAGTAGAGGGTCCCGATTCGAGATCTACCTCCCGCGAGTCGAGGAACGAATGGAGTCAGTTCGGCCGCGGGAAATTCCTGCCACGTTTGTTCATCGGCGCGAGACCGTGCTTATTGCCGAGGATGAAGACGAAGTTAGGGAGCTGGCCTCCGAATTTGCGAAGTCGGCCGGCTACACCGTGCTCACCGCCAAGGATGGCGCGGAAGCGCTCGGGATTGTGGAGCGCTCGGGCCAGCCGATTCACCTGCTCTTGACAGATGTCGTGATGCCTAGGATGCGAGGGCCTGAACTCGCTAAACGATTAAAATTTCTCCGATCGGATATGAAGACCGTTTACATGTCTGGCTACCTTGAATACAACAAAAGTAATGGACAGTATTTGGAGGAGGGTTTCTTTCTTCAAAAACCCTTCTCGCGCGATACCCTGGTGCGCAAGGTGGACGAGGCCCTGGGGCACGAGCTAAGCGGCACGGTCGATCATCTTAGCCGCTCATCGCGAGACCGCGGAGAGTAATGGCTAGCAATAGAGCATTTACGGACGAAGTGTTGACCATCTCTTGTGAAGTTGACATTTCACATGGTGTGGCGCACAGCCAAAGTGCTTGTTTTTTGGCGAGATTGTGGCATAATCTCAAAAAATAGCTTCGAATGTCCCCGAGGGCGGCTCTATGCAGAGAACACGATATCCCGAACGTCGGCGCACTACGCGCCTTTCCCTGGAGATCCCTTTGACCATACGTTGTCGGCTGCACGAAGGCGAAACCATCGATCTGAAGGCCTCCACCTACAGCGTGAGCGCCAACGGGGCCCTGGTGCTTATGGATACCCCTTTGATCCCCGGCCAGAACGTCCGGGTCATCAATGAAATGACTTCGGAGTCGGCCGACTGTTTCGTGACTTCTTTGCGGGAGAAACGGGAAAGGCGATTCGTGGGAATCGCCTTCTTTAATCCCAACATCGACTTCTGGCACATCGTATTTCCCAAGTCCGGCACGCGCCAGGCTATCCGTTCTTCAGCGACGGGAGCGCTGGTGCCGCCGGGGTTCCGGCAGGATAATTCTCCGCAATTCTAACGGGATTTTGCGCGGCGGATTTCGCACAGCCTCAGATGCTCTTCCCCGCGTAGATTTAATAGACTATCAAATAAACGATCACGCCCGTTACATGCGAAAACATGGGTGTGGTTTCGTTCTTCCTGAACCAGTCTGATCAGCGCGGGAGCTTGTCGTAGACCATCAAACCCAGCAACAGCGGGATATGCACAACCGTCGCGTGCATGAGCCACTTGGCGCGAGTGTTCGTCTTGTTGCTGGCGGCCCACAGGCACACCTGCACCAGGGCCGTGCTGATGACGAGCGCGCCAAAGAAGTACATCACCCCGGCCAGCCCCAGAATGGCTGGAAGCAGGCTCACGCCCACGAGCGCGACCGCGTACAGAATGATCTGCCGGAACGTGCGCGTACCCTCGCGGTCGACCACCGGCAGCATCATAATGCCCGCGCGCGCGTAATCTTGGCGGTACATCCAGGCGATGGCATGGAAATGCGGAAACTGCCATAGAAACAAAATTCCGAAGAGCAGCCACGCGCCGCGGTCGAGCGAACCCGTTGCCGCCACCCAGCCGATCATGGGGGGAATGGCCCCGGGAAAAGCGCCGACGAAGGTCGCCCACACGGTGCGCTTTTTCAGCGGAGTGTAAGCCAGCAAGTAGGTCAGGCAGGTCGCAATGCCGAGTCCCGAAGCAAGGGCGCCAGCCGCCACATACAGGTCCACGGCCCCGGCAATCGCCAGCGCGACGCCAAAGACCAGTGCTTCCCGCGGCTGCAGCACGCCGCTTGGCAGCGGTCGCAAAGCCGTGCGCCGCATGTAGCGGTCGGACTCGCGCTCGATGTAATGATTCAACGCCGCTGTGCCCGCGGCGATGAGCATCGTCCCGAAAACGGCATGAATCATGTGCAGCCATTCGACGGGGCCGCGCGCGCCCATGTAATAACCGGCAGCCGTGGTCATCAGCACCAGGAAGGAAACATCCGGCTTCGTCAGCGAGACGTAGCCATTCGCGCGGGCGGAAAACGTCAGTTCCGTGGTGCGTGCCGTGCTCATCCCGTGGTCACCTGCCGTGGCGCCGTGGCGGCAACTTCCCTTCCGCGCGGAATCAACCTGTAGCACATCAGCACTAGCAACACCGAAAATGCGAAGAGAATCGCCCCCACGACCGTATGGATCACCGTTAACGTTACCATGACAGGCATCGGCTGCGGAGCATCCGCGGTCGTGAGCCGCGACCAATAGGCCCCAAGACCCAGCAGGAACTGCGTTCCAAAAATTGCATGCAGCAGGATGCGCGCCTTGGAGAATTTCCGCGATTGTGGAAATCGTTTGCGCAGCGCGACCGCCGTCCAAATAACCATTCCGAGCACCAGCAAGGCACCCGCCATGTGCGGCCAAATCGGAATTTCCTTGTGGCGGAAGCCGGCGCCGAGAATCACCTGCAGATAGATGGCGGCGGCATTGAGGATCGCGATCGAATGAATCGACGGAGTTCCGCGGTCCTCCAGTCGTGGCTGTTCGGAAACCCACCACTTACTGGTGAACACCGCGATAGCGAGCACAGCGCCGAAAACGATCTGAGCAAAGCAGGCATGCACCACGGGCAGCCAGTAATGAAGCAGCCGTATGACCACCTGGCCGCCCAGAATAGCCTGCACGGCGACCCCCAGTACGGCAATCAACCCCAGCCAACGCAGCCACGGCCGTTTTTCCTTTACCCAAAGCAACACGGCCAGCGCGAGTGTAAGGAACCCCAAACCGCCCGCGACAACGCGGTGCGAGAACTCAAATAGGTCGCCGCCCTGGAGCATTGTTAGCGGGGGAACCCACGTGCCGTGGGATTTCGGCCAGTCCGTCACGGAAAGGGCCGCATCCTTCGAAGTAACCAGCGCCCCCGCAACGAAAAGAAGGACGGTCCAGCACACGACAAAAACGGAGAATCTGTGCACACCTGGATGGTAAGTCGATGTCATCGCCCCTGTCCCAGCGGCGAATTATACCCTAGCCGAGAATTTTGCGCTCAACTGAAGGATCAATGAGATAGCAATGAGAAGTCCGCATTCCACAAAAACGTCGAGGTTCATACCTTGCGTGGCAGCGGCCCCGTCTCCCGGCCCGCTGCTGATGCTCGCGGTCTGGAAGGCAACCCCGCGTCAATCCCCACGGCGCGCAACACGAGATCCTTCAACGCGGCAATAAATAACGGCGAATCGCCCACCGCGGGCATCATGCGGAATTTCTCTATGCCCAGCTTGCTCGCTTCCTCGCGGGCCTCGATGTTGATTTCATGGAGCGTTTCGATGTGCTCGGTGACGAACGAAATGGGAACGACAAGCATCTCTTTCACGCCTTCGTGGCCTAGCCGCTCGATCGTCCCCGTAAGCGGCGGCTGCAACCACTTCGCGGGGCCCACGCGGCTCTGGTAGCACAGCAGGTGCGTCCGGGGCCAGCCAGGATACTGCTTTACACCCAACTCGCAGGCCAGACGCACCGTCTCCGCAATCTGTTTCGGATAGGGATCGCCCTTCTCGACCAGGCTCATCGGCAGGCCATGCGCGCTGAACACCAGGTGAATGCGCGAACTGTCCGCGAATTGCCGCAATACGGATCCGATCCGTTGAACCAGCGCCTGAATATACAGCGGATGGTCGTGAAAATTGTTGATCGTGCGTTCCGGCGGCCCCCCTGCAGATTGTCCCCACTTTGCCAGATCGGCCGCCCGGCGCCATTCCTTCAAGCTGCTCAGTGTTGTCGCGTATGAATAATGCGGATAGAGCGGCAACAAAACGATTTCATCCAGTGCCCCCGCCTTACGCAATGTATCCACGGCCTCTGCCGTGAACGGATGCCAATAGCGCATCGCCACCACTGCAACCGGATTCATGTAAGGCGAAACCGCTTCGACCAGTCGCAAACGCTGCCGTTCCGTGAGTGTTTCGATCGGCGAACGCCGGCCGATTTGGGCGTAGCGCCCGGCGACGGGGATCGACCGGCGCGAAGAAATGAGCTTCGCAATCGGGCGGCGTAGCAGTCCGAAAGGCCCGAGCGGAATAATGTCCGGATCCAGAAACAGATTCAGCAGAAACGGCTCGACGGCCTTCAGCGAATCCGGCCCGCCGAGCTGAAATAACACGATCCCGATTCTTTTCTTCCCTGCCAAGCTACTTGCCCCGGCTCAATGAATTTTTCAGGCGCTCGATCTCTTCTCGCAGCGCCATAGTGCGACGCGAAACGCTGATGTAATAGACGAAGAAAACGGTCCAGCCAATCATATATGCCGCGAAAACACTGTTGAGATTCTTCATGCTGCCTCCAATTCACGTTGAATAATCTCGAGATCGCCTCGCATGGCTTCCAGCCGATAGCGCTGGCGGAGGAGCAGCGTCATCAAACCGAGCATGGCAAGCCAGGTGAAGAAAAGCACCTTGTACATCGTCGGATCAAGCCCCGCGCCAGGTGCGCCCATAATGATTGGCTGTGGGTGTTGGGTGCGCCACCAACGGATCGAACCGAAGACGAG
The DNA here is from genome assembly GCA_003224525.1 of Acidobacteriota bacterium. GTDB lineage: Bacteria > Acidobacteriota > Terriglobia > Acidiferrales > UBA7541 > Acidiferrum. The sequence continues at coordinate 23,277 of QHZB01000178.1, read as the reverse complement.
AGGCACATCGATGAATGCGAATATGCCAAAGAGCGCACTAAGGAGTGCGCGCCTATCGGGCTCTTCGACCAGCGTCCGCAGGAGCAGATAAGAGACATACAGCAGCCATAAGACAAAAGTTGATGTGAGCCGGGCGTCCCAGGTCCACCAGATTCCCCAAACAGGATGGGCCCATATGGGACCGGTCAGGAGCACCACGGTAGTGAACACCAAGCCAGTTTCACCCGCCGAAACACCCAGCCAGTCCCATCGTGGCTGGCGGCGTAAAACGTATAGCAAGTTCGCGATGAAGCAGATAAAGAAAGACGTAAGGCCGGTCCATGCGCTCGCCACGTGCAAGAACAAGATGCGGTAGATGAGGCCCTGTTTCGCGTCCGTCGGCGCAATGAAAAACGACGCATAGCCCGACAGGCCGAGAAGCAGAACCACAACCATGGCAGATAGAACACTCTTCTTCATGACGCTTATTCCTCCAGCAGATATTCACCCAAAAGCCACAGGATCGTCAAAAACGCCAGATCGAAAACCGCTAGGAAGCCTACTCCTTTCCATTGAACGTATGGTGAGCGGTCGAATAGGGCTGCCGTTACTTCGGTGCTGGCCACCAGAATGGGTGTCAGGAGAGGAAGCAGAAGCAGCGGCAAAAGGAGTTCACGCATTCGAGCTTGCGCAGAGATGGCGGAGAGAGCTGTGCCCGTAATCGAAACCCCTAGACTTCCCAGGAAAAACACTAGAACGAGCCAATGAAGCATCGGTAAGACCGACACGTTGTACAGCACCGCGAAGACCGGCAGCAGCAAAAGTTCCGTAAGGAGAAGAAACAGGGTGTTAGCAACGAGCTTCGCTAGAAAGATAGCGAAAGGATCGGAGACCGAAAGACGCAGCGCGCTGAGTGTGTCGTTGCTTTGTTCGCGGAGAAAACACGGCTGCAACATCAAAGACGCAGCGAAGAGCAACGCCAGCCAAAGGAGACCGGCGCCGAACCGCCGCGACTCCTCCGAAGTCGGATCGAAGGAAAAGCTGAAGAGCACTATGACGATCAGAACAAAAACGGTAGTAGTTGTCAGTAGTTCGCGCGAGCGGAACTCGGTGCGAAGTTCCTTGTCAAGCAGGACCGCCGTACTGGAGAGCAGTGCCATTCACGCGTTCGCAAAGGCGAGGATCGAGCGAAAGTTCGCGCCGGTTAGCGTGTCGGCCACCACCGCTCCCGCATCCAGCCGCAGAGCGCGCGTGGCCAGCGTGGAGACTTCCGACTCGCCGTGCAGGCTCATCAAGATCGTGCGGCCCGAATCTCTCAACTGACGCAGTGTCTGCGCAAACCAGCTCGCCCCCTCTGTATCAAGCCCGGTCGTTGGCTCGTCGAGGAGAACCACGGCGGGTTCGTTCAGCAGCGCCCGTGCAATGGCGACGCGTTGGCGCATCCCGCGAGAAAACGTGCGCACCAGGGAGTTCCGGCGCTCCGCCAGGCCCACCTCCCGAAGCAGCGTCTCGGCGCGCGCGGCGGGCTCCGCGATTCCCTGCAACCGTGCGAAGAGCAGCAGATTCTCTTCCGCTGTCAGCTCGTCATAGACCATCGTGGCGTGCGCCACAAAACCGGCTGGCGGCAGCATCCCGCCTCGGTCTTCTCCGCCGTTCAGGAAGCTCACGACGCCTGACGAAGGACGCGCGAGGCGCGCCGCAATTCGCAAAAGCGTGGTCTTGCCGGAACCGTTCCTCCCGGCGAATACCACGCATTCGCCCGCGGAGATTTCCAGCGAAACCCGGCGCAGCGCGTAAAGCCCGCCGTACCGTTTGTCGATGTTTTCGAAGCGAATTCCTGTGGGAGAAAAAACCGTCGACGTCACCGGACGACCTCGGAGGTTGGCAAATCGCTCCTAGTCTTCAACGCTCAGCCTCGCACGAGATCGCGTAACACTTTTTCCGCGCGCGCGCGTTCCTGTGCATATTCGTCTTCAGAGATGGTGCCTGCTTGACGGCGCAGCTCGAGCCGGAACAGCCGTTCCTTCAGACCATCAAGGCTTGTGCCGATGGCCGCATCGACTTCCGCAAGACTCGCGGCCCCATTTGTGGGAACCACAGGCGCACTCGGCGCAGACGGCGCCTTCGATTTCGGTTTCTTTTGTTTTGCCGCCGGAACATCTTCCGCTACCGCCGCCGGTCCGGCTACCGCCACAACGGGCTTGCGCGCAAGCAGAATCGCAACCAACGCAAAAATACAAACAAATCCAGCGATCAATGGCCATTTCAAAACGTCCAGCCGCCCGGGAACCTGCTGGATACCTGCGCCGGACCCTTCGCCTCCGCCTTGTTGTGCATCTCTGCCTTGCGGACCTTGCTCCGCCCCGGCATTCGCGTCCGCCGGGGCAGGCGCCGTTCCGGAAACGCTCACGGCCACAATCGTGCCCGCTGGAACATCCTGACGGCCGTAGAGATTCATGCCCTGTTCTTGCCCGCCCGGAGTCAAACCGTCGCCGCTAATCTGTACACTGGGTGGCGCAACAACCACCAACCGCCCGCCCGGATAAATCGTAGGAATCTTTACCGTCGCGGTGTTTCCCGGATACGGCAGCTCGTAGGAATACCGCACCGAGTTATCACCCGGCCGGAACGCGAACGCAACCGAGTAATGATTATTTTTCTTGTTGATCGGAACTTGCACGACCGGCATTCCCGCCGGCCCGGCAGCGGCCACTTGTTGAAGCTGGCCCTTTTCCGGCAATGCGAAATCAAAAGTGCCGTCGCTCCGGAAGTAAGCTACCGGCGGTTGAGACTTGTTCTCTATCTGGTATTCTTCGCCGACGTTCAGCGTCTCGCCGTTGGGCTGAAAGATCACCACGTGCGAAGGCACGTTGATGGTCTTCGCGTCCTTGGAAGGCTCATAAATATCCACCTGCGCGGTAGTCGTGCCCGGCGGCACGGCGTGGTTGAAATTAACGCCGTGATACACCGCGCGGACCAGCATCGGCTGCGCACCGAGTCCGGGATGGTCGAAGGTGAATTCACCCTCCGCGCCGCTCTTCGCATGCGCTACTTCCTGCATCCCTCCCTGAAGCTGGATCAGGATGAGCTCGATTCCCGCGGCTGCTTTGCCGCTCGTGCCGTTCATCACCTTTCCGCGAACGGTCCCGGCCTCGGCTATCGCCAGAGGAGCCAGAACGAGTGCGCCGAGCAGAGCCAGACGTGCGGCGTAGCGGGGCCTCATTGTGCGCTCCCGTCAGCCGGGCGCGTCCCGCGCGGCCGCCGCACTTGCGCATCCGTCACCTGATCGATCTCCGCGAGCACCAGTGCCGCCTCATTCTCGAGTGCCGTCTTCATCGCTTCGAAGTCACCTTCCGAGTATTTTCCGGAACGATACTCAAAACGCAGGTCGCGCAGATTGTCGTAGAGGGCGTCGCGACGCTCCAGCAATTGATCTAGCTTTGTCCGGTGCGGGGCAAGATCCGAAGCATCCGGCTGAATATAAAATACGAAAAGCATCACGGCGACGGCCAGGGCCAAGCATGCGCCCAGCACCGCCCAATCCCCGGAGCCGATTACAAATAGCGCGGATGTATAAAGTGCAGGCATCATTTAGTCCTGAGTCTCGCGCGAAGCCTGCGCCCTGGCACGCTCTAACAATTCGGCGGAAATGCCTGGGGCGCCTCCAGCGAGCGAGGCTACGTGAGCCGGGCGCTTTCGCCAGCGTGAAATCACAAAAATCACCAAGCCAGTTCCCAATAGCAAATAAAAGCTCGGAAGTATCCAAGCGATCAAAGTGAAGCCGGTTTTGGGCGGCTCGGAAAGAACTGCCGTACCGAATTCCTGCACGAAACTCTGCAGGATGTTTTCGTCGGGATCACCCTTAGCCACTTTCTCGTCCAGAGTCTTCAGCATCATGCCGGAGTTCATGCATCCAACGTGGTTGCACTGCGTCAGGATTTGTTTGCAATTGCAAATCGTTGTGCCCACGCCGCAGATCAGCTTGCCTCCAAGCTGCTTGGCGTGGTCGGTCTGTTGCGCAACAGCGGGCGTGATGGTAAGCGGCAAGGTCGCTAGCAACAGAATGACGAAAACCGCGGCGTATTGGCGGACTCTAGTCATGGCCCTCTCGCAATGTAACAGACGGGGCAAGTCCATGCGTCAGTGGCTGCGCGGCCGGCTGCTGGGCGCCCGCGAGCACCAGCACGGCACGGCGATTCGGCAACATCGCCACCAGCGTTCCAAGGACCACCACCGCTCCCCCCAGCCAGATCCACTTCACTAACGGGTTTAGATAGGCATGCAGCACCGGCAGTTGCGTATCCGGACTATCTCCCGCATAGACCACGTACAAATCTTCCTTGAGTGTCGAATAGATCGCCACCATGGTGCCGTTCTGCTCATTCGTCGAGAAGTGCCGTTTTTCCGGATAAAGCATCATGACCGGCTTGTTGTCACGCAGCACTTCGACATTCATCCGTTGCGCGGTGTAATTTTTCTCCGGCTTGGTGTCGAAGCCTTGCAGCAGCAATGTGTATGTCCCGATCTGCATCGTTTGGCCCGGCCGCATATCTTTTTGCAGATCGCGGTTAAACGCCGTGCCGGCCAACCCGATAAAGACGAACACCATCCCCATATGAACGATATAGCCGCCGTAACGCCGCGTATTGCGCATCGTGAGGTCCACCGCGGATGCCAAATACGAAGCGCCCGATCGGGCGCGAATCACTTTCGCGCCGCGATAGAACTCCAGCCCCACCGTCGACGCGACAAACACGCACAGAATCAGGCAAACCCACGAATAGATTTCCCGGAAGCCGAAAATCAGCGCGACCACGCCTGCAGCCAGCCCAATTCCCAGCGGCCAGCCAAAATTCCGCTTCAGGCTTTCCGTCGAGGTCTTCCGCCACGCCAGCAGCGGCCCCACTCCCGTCAGAAACAGGAGCAGCAGCCCGGTGGGGATATTCACCTTATTAAAGAACGGAGCGCCCACGCTGATGCGGTCGCCGGTAATCCATTCGGAAAAAACCGGAAAGAGTGTGCCCGAAAGAATCGCCACGCAGGACACCAGAAGGATCAGATTGTTGAACAGAAAGCTCGATTCGCGCGAAACGATCGAATCCAGTTGATTCTCGCTCTTCAGGTAGTCGCGATTCTTCAAATACGCCCCGAAGCACACCGCAATGATAACCACCAGAAAGCCCACGAACCAGCTACCGATGCTGGATTGCGCGAAGGCATGCACCGAGCTGACGATGCCGCTGCGCGTCAGAAACGTCCCGAGGATACAGAGCAGGAAAGTGCAAAACACCAGCCACACATTCCAGACCTTCATCATGCCGCGCTTCTCCTGCATCATCACGGAGTGCAGAAATGCCGTGCCCGTCAGCCACGGCAAGAACGACGCGTTCTCAACCGGATCCCAGCCCCAGTAACCGCCCCAGCCGAGCACCGCATACGCCCAGTGGGCGCCCAGCAAGATTCCCATGGACTGAAACATCCACGCAATCATGGTCCACTTGCGCGTCAGATGAATCCATTTCTCGCCTGGGTAGCGGGCCAGCAGCGCGCCCAGCGCAAAAGCGAACGGAATCGTGAAGCCGGTGTATCCCGAATACAGATTCGGCGGGTGGATCACCATTTCTGGGTATTGCAGCAGCGGATTCAATCCGCTGCCGTCGGCCCGCGCAACGTAGTTCATCACCCCATCCGCTCCCGGCAACGCCAACGCTTTGAATGGGCTGGCAACGAAGTTATTCAGCGTCAGGAAGAAAATCTGCACGCCGGCCATCACTACCCCGACGTACGGCATCAACTCGCCATTTTTGTTCCGGTAGGTGATCAATACGGATAAAACATAAACGGCCAGCAGGAAGCTCCAGAACAGCAGCGAACCTTCCTGCCCAGACCACAGCGCGGCTACCTTATAAAATGTCGACAGGTCGCGATTGCTATGCGCCACCACGTACGCGTTGGCAAAATTGTCGCTGAAGAACAGGTATTCGAGACTGAATGTTGCGAGAAAAATCAGAGCGCAGGTGGCCATGCCGGCCTGCCGGGTGCTCTTGATTAGCAGCGGATGGCGCGTGAAAATCGCTGCGATGCCACCGCCAAACGCATACACCGCGCATACAAACGCTAAGACAAGTGCAAAAGATCCGAATATATCCATGGCGACCCCGCCCCTCCCCCGGCGATCCCGGGTGCGTTACATGCTGGTTCGCTGGGCCGAACTTGCTGCGGCTCCACCGGTGCCTCCCGGTGCTGCCTCATACTTGGAAGCGCATTTAGCTTGAACTACCTCGGCGACAAATCGGCCGTCCGCGTTGGGGTGGCCCTCCACCAGGGCCTGGGACTTGTCTACAAAAGTATCCGGCAACGGATCGCTGCCGATGTAACTGACCGGCAGGGTCTTCCCTTCCCCTTCCAGCACAAAATCAATCCGGCCGGTAACGTGGTGAATACTACCGGGGGCGACGGTGCCGCCGACGCGCATGCGCTGGCTTTTCGCGGAACCCGTCAGCGTCGGAAGTTCGGCGATGGTGTGATAGTACGTCTTGCTTTGTCCGTAGCCGAGCCACGCCAGAAAGCCCATCGCAGCTACGATTACGCCGATTCCTACGCCAAACTTTGCTTGCTTCTTCATGGTAGTACTCCTACAACGCCCTCAATCCGGCGATGGGTATGATTCTACCACACTTAAAAGGGTCGTCTACCTGCTCCGAGTGTCACAAGTTCTACTCCTAACGGGCAGCTCACGCCTGCCCAATAGGTCAGTCCCCCGCGGGGCCCGCGAGCGCCTCTCTGAACCTTGCAACCGAATTCCCCGGTGCAGGACCATCGAATTCGAAGAGCTTGCCGTTGTCCAACACGACTGGACAACCCAACTCCAACGCCAGAATTTTCTCCAGAATCGGCCGCAACGCTTGCGAGATCAATACCACTCGCTTGGGTTTCAGCGACCTGCGAATCCTTGTAGCCACAGGTTGGAGGCGCTGTGCCAGCAACGCCGCAGCCTCAGCTCCTTGTCCAGCATCCCTGTCTAGCGGACATTCCAGTACATGGGTCAGAAAAAATCCCGCCCTTTGAAACTCCGCGTGCACCCCCTCCGCCGCTTTTCCTGCCGAGGAGATCCCCAGCGCGTCCAGCAGATGGGCCGCTTCCCCGTGGAACTCTCCTCCCGGCGCATACAGAAAATCCTTCTCCTCCTGTGGAGAGAAAGCCCCCAGCACCAGCGTGTTGATATGCACTGGCCGGTACCGCGTCGTCCATTCCAGGCGCCGCAGCCGCCGCTCAATGTGTTCCGCCGACGCCTCCTGCCCACATCCGTCGCACACCAATGCCTTCGAGTTGGTCATGTCGTACTTCAAAATGTAGTGGAATGTCGCCGCGACTGCAATTCCAGTAGGAGTGGTGTTCGTGGAAGCCAGACTGTAAGGCAAACCGTGGCAATTCACTCTCTAGACTACCCCGGCTCTTCCCTCTCCTAATCTTCACTGACCACTGAAAACCGGCAACTGAAAACTCAAGAAGAAACCGGCGTGTCCGACGGCAGCTTCGCGCGCAGGCACCACTTCAATTCCTGGCTCAGCTCGGTGATCTCCATCCCGCGCATCACGATGAACTTGCAGCTCAGCATCTCGTGCGGTTCGTCCTCATCCGGCAGTTGACACGTCACCCGGCAATACTGGCAATCCTGATTCCAGCAGAAGCGCCCATAAGGAATCGTTTCCGGGCTGATGAACTGGAAACATCTCAATAGCGAATTCCGCTCCGGCACCTGAAACTTTTTCCCGAAGACCGAGATCTCCACGAGCTTCTCATAAGGACGGAAGGGTTCCGACATAACCAATCCTGTTCTCCGTGAACCGGCCTGCGCTTGCATACCATTTCCCCTGCACCGGGACACCTGGCGAATTGCCACAGATGATTGCCTATTTAGAGTAAACCGCAGGTTTCATGCGCACAACGCCGCCTCTCGTCCGCGTTCCCAATCTGCCACGGGGTTCAAATTTGGAGCTTCGGGCGTCGTCAGGAACTCCCTCGCGTCCGGCGACCTCTAGAGAAAAGGGGCGGAGAGTCTGCAATTTGCTCTAGCAGGAGGATCAGTTTCCGATAAACCTAAGACTTATCGGGACTTTGGGTCCGTGCTTGCGCATGTCGCCCGGTCTCAGCGAACATGAGCATCAGTTCGACTTCACAGAGCACCGATGAATGATGGTTTGAGCTAAGTTGATACAAAAATGACTAAACCTTATTTTTCCGCCCTGTTCGCACTATTGCTTTTACCTTCAGTTTTGGCTGTGGCAGAAACCGTCACATTTCCAAGTGGAGAGATTACTCTGCACGGAGTGCTCTATAAACCCGAAGGGACTGGACCCTTTCCCGCAGTTATTTATAACCACGGAAGCGCGCCGGGCATGATGAGTAAGGAGGCATTCGCCGCGCTGGGTCCAGTGTTCGCAAGCCATGGATGGGTATTCTTTGGACCTTACCGGCGGGGGCAGGGATTGAGTGCCTCGGCAGGTCCGTATATTGGCGATCAGATCGCGGCTGCCGAGAAAGCCGGAGGCCTCTCTGCGGCTGCCGCAACGATGGTGCGGTTATTGGAGACGGATCATTTGAACGATCAGTTCGCAGCCCTAGCGTGGTTGCGAAAACAGAGTTTCGTTCAATCGAGTCGCATCGCGGTGGCGGGAAACTCGTTTGGTGGCGTCGAAACTGTGCTGGGAGTAGAACGAGGAGGATATTGTGCGGGGATCGATTCTGCGGGGGGCGCTCAGAGTTGGGCGCAGGCTCCTGAGTTACAGTCGCTTATGACTCGCGCAGTGCGAAATGCAAAAGCACCTATCTTCTTTTTTCACGCTAACGATTTTGACCTGTCGCCAAGCAAGACGCTCTCAGCAGAGATGAACTTGGTGAGCAAGACGTACAAACTGAAGATTTATCCTCCCTACGGCGAGTCCCCTCGGGACGGCCACAGCTTTGGCTACTTTGGATCGGACGTCTGGGCCGAAGACGTTTTCGGATTTCTAAACCAGCATTGCACCAAGTAATCGTCGCCCCTGCGACTTTGTCGACTAATTCAGCGAAACTGGCAAAATTCCAAAGCCCTGATTAATGTGCTTATCAAGTGACTCACTCTCGTCCGCAAATTTTTCTTGACTCTTGACTTGGGATGGGGTCCGGTCATAGTTAACTAAACCGCAATTCGACGCCCCTGTAGCTCACCCCTTCAGGGGTGAGGATTTTCTCCGCTTCGACTTTCAATCCTGCGGACGCTTCGCGATCTCCGCTCATTTCCCGGCGTTTCCAGAGGGCACCAACTGATAGCTGACAAACGCGAACTGCTTCCCATCCGGCGACCACGAGGGCACGTTCATCGTCCCCTGCCCGCCAAACAATTTCGCCAGCACGGTAATCTTGTTGTCTTTCAGTGACATCGTCCGCAGCATCACGTCCTTGTTCTCTGGATGGCCCTTCACGCTCGCGTCGTAAGTCACGAACACCATCTGTTGCCCATCCGGCGAAATGTGTGGAAACCAATCGTTGCCATCGCCAAACGTGACCTGTTCCTGCTCGCTTCCATCGGCCCGCATCCGCCAGATCTGCATGTGCCCGGTGCGCTCCGTGTTGAAATAAATGTATTTGCCATCAGGCGTATATTCAGGGCCATCGTCCAGTCCCTTGGCAGTCGTAAGTTGCGTCTCCTCGCCCCCGGCAGCGGGAATCGCGTAGATATCAAATTCGCCGTTCCTCTCGCCGACGAACGCCAGCGTTTTTCCGTCCGGCGACCACCCATGCCAGTACGACGGAGATTTCTGCGTGATGCGTCGGGGCGCGCCGCCGCCGATCGGCACGATATACACAAGAGAGCGATGCTCCTCCTGCGAGCTGTCGCTGATCACCAGTTGTTTGCCGTCCGGAGAAATACCGTGGTCGTTGTTGCAGCGCGTCGCAAATCCAGTGTCCAGGATCTGCGGAGTCCCGCCCTTCACGGCAATCTTCTCGATGCGTCCGTTCCTGTTGAAGAGCAGAGTCTTTCCATCCGGCATCCAGTTGGGCGCCTCGAACCGCTCCGGAGCAGCGTAAATCGCGCGACGGTCCGTGGAAGCGACGGTAATGATTTCGAGCGTACTGTAAAGTGTGTAAGCGGAAGCGGCGGTGGCTGCAGGCTCTGCCGCCTTCAATTCGACATTCGAGAACACCGCCTTTTCCACCACGTCTTTATCGTGGCTGCATACCCCGATTCCCACATAAAACGGCTCCTTCAATGCTATCCGCGTGGATCCGCTCGCCAACTGAAATTCGCTCTTTTCGTCCGCGAGCCACAGTGAAAAGTAAGCGCCGCGCTTTTCAATTCGCAACCGCGCAGGCGCGGAAATGTTGGCCTGGATTTCGTGCGTAGCGGCGGTTTTCTCCTCGCGATACTGCAGCGAAGTCAAACCGCTGCCGTGCAGCGCCGCGTCCGCGTAAGGCGAATCCGCGTCGAGGCTTTGCCGGATCATGAGCACCGCCTTGCGATGTTCGTTCATGCCTTTGCCGAGAAAGGAGATGTCCGCGGTCAGCGTCACGTCGCCGGACACTTTCTTCCACGCGAACTGGAAAGCATCGCTAGCGAACCACATATTTTCGCCACTGCCGGCAATCGTGTAGCTCCGTTTCGGTGCGTCGTATTCCACGGACCCCGCGTGAAGAACCGTTCCGACGTCGCCGAAACCTTCGAAAATTCCCGTCGGCGATGTGGCTGCACGCGCGGGTTTTTGGTCCGGGCTCGTGCTGTTCCGCGCCGCGAATATCACTACGAAAACGCCAGTGAGCAGCATCAACCAAACGATTTTCTTTCTGTGCACGGTGAAAACCTCCATTCGCCAAAACGGATGAGGAACGTTAGGCTGGCTCCGGAGGATTGTCAATTCGGTTTACCTTCGCGCTTGGCCGCTTTTCCTTGCGCTGTCCGACTCTTGTCTTCGCCTTTATTTCCCTTTTCCTTCCTCGCATGTTATCTTCTCCGTCGCAGGGGGCATTCGTTCATGTCTGTCAACAAAGTCATTCTTGTCGGCCGTTTGGGCCGCGATCCAGAAACGCGCTACACCGGCGGCGGCCAGGCCGTCGCAAATTTTTCCATGGCCACGGATGAGTCTTACAAAGACAAAAACGGGGAGCGCCAGAAGCGCACCGAGTGGCACAAGATCGTCGTCTGGGGCAAACAAGCCGAAATCGCCCAGCAATATCTCAAGAAGGGCTCGCTAATCTTCGTCGAAGGCCGCATCCAGTCCCGCGAATGGCAGGACAAGGAAGGCCAGAAGCGCACCAGCTTTGAAATCGTTGTCAGCAACTTCCGCATGCTGGGTAGCCGCGCCGAAGGCGCTGCAGCTGGCGGCGGTGGCGGCGCAGCAGCGCGTTCCAGCGGCGATGACATGGAAAGCCATGTCGCACCTGCCGAGGATTCTTACGGTGGGAGCGGAGGTGGCGCTCCTTCCGGCGGCGGTCCGGAAATTTCCGACGAAGATATTCCGTTCTAATGTGTCGAACATCAATTGCCAGCTTCGGCTTCAGAATCGTCCGAAAGGTCTGCTCGCCCCCGGCGATCTTCAGCTAATCGAATCGCCAGTGCCAGAAATAAGAGACGGTCAAGCCCTCGCGCGCGTGAAATACCTCTCCATCGATCCCACCATGCGCCTCTGGATGGCCGCCGACACTTACCTCCCGGCAGTGGGCGTCGGCGAAGTCATGCGCGCCATTGGTTTCGCCGAAATTGTTGAATCGCGCCACCCCGATTACAAAAAAGGCGACCGCCTAACCGGGCTCACTGGCCTTCAGGAGTATGTCATCCTCGATGAATCCGCCAAGCGCTCCTTCCAAAAAGTCCCCAAGATTCCTTTCGTCCCGGACACCGTATTCCTCGGCGTCCTCGGCGTCAACGGACTCACCGCGTTTTTCGGGATGGAGATTGCCCAGCCGAAAAAAGGCGACACGCTCGTCGTGTCCGCCGCCGCTGGCGCCACCGGCAGCATCGTCGGGCAAATTGGAAAGATTCACGGCTGCCGCGTCGTGGGCATCGCCGGCAGCGACGACAAATGCGCATGGATCGCCAAGGATCTCGGCTTCGATGCCGCCATCAACTACAAGCATCCGGACTGGAAGGAAAAACTAGCCACAGCCACTCCCAAGGGCATCGACATCGATTTTGAGAACGTCGGCGGCGACATCATGCAAACGGTGCTCGGCCGCATGAATCTCCATGGCCGCGTCGTCCTCTGCGGCCTGATTTCCGGCTACACCAAGGGAGATCCCGGCATGGCCAGCTTCGCCACCGTTCTGGTCAAGCGCCTCCGCGTCCAGGGCTTCATCATCCTGGATTATGCTTCGCGCTTCATGGAAGCCGCGACACAGCTCGGTCATTGGAAAATGTTCGGAAAGCTGAAGGACCGCGAGACCATCGTGGAAGGACTGGAGAAGGCGCCCGACGCCATCAACATGCTCTTCACTGGCGGCAACACCGGAAAACTGATTGTAAAACTTTGACGGGGTGAAACAGCCGAGCGGTTACTTCGAGCCGCTGCGCTTTTTCTGTTGGTCGAGGTTCTTTAGAAACTCTTCAAACTTGGGCCTTTGTTCCGGCGTGAGGATCGCGCGGATCTGGTCGCGTCCCCTTTGATGGACCTGATCGAGCTGCGCATCGGCCTGATCATGAATCGCTTTCGCCTCGGTGTGACGCTGAAACAGGACCGCATCCACCTGCTGGCTCTGAGCACTGGTCAAGCCCAGCGCCTGGGTGAGCTGCTCCACACGCTGCGCTCGCCTCACCGGCTCAGACAGAGGCGTGTTCGCCGCCGACACCAGGTGATGAGCATAAGAATAGCCCAGGGTTCCACCCAGCGCCGTCCCCAGAAGGAACACTACGCCCACCCACAGGGCCGCCTTCCAAGTTGCCGACAGTTCGCTCATCGATTGTCATCCTGCACGGGGACGAGCAGGTCATCCTGATTCGCGGGCGGCGGCGGCTCAAAGAGCGATTCCTGTGCAGCCAATGTGCTAGCTTGCTGGTTCGGAGCCGGAAGCGGTCTTTCATATAACCAGGTGCTCGCCACCAGCAAAAGGGCTCCCGCAGCCACGGCCAGCCGCGAAGCCAACTTCGGCACCGCCAGCCACGTGCTTGCCACTTCCGATAATTCCCTCTCGCGCGCGGCAATCGCCGCCATCACCCGATTCGCAAACCACGGCCTCGCCATCTCCGTGGCAGGGCTAACTCCTTTGAAGATTCCACGAGTCGCAAGAAGGTTGCGCGCCGCTTCCTGGCAGCTCTCGCACCCGCCGATGTGGTTGCGCTGCCCCGGTGGCCAGGCCTCGCCCAACTCTTCGACATGGGCAGCTTCAGGACGATCCGCTGCGGATTCCTCCAGCAAATCCAGCAACTTCCTGCAATCTTCGTCACACTTCCTCAGCAGGTTCAACATCCCCGCCTCCTCGCTCCTCTTGCCTTGGCCCTCAATCTCCGCGCTTGTTTGCCTGGCTTACTACCCGGCGCCGGGCGCGAAAGAGCCTCACTTTCACCGTATTGCCATTCAGATTCAGAACTTCCGCGATCTCCTCGATCGAAAACCCTTCCACTTCTTTCAGAATCAGCATCAGCCGGTCCCGTTCATCCAATCCTTCCAGCAGCCGCTCCACGCGCTCGCGCGCTGCGATCCGCTCGCTGATATCCGGCCCGGGGTTCTCTTTTTCCCCTGACGTAATGACCAGTCTGGCCTGTTCCTCGCTCAGATCGGATTCGTACACCAGTGGTCGAACCTTTTTCTTTCTCAATAAGTCCCAGCACTCATTCACCGTGATCTTATACAGCCAGGTGCTGAATGCCGCTCGCTGATCAAATCGCTTCAGCGAGAAATACGCCTTAACAAAAACTTGCTGGGCGATGTCTTCCACGTCCTCGCGCCTGCGCAGGATCCCGCCGGCCACTGCAAACACACGGTGTTGATGACGCCGGACCAGCTCCGCAAACGCCTCCTGGTCCTCTCCCTGCGCCCGGCGAACCAATTCACGGTCGTCCGTCGCGCCAGCAGGCTTGGAGGCACGCCCCGGTACGTCCCTCACCCCGGGGGGCAGGTCGAAAGGCTCCAGTTTTGGGACGCGCGCCATGGGATTTTGGTTACGGCTATTCTCTCCGGGTTGCCCGAGCTTGCATCATATGTTTCACTTCGTCGTCCGGAAGATTCTACTTGCTTTGCATCTTATCCATTCGGGATAATACCTTCATGATTATTGGTGACCGCCTTCGCGTACTCCGCGAAGAAAAGAAACTCTCCCAGGGCGACATCGAAAAGCGTACCGGCCTGCTTCGTTGCTACATTTCACGCGTAGAGAATGGCCATACTGTCCCGGCCATCGAAACGTTGGAAAAGCTGGCTCGCGCTCTCGAGTGCCCACTCTATCAACTCTTTTATGACGGTGAGGAACCGCCGCAGTTGCCGAATCTTCCTAAGCGCAAGTCCTCCGATGACATTGCCTGGGGAAGCGTCGGCAAAGATGCACGCTTTCTCAACAAGCTTCGCCGCTTGCTGAGCAAAGTGGAGGATGGGGACCGCAAACTCATCCTTTACATGGCCCAGAAAATGGCCAACCGCTAGTGCTGCCTTCGGATTTCTCCGGTTGTCGCTGCTCTGTCTCATCAGGGGCTCGAAGGGAAAGGCCGCGCAAACCCGCTGCGCGGCCTCTTTTCCTTCCGGCCAGCAGTTTTTCAGCGAGGTTTCCTTCCGGGTGTGCCACCAAGTTCGCTCCCCCCTATTTGCCAGGCCTTCTCTCAAGACTATTCCCACTCGATCGTGCTCGGGGGTTTGGAGCTGATATCGTATACCACCCTTGTTACTCCGGGCACTTCGTTTACGATCCGGGTAGAGATACGTTCTAATACTTCCCCGGGCAACCGGACCCAGTCCGCCGTCATGGCGTCTTCGGACTCTACTACCCTCACGGCCACGGTCAGTCCATAGGTTCGCCCGTCGCCCATAACCCCCACGCTCCGCACCGGGAGGAGCACCGCAAATGCTTGCCACACCTTGACATACAGCCCGGCAAGGCGAATTTCCTCGACAACGATCGCGTCAGCCTCCCGGAGAGTTACCAGATGTGGACGGGTGATTTCCCCGAGCAGACGGACGGCCAGCCCCGGCCCCGGAAACGGGTGTTTCACTAAAATTTCTTCCGGCAAGCCCAGCTCCTTCCCAATTCGCCGCACTTCGTCCTTGAAGAGGTCCCTCAGCGGCTCGATCAGCGCAAAAGGCATCTTTTCCGGCAATCCCCCGACGTTATGGTGCGTTTTGATGGTCGCCGAAGGCCCCTTTACGGAAACCGACTCGATTACGTCCGGGTACAGAGTTCCCTGCACCAGGTATCCGATCTCCCCGTGGGCCTCCCCCGCCTGGAGCTTCTGTGCCTCTTCCGCAAAGACGGCGATAAACTCCCTGCCGATGAGCTTGCGCTTTTCCTCGGGGTCCGTAACCCCTTTCAATTGAGCAAGAAAGCGTTCCGAAGCGTCCACGCCGATGACGCGGAGTTTCAGCCGGTCCCGCAGCATCACCAGCGTCTGTTCAAACTCGTTCTTTCTCAGCATCCCCGTATTTACAAAGATATTCGTCAGCCGGGTTCCCATCGCCCGGTGCACCAGCACCGCCGCAACCGTGGAATCCACGCCGCCGCTCAGCCCGCAGATGGCCCACTTGTTCCCCACCTTCTCGCGGATTGCTCGCGTCGTCTCCTCGATAAAGGCCGCGCCGCTCCACTTCGGCTCTGCATTGCACACTCGAAATAAGAAATTTCTAAGCAACTCTGTCCCACGCTCGGTGTGGTTCACTTCCGGGTGAAACTCGACTGCGTAGATCTTTTTCTCTTTATTCTCCACGGCGGCGATGGCATTTTCCGTTCGCCCAATGGTTCGAAAGCCTTCCGGGAGCGTTCGAACGTGGTCACCGTGGCTGTTCCACACGCGCAGCGAGGCCGGCACTCCCCTAAACAAGTGGGATCCGCCCTGTTCCTTCGAATCATCGACACTCAATTGCGCCCGGCCATATTCCCGCCGATCGGCCTTTTCTACCGTGCCTCCGAGGGTGTGCGTGATCCACTGCATCCCGTAGCAAATTCCCAGAACTGGAATTCCCTGCGCCAGCACCTTTGGATCGCACTTGGGCGCTTCAGCGTCATAAACCGAGCTCGGCCCGCCCGAGAGAATAATTCCGGCAGGCTCCAGCTTGCGGATTTCTTCGATAGAAGACGTGCACGGCAGAACGGCGGAGAACACTTGCTGTTCGCGGATGCGGCGGGCAATCAGCTGGGTATACTGCCCGCCGAAATCGAGAACCACCACGCCGCCGAGTTCCGCCTTCATCCTGCCTCCCTGCCCTCGCGCTCGTTCCGCCACCTGTTTTGCCGCGCTCTCCATCATGCCATCCCCTCACGCTACGACCAGATTCAATAATTTGTCCGGCACGAAAATTCGTTTAACGATACTTTTGCCGGCGAGATGCGGCGCAATCACCGCGTCGGCTCGCGCCAGCTTTTCGACTTCATCTCCGCTGGTCCCCACGGCCACTTTCACCTTGCCCCGCAGGCGTCCATTCACCTGCACGGGAATTTCGACTTCGTCCTCGCGCGTCAATGCCTCATCAAATGCCGGCCAGCCCGCCGTCCACAATCCGCCAGTATGTCCCAGCATTTCCCACAGCTCTTCCGCAAGATGGGGCGTCATCGGGGCGAGCATCAGCGTAAGCAGTTCCAGCAATTCCTTGCGAACTTCCTGACGCACGCCCTCTTCCAACGGCTCCTGCAAATAGATCCCGTTGGTCAGCTCCATGATCAGCGCGATCGCGGAATTGAAATGCCAGCGCGTCTCGAAGTCCTGCGTCACGCGCTGTAGTGTTTGATGCGCCTTGCGCAGAAGAATTTTTTCCTTCCGAGAAGCCGTCGCAGCGCAGGCGTTTCTGCTTTTCACCCTGCGGACCGCCTGAGCGTGACGTTCCACCAGCCGGTAGACGCGATTCAGAAACCGCCAGGAGCCTTCGATGCTCTCCTCGCTCCACTCCAGGTCCTTTTCCGGAGGCGCTGCGAACAAAGTATAAAGACGCCCCGTGTCCGCCCCATATTTTTGTGCCATGTCTTCCGCGCCAACCACGTTGCCCCTTGACTTGGACATCGCCACTCCACCCTTTTGCACCATGCCTTGTGTAAAGAGCCGGACCGCGGGCTCGTTATGTTTGATGAGCCCGAGGTCACGCATCACTTTGCACCAAAACCGCGAATACAGCAGGTGTAAAATTGCGTGCGTGATTCCACCGATGTATTGGTCGATCGGAAACCAGTAGGCGGCCTTCGCCGAATCGAAGGGCGCCTTGTCGTTGTGCGGATCGCAGTAACGGTAGAAATACCAGGACGAGTCCACGAACGTATCCATAGTGTCCGTCTCGCGCCGCGCTGGCCCGCCGCATTTCGGGCAGACAGTGTTGACGAACTCCGGCGTAGACGCCAGCGGCGATTCGCCCATGCCCGTGAGTTTCGGATTCGGCGGCAGCAGCACCGGCAAATCTTTGTCCGGCACGGCTACCATGTCATCTTTCGAACAATAGACCACTGGGATCGGCGTGCCCCAATACCTTTGCCGCGAAATGCCCCAGTCCTTCAACCTGAAAATTGTCTCGGCGCGTCCGAATCCTTTTTGCTCCGCGAACGCCGTCATCTTCGCGATCGTCGCCTCGCTCTCCATCCCGCTGTACGGCCCTGAATTCACGCTGACGCCATAATCGGTAAACGCTTCTTCGACAGCCTCTTGGCCCGTGCGAGCAGCCCCCGCTAATTTTTTCTCTCCTTCAACTTTCAACTTCAAACTCTGAACTTCTTTTCCCTCCACCACCACGCGTACCGGCAATCCATATTTCCGGCAAAACTCCAAATCCCGCTGATCGTGCGCCGGAACGGCCATGATGGCGCCCGTGCCATATTCCATCAGCACGAAATTGCCGACCCAGATCGGAATCTTCTCGCCGCTGAAGGGATTGGTGGCGTATCGCCCGGTGAAGAAGCCTTCCTTCTCCATCGTCGCCAGGTCCTCGGCTTTCACCGATGTTTGGCGCATCTTGGCCAGCTTGGCATCGGCTTCCACGCGCGCCGGCGAAGCTTCCAGCAGCTTTGAGTCCAGCGGATGCCCCGGCGCAAGGATCACCGCAGTCGCGCCGTAAATCGTGTCAATACGCGTGGTAAAAACTTCGATCGGTTCCGCGCCAGCCAGATCCGCCACGGCGAACCTCACCTTGGCGCCCTGAGACTTCCCGATCCAGTTCCGCTGCATCAAGATGACCCGTTCGGGCCATCCGCCGTCGAGCTGTTTTAAATCGTCCAGCAACTGCTCTGCATACGCGGTCGTCTTCAGGAACCACTGTTCGATCTCGCGTGATTCCACCAGCGTGTCTTCGTGCCGCCAGCAGTAGCCGCCATTCACCACCTGCTCGTTTGCCAGCACCGTGCAGCACTTGGGGCACCAATTCACGCGGCTCTTCTTACGATACGCCAGCCCGCGCTCCAGCATGCGCAGAAAGAACCACTGGTTCCACGTGTAATATTCCGGCTCGCAAGTCGAAATCTCCCGCCGCCAGTCGTAGCTGAATCCAAAGCGCCGCAGCACGCGCTGAAATTCCGCAATGTTTTTGTTGGTCCATTCGCGCGGGTGAGTATTGTTTTTGATCGCCGCGTTTTCCGCCGGCAGGCCGAAGGCATCCCAGCCCATCGGGTGCATCACGTTGAATCCGTGCATGCGCTTCACGCGCGCAACGACGTCCCCAATGGTGTAGTTGCGCATGTGGCCCATGTGCAGCGTGCCGCTCGGGTACGGCAGCATCTCCAGCACGTAATACTTGGGTTTCGACGGATCCACGTCCGATTCGAATACGCGTGCTTCCGCCCAGCGCTTCTGCCACTTCTCTTCGATTTTCTGCGGATCGTATCCCGACCCCGTGCCAGGTATGGTCTGCTCGGTCACGCCTGCTTATCCCCTTTTCTGCCTCGCTGAACTCTTCCTTGCTCCGCCTTTCTTCGTCCGCGCTTTCTTTGCTGCGCGTTTTGGCGTCCTCTGCGTCTCTGTGGCAGCGCTTCTTTTCTTCTCCGCTTTTCTGTGTATGGAAATCTTTTTTTGCAGCGCCGCTGTCAGCATGGAGAATCCCTTCTCCGCCGCCGGCGCCTGCTCCTGCAACCCCGCCAGCTCCCACAACCTCGCCACGTTGCGCCGGTCATCGCCCGGATCATCAATCGGCGTCTCGGCCACAAACACCCGCCCCGTCAAACCTTCCGGGGCCGCCGTACCGAATCGCGGGTGCCGCAATATCCTCGCGAACGCCGCCGCTCCAATCTTTCCCTTTCCGATATGCTCGTGCCGGTCCACGCGCCCGCCTAGCGGAATCTTCGAATCATTCAAGTGAATCACCGGCACGTTCTCGAGCCCAATCGCGCCGTCAATCTGCCCGATCGTCGAAGCCAGTCCGCCCTCGCTCTTGATGTCGTATCCAGCGGCAAAAAGGTGCGCCGTATCCAGGCACGCCCCGACCGGCAAGTTCCGCAAACTCGCCAAAATCTCCGCGACTTCCTCCAGCCGCGCACCAACCGCCGTTCCCATCCCCGCGGTGTTCTCGATCAGAATTCGCAGCCCGCCCATCGGTGCGCGCTTCGACGCCTGCTTCACCGACTCCACGATCGTGGAAATCGCTTGCTCCGTCGTCGCCTCGCCTCGCGCCCCCGGGTGCACGACCAGAAAATCCGCTCCCAACGCCATCGCCCGCACGATCTCGTCGTGGAATGCCTGGATCGACCGCGTCTGCAGCATCCGCTGCTCCGACGCCAGGTTGATCAGGTAGTTGGCATGAATCACCAACGGCCCGAGCCGCAATTCTTCCCGGCGCACTCGAAAGGCTTGAGCGTCCACGTCCGGAATACGCGCCGAGCCGCCCTGCCACATCCTTGGGCTGGCCGAGAAGATTTGCAGCGCGTTGCAGCCTAGTTTCCGGGCCGATTCCAGCGCATTCAGATAATTCCCCGCGATGGAGGTATGAATGCCAATTCGGAAGCTCCCATCCATCCACGCCGGCGGCAGCGGTTCAGGCTCAGGTTCCGGGCGATATTCGTCTTCAGGGTCGAATTCTGGCGGCTGGACGATGGGCTGTTCAGGGGTGACTGGTGAGATTTTCTGTTCCGTCATAAACCAGCTATTCTATCACACGCGCCAAGCCGCCTTTCTCGTGGCTTGTCTTTGCAATTCTATGTCACAGGATTTGCGGCTCTGCGCCAGCTTGCCGTAAACTCGTACGTCACGCTGCGCGGCGGGAGCGCCATTCATGCTGGTCGTCATGCAATCGCACGCCACCGAGGAGCAGATTCGCGAAGTTTGCAAGCGTATTGAAAGCCTCGGCCTGAAGGCCCATCCCATGCCGGGGTCCCTGCGCACGGCCATCGGCATTACCGGCAACAAGGGCGCCATCGACCTCGGCATCCTCGAATCCCTCCCCGGCGTCGTCGAGTGCATCCCCGTCAGCAAGCCGTACAAACTCGTCAGCCGCGACACCAAGCAGGAAGACACGATCCTGCGAATTCCCACGCCCTCAGGCGACGTCATCGTCGGTGGCGATAAGATCGCTCTCGTCGCCGGACCCTGCGCCGTCGAAACCGAGGAGCAATGCCTGGCCATCGCCGGACGCCTGAAGAAATCGGGCGTGCGGCTCTTCCGCGGCGGCGCTTACAAGCCCCGCACTTCTCCGTACAGCTTCCAGGGCCTCGGCGACGAGGGCCTCAAGATTCTCTCGAAAGTTCGCGAAAAATACGGCTTCGGCATCGTCACCGAAGCCATCGACAACGAAAGTCTCGACCTTGTCGAGGAATACGCCGACGTCATCCAGATCGGCGCGCGCAACATGCAGAATTTCTCCCTGCTCAAACGCGCCGGACGCGCCAAGAAACCCGTTCTGCTCAAACGCGGCATGTCCGCCACGCTTGACGAGTTCCTCATGGCCGCCGAGTACGTCCTCTCCGAGGGCAATTACAACGTCATGCTGTGCGAGCGCGGCGTTCGAACGTTCTCCGATTTTTCGCGCAACACCCTCGACCTCGCCGTCGTTCCCGCGGTAAAAAAACGCAGCCATCTCCCCATTTTTGTCGATCCCAGCCACGGCACCGGCAAGCGCCACAAAGTTTTGCCGCTCTCCCGCGCCGCCGTTGCCGTCGGCGCCGATGGCCTGCTCATCGAAGTTCATCACGAGCCGGACAAAGCGCTCTCCGACGGCATGCAGTCCCTCCTTCCTGAGGAATTCATCGCCCTCGCCGACGAAATGCGCCAAATCGCCGCCGTCCTCCACCGCACCATCAATTGATGTCACCGAATCAGAACTACGTCAGCTAGGATGCCCCTGGTAGAGTTGCGCGTGGGAAGCGACGGCGCCCGTTTGTGGTAAGGGTCCTTTTGTACCCGCCAAGCAATGGAATGGAAGAATCACTCCACGACTCTTAATTTGTACTTATCCCCCGCTTGCGGCCTTCCTCGCCAGTCCCCGCTTGCCGTTCGACTCGAAAAATCGGCTCGTAAAGCGATTCTCCGGATCCACGGCATGCTTCTCTTGGAAAAAGGCGTCAACCCCGCTGTACGCTTTTCGCAAGCAATCCATTTCCAGATCCCGCGCGTACGTCAGATAAAATGTTCCATCGCAGTTCACAGCGAGCTGCACCAACTGATTGATCAGTTTATCTGCCTTCGCCCGGCCATCGGCTGAGCAGATTTCGTTGAAGTAAAGTATCACCGCGAATGCATCTGCTTTTGGCGCATACGAAAGTGCCGTCTCGTTGTTGGCTTTCACATACCGCAATGTCACGCCAAGGAGATTGGTCTCCTCTTCTTGCAGGATTCCCCGCATGCCTTCCATAAAAGTCATGAACCGCGGAATCGGAACAAAGAACTCCTGTATCGCGTCTGTGTCTCTCTTAGAGTTATGTTCCAGCATCTTAATCGCTGATACGGGCGGCCGCATGGCGTTGTTCCTCGACACCAGCGTCCTTTTAGCTCCGTTGCCGGCGATATATTTCTCCGCCTGCCACCGCAGCCTCTTCCCCCAGTTGTATCGTCGCGACAATCCAAACAAAAACCGGTCGCGCGCCACGTTTCGCTCGTGGTCCAGCTGGAACATCCCCTGGCGGACTCTGTCGGTCCTTTTCCACACCGTTACGATGGTGTCGTCCAGAAAACAACGTGGCGAGATTGAGGGACGCGCCAAAAATAGTTCCGCAGCAGGATTCGCCCGGACCTCTTTTTCGAAATGCCCCAAGAGCTCCCTTAAGGGAATCACCGTGGAGCTCTGCTCGTAGACGCAATCGTCCACCAGCGCAAGATCCACATCGAGGATGATTCCGAACAATCCATATCCGCCGACGGCATTCCTGAACAGCTCAGGATTCTCGTTCCTGCTGACGGACATCACCGATCCGTCCGCCAACATGATCCGGAACCCCAGCACGCTTTCTACAATCGTCGAGAACCGCGTATCGCGCCCGTGAGCATTTGCCGCCAGCGAGCCCCCCACCGTAAAAATGTTGTCCGATTGCATGGCCTTCAGTGCCAGGCCCGAGGGATTGATCGCCTCTTGAATCTTGTCCCAGATAATCCCGCTTTCTACCTTTATGCACTTCTGTTCCTTATCCACGTTGCAAACGCGGTTGAACTGCCGCATGTCCAGAACCATCGCCCCATTTACAAAGGCGTGCCCGCCCAGGTTGTGCCCGCTTCCCATCAAGCAGACCGGCACATTCTCTCGATGCGCGCGTTGCAAAGCGTTTCGAATGTCCGCAACGTTTCCCGGCGTTTCAATGGTGCGCGCAACCGCCGCATAAACGCGTCGCGCGTCGGTAATGTGCAGATGGCGGGACCCCTCGAAAATGTCTGCCATCGTCTTGCTGAGCCGCTTGCGCTCCCGCCCCGGAACTTTTGGATACACCGGCAGGTATAGTAATTTTCGATAAGCCTCTCGCGTTTTTGAAGGCTCCAAATTCTCCCGCCCCGCCGGCGGATCGATCACTGAGAGCGCTGAACCAGACGCGGTTCCATCGAATCCGCGCCCGTGAAGCTCCGCCATGAATCGTTCCCGGGCCTCCACCAGAATCGGGAAGACCCAAAAGCTATGAAACGCCGCTCGATTTCCGGGATACGAAATTTCGCGCGGCAGCGATTTCGCAAATTCCTCTCCCACGCGTATTCGTTTATTCAGCCGCGCGGCGTCGAACGTCCGCAGCCGGTGTGCCAGCAGC
>QHZB01000248.1 GCA_003224525.1 Acidobacteriota bacterium | reverse complement strand
GGTTTGGTGCAGCAGCATTTCCGCCTCGCTGCGTCTGCCTGCAATCGCGTAGGCCTGTGCGAGAGAGCTTACGTATAGCGAGCTCCCTCCAGAAAGACTCACTGCCTTTTTCAGCTCGTCGATAGCTTTCTCCGGCATGGATTTCTGCTCGTATGCCTGTCCCAGGACGTGGTGAGCGGGCACGAACGTCGGGTCCATTTCCAAGGTCTTAAGGTATTGCTCGATTGCAACGTCGTATTGGCGGGCAAAAAAGTAACGCCATCCCAGCCATGCGTTGATGATGGGCGAAACGGGGTCTAGCTCCAAGGCACGCTTTGACTCGGCTACCCCTTGCTCGTGCCGGCCTGCTGCCGATAAGTAATCAGCATACTAGCGGTGTGCATTGGCATAGTTCGGATTCAACTCAATGGCTTTCTGAAATTCCCGCTCCGCGTCCGACCAGTCCCAATCGTAATTCATGTTCGCCATAGCGAGGGAAGTGTGGGCCTCGCCAAGAGTTGCATCGAGTTCTAAGGCCTTCATTGCTGCTGCTTTCACCTGCGGATAAGTTTCTTTGGGTGAGAGATAGCCGTACCAGCCGAGCGAAATCCAGCAGTTTGCCAACCCATCGTACGCCAGAAGGCCGTTCGCGTCTTTACCCATAGACTGCTCGAAATATGCCATGGCCTTCTTCGTGCCTTCTTCTGTTCGCTTATTCCAGAAATAGCGGCCCCTAAGATAAGCCTCGTAAGCCTCAGGATTGACTTGGCGCTGGCTGGTTAGCTGTGCCCTCTCCCCGGGTGTTACGGTAGTCCTGATCTCCTGCGCGATGCGTCGTGCAATCTCGTCTTGTGCAGCCACAACATCGCGCAAGTCGCGGTTGTAGTCTTCAGCCCAAAGATGCCGCTCGGTGCGGGCATCGATCAGTTGTGCTGTGATTCGAAGCTTGTCTCCGTAACGCACTACAGAACCCTGCACCACCGCCTCGGCATGCAGAGCGCTCGCGATCTCTGCGAGAGGTTTTCGCACGTTTTTATATTTCATTGCAGACGTACGCGAGATTACACGTAGGGACTTAATCTTTGTGAGATTTGTGGTCAGCTCGTCGGTCATGCCGTCGGCGAAATATTCTTGGTTGGGATCACCCGAGAGGTTTTCTAACGGGAGCACTGCCAAAGAACGAATGTTGTTCTCCCAGCTGCGCCCTCGCCAATACCTAACGAAGGAAAAGAAAACTACTACTAAATCTCCACACCCTTCCCTTCCTTTTCTAGGACTTCCGTACTACCATTTTCTTGGAACGTCCTACTCTTCCAGGTACGTTTCCACTATAGGATTAGTTGTCGTCCTCGGATTACACTCTTCTCGGATGGAAAGCACCATTGTCTCCGGAAAGATGGTTTACCCTTGGCGACCCAGCACGATCCGATGACGAAAAAACTCCCAACCGGAACTCCCCCCAAGCAGCCGCTTTCAAATACGGAGCGCCGCGGCAGCCGCCGCTGCAAGATTACGCAGCTCATGCGCATCCGTCCTTCTGATCCGAATAGGGACCGTTTTGAAGACATGCGCAGCTCGCTCAGCGTTTCCCGCTCGGGTATCTTTTTCCAGTCCAGTGAACGTGGTTATGAAGTTGGCATGCGCTTGTTCGTAACTATGCCGTACTCACAAGATCCCGCTTCCATCGCTCGCGAGTACCTCGCGGAAGTCGTTCGAAGGGACGTTCTTCCGACCGGCATGTTCGGCATCGGGATGAAGATCCTAATGGAAATGGGAGTCCAACCCTCTTATAACTTTGGCGCCGCCAACTCTCGTTAGTCTGGGTTGCGCGCTTCGGGATTTCACTGAGCCGATGAAAGCAAGAACGGGCGCCCTGGGGGAAATCGGGGCGCCCGCTCTTGTGTTTGGGGGTGGAGAGATTGATTTAAGTCGTCTGCGCGAACATCCGCATGGCGCGGTGCCTTAATATTCCCAGCTGCCGATTAAGCGGGTGTCTCCGGCCGAGAAAACTCAAGACGGGAGCCCGGCGTGCAGTCAGTTTGTTCATTGCAATGGTCAGCCGGATATCGCGGCGCGCGAATTTCAGCCCAGTCTGCAAAGCGTCCACGGCGTCGTCCCGCCGTCCAGCAGTGGCATACACTTCAGCCAGATTCAAATAGAGCTGTGCCTGATTTCTCTTCATTCGAACCGCAGAGTCGCATAGCCTTTCCGCTTCGCCCCATTTTCCTTCCGAGCGCGCCAGCACCACACCCAGGTAGGACATGTAATAGGGATTGTTCTTGTCCAGGTCCACCGCGCGCCGCATATGCGGCAGAGCCTTTATGGCGTAGTTGTCTCGCAGCCGTGTCAATCCGGTCTTGAATTCCCGGAAGGCTTCCGTATCCATCATGGGCTTACCTTATCCGCCGCCATGCGGCCCGATGGGAAACCGGGCGCGTGACGGTCGCAGCGAAATAGAATTTTCGGCGAATTGGGAAGATTCCGCGCGGCGCGCTGGAGAATCGCGCCAACTTCAGTTCTGAAGCATCCAGAAAAAATGTCCCGCCCAGCCAAGCCAAGAGCGGAACAGCGAGTAACACGGTCACGAGTAGGCTTCCCATTCCAGTACTTCCTGAAGCTACTCGCAGTCTTATCCAGAAGCTACTGACCCAGAGTACAGTCTTGGGCCAGCGGCACTGGAGTTGGAGCGTCATAAATGAGGACAGGTCTTCCGCGAGCGTCTAACGCGGCGCGGAACGCTTCCAATCGCGCTGCCACTTTTTCCAGTCTTTTTTGGTTGCCGCCAGCATGGCCTTTGCGGCTTTATGGAGCCAGCCGCCCCCTCGTGATGCAAGGTCATGCTTCACCTTGGCGATCGCCTGCGGGGTGGCGAAGTGCATGTTGGCCGTCTCCCAGCCCATCGAATAAAGCAGCCGCGCTTCATCGCGATCCTTCGACAGGGAAGCGAGCTCAATTCGCGAGCAGTCCGGCGCCAGACGCCGCACCACCCGGCGGCCATGGAAACGCACACAGGGATCCGGCACGCGAATCGAACGCTGCGCGAGCTTGTCGCAATAAATTTCCGTGGAAGAGGCCTTCTTGGCCCAAACCCATGCCGAAGGCCGAATGGCCTTCGCTTCCCGGGAGAAAAACGCTCCCCGCCATCTGGACAAGGCGAGAATCCGGGGGTGCTCAAGGCTTCCTAGTCCTGCGATCCTCCTCTTCAATAGATAGCCTTCCCGCGCCGAGGGAAGCGAACTCTCCAGCAGCTTGCGTACTTCCTCCGGCGGCTTGGCGGCGTACGGGGAAAGATGCTCCAGCTTATTCCAGAATTGCACCGGGTCGCGGAGCTTGCCGAGGGCGAGCAAGCGCAGCCAGCGATGGTCTTCCGCCAGGATAAACGCCTTGCCCCCGGCGGCCAGGGCGTCACGATAACCCTGATTGCTTCGGCAGCCACTCGCTTTGTAAGGTTCAGGTGTTCTTCCCCGATCGCAACATAAACGCTGTTGGTTAAGCGAACCAGATCGAGCGTGTATGGCGCCGGCCATGCTTCATCCAGATCGTTCACGCCCCAAATCAGGCGTCCTTCTTCATCCCGCCACGTCCCGAAGTTCTCGATGTGCAGATCGCCTACACCCAATACGGCCGGGGCCTTGGCCAAATGACCGCAAAGCTCCGGCCAGAGTTGCAGCCAGCGGTAGAAGGTGGCGCGGAAAAAAGGGAACTCCGCTTCCGCCTTGTGCTGGTGCTTGAGGGCGAGATCCTGCCGAATGATCGGGAGTTGCCTGGCCAACCAGTGCTCGAAATCGGCAGTTGCTTTGAAGATATTCATGCTGAGCTTAAAGGATTTCGCGATGGACTATACGTGTGCGTGTTCGGTTCGAGCTGGACCGCCTTGGAGGCGCGCCTCATAAATCGGGAATTTCGCGGCAAGTTCCGCGACTTGTTTGCGCACGCGCTGCTCGACCTCTGCCTGGCCGATGTTCGAGAGGATTTCCGCGATCCAGCCGCCGATCAGTTCCATCTCCGGTTCGCGCATGCCGCGCGTGGTGACGGAAGGGCCACCCAACCGGATCCCGCCACCCTTCATGGGCGGAAGAGGATCGAACGGAATCGAATTCTTATTTACGGTAATGCCTGCGCGGTCGAGGGCTTTTTCGGCGTCCGTCCCAGTGATGCCGCGCGAGTGCACTTCGATCAGGAACAGATGGTTGTCCGTGCCGCCCGTTACGATGCGAAACCCATGCTTCGCAACGGCCGCGGCCATGGCTTTCGTGTTGGCCACCACCTGCTTCTGGTATTCCTTGAAAGACGGCTCCATCGCTTCCTTCAAGCACACCGCTTTTGCGGCAATCGTATGCACCAGCGGACCGCCCTGGGTCCCGGGGAAGGTCAGCTTGTCCAGTTCCTTGGCAAACGCTGCCTTGCACATGACCAAGCCGCCGCGCGGCCCGCGGAGCGTTTTGTGCGTCGTCGTCGAGACGATATCAGCGTGTGGAACGGGGCTGGGATGCATGCCTGCGGCGACAAGTCCGGCAATGTGCGCCATGTCCACAAAAAAGAGGGCACCAACGGACTTCGCGGCTTTGCCGATGCGCTCAAAATCAATGATCCGCGAATAGGCGCTTGCGCCGGCGACGATCATCTTTGGTTTGTGTTCCTTGGCAAGCTTTTCGATTTCGTCGTAATCGATGCGTTCGTCTTCCTTCTTCACACCGTATGCCACGAACTTGTACATGCGTCCGGAGAAATTCAGGGGATGCCCGTGCGTCAGGTGGCCGCCATGCGAAAGATTCATTCCTAGAACCACGTCGTCCTTCTGCAGAGTGGACATATAGACGGCCACGTTTGCGGACGTGCCGGAATGCGCCTGGACGTTGGCGTGTTCCGCGCCAAATAGTTCCTTGGCGCGATCGATTGCGAGCTGCTCGACTTTGTCCGCGTATTCGCAGCCGCCGTAGTAGCGCTTTCCCGGATAGCCCTCGGCGTATTTGTTGGTGAAGATGGAGCCCATGGCTTCAAGGACTGCTTCGGAAACGAGGTTTTCCGAAGGGATGAGTTCAAGCCCGGTGGCTTGGCGCTTGGCTTCGTCGCGGAGGAGGGCGGCGATTTGCGGGTCAACGGAATCCAGCGGGCGGTTCATGCGGTCGTTGGCGGTGGTCGTATGGGTCATGAAGTAGCCTCATTTTGCCAGCTGCATCAGTGCTCGTGCTGCGGGCGGTGAGGCGATTTTAGCGGATGGGATGGAGGAAAGCCAATTTGCAGTGACCGGATGGAGAGGTTGACAGGCAACAGTTGAAAGTTCAAAGGAAAAGAATGATTTAACGCCCCTACCGGATCGGGGCAGGTGCCGTTTGCGGAGAACAGGGCGGAAGCGAAAGTCCGAAGGTCGCAACGTCCAAACGTCAATGTCAGGAGGATGGTGGTTAACCATAACACTCTCCTCCCCCTGTTTTTTTTGTAAATGTTGCATCTAAAGAGCTTAGAGCTGCTGTAAATCTTTTGTTTGCAACACTTGCGGGGAGATCCATTAGTCTTGCAGCTAAAGGACTTACGGGGGCGGGCTGCCGGCGAGAAAGTAGCTCAGATTTTAGGTAAGCCACTGGTTCGACCGAGTGAGACCAGAAAAGGTTTGACCGTTCCGTTCGGGCATAACATCCCCCGTGGCTTGGTGAGAGCCAGAAAATGGAGGATGTTATGTCGGAAATTATCAAAGGTTAGCGCATTCCAGTTGGGACTGTAAGTATCATGTGGTGTTGTGCGCAAGCGGCGGCGCAAGGTGCTGTTTGGTAGGGCACTGCGCAAGTTGGGAGAAGTATTCCACGCATTGGCGCGGCAGAAGGAGTGCCAGATCATTGAGGGACACCTGCTGCCGGACCATGTGCACATGTGCATGGCGATCCCTCCGAAGTATCCGGTGGCCTCAGCGATCGGATTTCTGAAAGGGAAGAGCGCCATAGCGATGGCCCGCTTGTGTGGCAAAGAGCGGAATTTCACGGGCGAGCACCATTTAAATCAGGGTGCCAACGCAGTCCGCGTCGCGGTAAGGCGACATCGGGGGGAGGCGAAATCGCGAGCATCCCTTGGACCCTGCGAGGTCGAAGACCTCCGCATGTATAGAACCTCCACGCACTGCGCTTTTATGAAAAAATGTGAAGTTCACCCGCGTGGTCGCGACGAATGATATATTAGCCGCGAACCCATCCTCATTCGAATGAAACGCGATCGCTGCTCAGTCCAACATCACCAATCCGAGGGGGCCTAGCGAAACAATGTACATGCCTAGAACAAATTTCCGGCGAAGCAAGTTTTGGCCGCGGCGGTGGCGCTTACGTTTTCTCTTTGGGTGCGCCGTGGCGGTTGGGTGCGCCGCAGCGACAGTGGCTCTCCGCGCGCAGGACAAGAACCCTTTTGCTGGCAATGCGAAAGATGCGAAGCTGGGCGAATCGCAATTCCGGGCGAACTGCGCGTTTTGCCACGGGCTGGGCGCGCGGGGCGGAGGCCGGGGGCCTGATCTTAGCCGCGCGCAGAAGCGTCATGGCAATTCCGACGCCGACCTGTTTCGAACCATTAACGAAGGTGTTCCCGGGACGGCCATGCCGCACAACGGGGCGACGCAGCAGGGCGTCGGAATGACGGAAGAAGAGATCTGGCAAGTGATCAGCTACATCCGCAGCGTACAAGTGAAAGCTCCCGCGCAGCCGGCGGGAAACGCGGCGCACGGCAAAGAACTTTTTAATGGCAGCGCAGCGTGCTCCACGTGCCACATGATTCAGGGTAAAGGGGGGCGGCTCGGACCCGACCTCAGCACGACGGCGTCGGCGCGCTCGACCGACTATCTGGTGGAGTCCGTGCGCAGTCCTAGCCGGCGGCTGGCGCAGGGCATCTCCGAGGCGATGAAAGAATTCTCGCAGGAATACGAGACCGTCACGGTGGTCACCGCGGACGGAACGAAGTTCACGGGCGTGGTACTGAACGAAGACCATTTCACGCTGCAAATGATGGACACGCGCGAGCAACTGCATTTGTTCGAAAAAGACAAGTTGCGATCCTTGGAGAAGAGTCGCGAATCGCTGATGCCAGCTCACGACCAGAAAACATTGAGCGATAAAGATCTGGAGGATGTGATTGCGTATTTGCTTGCGGTGGGTGCGCAATGAAACGCGAATCGATGGACGGGGCAATCGAAGAGAGATTCCTCGCTTCGCTCGGAATGATTGCAGGAATAGGCGCGACATTCGTCTTGTTGACTATCGCTGCTTGCGCTGCGCCATCGGCTGGCGCGCAAGTGACGCCGCAGCGGCTGCTGGATTCGGCGAAAGAGCCGCAGAACTGGCTGATGTACTCCGGCGACTACGCCGGGCGGCGGTTCAGCACGCTGGAGCAGATCAACACTTCGAATGCGGCGATGCTCGTTCCCAAGTGGGTTTATCAGACGATGGCGGGCGGGAAATTCGAAACCACATCGCTGGTTGTGGATGGAATTCTTTATGGCACCGGGCAGGACAATCGCGCTTTTGCGCTCGACGCCCGATCGGGCCGGCCGATCTGGCAATATCAACGCGCGCTGCCGGCGGATATCCGGCCGTGCTGCGGGCGCGTGAATCGGGGGATGGCCATTTTGGGCGACAAAGTTTTTCTTGGCACGCTCGATGCGCACGTCATCGCGCTGGATTCCAAAACCGGCAACGTGGTCTGGGATGTCGCCACCGTGGATTATCGCGGAGGGTACAGCATCACGCTTGCGCCGCTGGTGATCAAGAATCTAGTGCTCATCGGAGTGTCGGGCGGAGAATACGGGATTCGCGGCTTCATTGACGCCTACGACGCCGGGACCGGCGAGCGCAAATGGCGCTTCTACACCGTGCCTGGTCCGGGCGAGCCAGGGCATGAAACCTGGGAAGGCGACTCGTGGAAAATCGGAGGGGCGCCCGCGTGGATCACGGGGACATACGATCCCGCGACCAACACTACTTTTTGGACCACGGGCAATCCTTCGCCTTCGAATCGCGGCGAAGGGCGCGCAGGCGACAATCTCTACAGTAATTCGTTGCTCGCTCTCGAACCAGAGACGGGAAAGCTCAAATGGTATTTTCAATTCTCGAAGCACGATGAGCACGACTACGACGCCACTCAGGTGCCCGTCATGGTTGACCAGGGCGACCGGCACCTAATCCTGCAAGCCAATCGCAACGGATTTTTTTATTTGATCGATCGCAGCAATGGAAAGCTCATGGTCGCGAACCCTTTTGCGAAAGTGACCTGGAGCGATTCGAAGGACGCGAGCGGCGTTCCCCTTGGGCGAAAGGACGCCTCGCCGACGCTGAAAGGGAATCGCGTTTGCCCGGGCGCGGCCGGCGCGACGAACTGGATGTCGCCAACCTACGATCCGCAAACGCAATTGTTCTACGTTACGGCGCGCGAGCAGTGTGACGTCTTCAGCACGGCGCCGCAGGCGTACGAAGCGGGACACGCCTACTACGGCAGCGCATATTTTCCGAACGACGATGCCGAGCCGTTCACCGGCGCGCTGCGCGCTATCGATCCGAACACCGGAAAAATGAAATGGGAATGGAAGCACCCTTCGCCGACGTGGTCCGGTGTGCTTTCCACCGCAGGGGGGCTCGTCTTCACGGGCGACGCGGAAGGAAACTTCATCGCGCTGGAGGCCGCTTCGGGAAAGGCTCTTTGGCACTTCCAGTGCGGCGCGTCGGTGTATTCGTCGCCAATGTCCTTTGCAATCGACGGAAAACAATATGTAGCGGTCGCTGCGGGGTCGGCTCTCTTTACGTTCGCTTTGCCGTAAGCGTGGCGCAGCGTTTTTCCTCAGGATGTTCCATACAAAGAAAGTTGTACGCAGCGGCGAGCGCGACCGCCGAATTCACGCTATACTTAGAGGGTTATGCTCTCGGTCAATAACATCACCATGCGCTTCGGCCCGCGTGTTCTCTTCGAGAATGTGACGTGCACCTTTATGGCCGGGCGCCGCTACGCCGTCACCGGGCCGAATGGCGCGGGCAAGTCCACGTTCATGAAGATTCTGACTGGGGAGATCGACTCGACCAGCGGATCGATCACGCGGCCGAAAAAGATGGGTGTTTTGCGGCAGGATCAGTTTGCGTTTGACGAATACCGCGTCATCGACACGGTCATTATGGGGAATGCACCCCTGTGGAAGGCGCTCGAAGAACGCGACGCGCTGTACGTCAAGCCGCACGACGAATTGACGGACGCCGATGGGATGCGTCTCGGGGAGCTCGAAGGCATCGTCGGTGAAGAGGGCGGGTATACGGCGGAGGCGGATGCGGCGGTGCTGCTCGACGGCCTGGGCGTGGAGGCTGTGCTGCACGAGCGCAAGATGGGCGAACTGCAAGGCGGGCAGAAAGTGCGCGTGTTGCTGGCGCAGGCGCTTTTCGGCAATCCGACGGCGCTGCTGCTCGACGAGCCGACGAACAACCTGGATCTTGATTCCGTGCACTGGCTGCAGAGATATCTTTGCGACTATGAAGGCGTGCTGATCGTCATCTCGCACGACCGGCACTTTTTGAACAGCGTGTGCACGTACACCGCGGACATCGACTACGAGACCATCATCATGTACGTCGGCGGGTACGACGATATGGTGGTCGCCAAGACGCAAATTCGCGGGCGCATCGAAGCGGACAACGCCAATCGCGAGAAAAAAATCGCGCAGTTGCAGGAGTTTATCGCGCGGTTTTCCGCGGGCACACGTTCCGCGCAGGCGACTTCACGCAAGAAAGAAGTCGAACGCCTGCAGACCGCTGAACTGGCCAGGAGCAACATCCAACGGCCGTACATTAAATTCGATATGAAGCGGAATTCGGGACGCCACCCGCTGGAGATTCGCAGCGTCGAGAAGTCCTATGAGGATCTGAAGGTGATTCCGCGTTTTTCGGCGAGCGTGGTGCGCGGCGAAAAAATCGCGCTGATGGGCCGCAACGGCGCCGGTAAGACTACGCTGCTGAAGTCGCTGGTTCGTAGCGCGCCGGGATTTATCGAGGACAAGGACCAGAAGTTCCCGATCGATGCCGGGGAGGTAAGATGGGGGCATGAAGTAGCAGTGGGCTACTTCGCACAGGACCACGGCGAATCCATCACGAAAGGCATGACGGCGATCGAGTGGCTGTGGCAGTTCGATCCCGCTGCTTCGCAACAGGAGCTGCGCGGATTAATGGGGCAGATGCTATTCAGCGGCGAAGATGCGCTGAAGCCGACGCGTGCGCTTTCCGGCGGGGAGTCCGCGCGGCTAATTTTTTGCCGGCTGATGCTGCAGAAACCGAATTTTCTGGTGCTCGACGAGCCGACCAACCACCTCGACCTGGAATCGATCAACGCACTGAACATCGCGTTACAGCGGTACGACGGAACGGTGCTGTTGGTTACGCACGACCACGATGTCATCGACGAAGTTGCGACGCGCATCTGGCATTTCCAGGGCGGCAAAATCGAGGACTTCAAAGGTCCTTATGAAGAATATGTGGCTTACGCGGAGCAGCAGGCTTCTTAAGAACCCGAGCCTTCAAGATTCTTCGTTGCTTCATATTGCGCGTCCTGCGGCAGCACCCGACGCCCACGCCCACTGAAAATTGAATCCACCCAGATGACCAGTGACGTCCACGACTTCGCCGATGAAAAATAATCCTTTGATATTCAGGCACTCCATCGTCTTGCTCGACAATTCATCGGTATCGACGCCGCCTGCCGTCACTTCTGCCTTTTCGTAGCCTTCGGTGTCCGCAGGCTTGATCACCCAGGCGTGTGCCTGCTTCTCCAGGTTTGCCAGAGCATCATTGTTCCATGCGGGGGGAGCATGGTTTTCCAGCCAGCGTTCGGCGAGTCGCTTTGGCAGAACTCCCTGAAACGCCGTTCGCGCGGCTGCCATATTGCGAACTTTCGATGCGCGAATCGCCTCAGTGACCTCACGATCGGGAGCCAGATCGATGTGGATGGACTGGCCCTTCTCCCAATAGGAAGAGATCTGCAGTATCGCGGGTCCGCTCAAGCCGCGATGCGTGATCAGCATTTTTTCGCGGAAGGCGTGATGATTGGCCTTGGCGACGACTTCCGCCGAGACGCCCGCCAAGTCGCAGTACCGGCTGCGATCTTTGCCGGCAAGGACGAAGGGCACCAACGCGGGCTTGGTTTCCACGATTTTCAATCCGAATTGGCGCGCCAGTTTGTAACCGAACGGCGTTGCGCCCATTTTGGGGATCGAAAGGCCACCTGTCGCAACGACGAGCGCCGGGGCGTGAAATTCGCCGGATTCGGCACGTACCACGAACTCCGTGGTGCGCTGCACTTCCCGGATTCGGCTCTGTAGAAAAGTCTGGACTCCCGCTGCCTGGCACTCCGATTCCAGCAGCTCCGTGATGTCCTGGGCGGAGCGGTCACAGAAGAGTTGACCGAGCGTTTTTTCGTGGTAGGGAATGCGATGCTTCTCGACCTGCGCGATGAAATCCGCGGGTGTGTACCGCGCCAGCGCGGATTTCGCGAAGTGTTCATTCGCGGAAATGAAATTGCCCGGACCGCAGTGAATGTTGGTGAAATTACAGCGCCCCCCGCCGGAGATGAGAATCTTCTTCCCGATTCGATCGGCATGCTCGAGCACGGCGACGCGCCGCCCGCGTTTGCCGGCCTCGATGGCGCAGAGGAGTCCCGCGGCCCCGCCGCCAAGAACCAAGGCGTCGAATTTGCGCATCAAGAACGAGTCTCCCTTGATTCGGAAGCAGCCGTCTGCAGAGTTTTCATCGCCATGACTCTCAAGGTTAAACTAGGTACAGGAGAAGACCGAGAAAATTGCCTCCGATCATCAGCGCGCAAGGATTGTCGAAGAGGTACGGCGTCGCACCGCTCTTCCAGAACATTTCGTTTACCATCTCGGAAGGGGATCGCATCGGCGTGATTGGTCCGAATGGTTCGGGCAAGTCGACGCTGCTGGAGATGCTCATCGGCCGCGTCAAACCAGACAGCGGAGATGTGGCGATTCACAAGGGTACGCGGCTGAGCTACGTCTCGCAGATTTCGGAGTTTGCTGGGGGCGTGACGATTCGCTCCGTCATCGAGACCGCTCTCGCACGAACGGGCGTTCCCGAAGCCGAGCGCGCCTCACGTTTTGCCGAAACACTGGGGCGCGCGGGTTTTACGGATCTTGACGCGCATGCCGCGACGCTCTCCGGCGGCTGGCGCAAACGGCTTGCCATTGCCGAGGCCTTGGTCCAGGCGCCGGACATTTTGCTCCTGGACGAGCCCACCAACCACCTGGATCTTGCGGGGATTCAGTGGCTCGAATCCGTTTTGCAGAACGCGGCGTTCGCGTGCGTGGTGGTCAGCCACGACCGTTATTTCCTGGAGAACGTCGCGAACGAGATGGTGGAACTCAATCGCGCTTACGAGGATGGCGCGCTCCGCGTGAAGGGAAATTACAGCGCATTCCTGGAGGCCGAGGAGTTGTACCTGCACGCGCAGAAAAAGCGGCAGGAGTCGCTGGAGAACCGCGTTCACACCGAGCTCGAATGGCTTCGCCGGGGACCGAAGGCGCGAGCTACGAAGGCCAAGGCGCGCATTGATAAAGCGCACGAGATGATTGGCGAACTCGCTGAGATGAACGCCCGCAGCCGCACGTCGAGCGCCGAAATCGATTTTTCCGCGACAAACCGGAAGACCAAGCAGCTCATCATGCTTGAAGGCGTTTCGTACGGCATCGGCAGCCGCACACTATTCAAAGACATTCAGTTCAGCGTGACGTCCGGGATGAGAGTAGGGCTGGTGGGTCCGAACGGCAGTGGCAAGACAACCTTGCTACGCCTGTTGCGCGGAGACATCAAGCCAGAGTCCGGCAAAATTCGCCGTGCCGAGGGATTGCGAATAGTGTATTTCGACCAGAACCGCGAACTCGATCCGGACATTACTTTGCTCCGGGCACTCGCGCCGGACAGCGACGCGGTGATTTATCAGGAACGCGTGATTCATGTTGCTGCATGGGCCGAACGATTTCTTTTTTCGGCCGAAAATCTGAATCAGCGGGTTGACAGGCTATCCGGGGGCGAGCGGGCCCGCGTGTTGATCGCACAATTGATGCTTCAGCCTGCAGACGTTCTGCTGTTGGACGAACCAACCAACGATCTGGATATCCCCACACTGGAAATTCTGGAAGAGAGCCTGCTCGAATATAGTGGGGCAGTGGTGCTGGTTACGCACGATCGATTCATGCTGGACCGCGTCTCAACGGTGGTTCTTGGACTCGATGGTCGTGGAAGCGCGGAGCGTTTTGCTGATTATTCGCAATGGGAAGCGTGGCAGCGCACGCAGTTGTCCCTGGCTACCACGAAATCAGTAAACGGACACCGCGGGCCTCGACCGGCTAGGGGCGAAGTCCCGCGCGCCGTTGCAAAAAAGAAACTCTCCTATGCCGAAGCCCGCGAATTCGCGGCCATGGAAAGCCGCATCCATGAAGCGGAGCAGATACTTCACGCCAAGCGCGCCGCACTCGAAGATCCTGCAATCACCAGCGATCGAATAAGTCTCCAGAACGCCTGCACCCAATTGGATGAAGCACAAAAATCGGTGGACACGTTATATGCGCGCTGGGTGGAACTCGAACAGAAGCAAGGGTGACCCTGCACCAGCCTGCCTGATGCAAGCTTGCGTATTTCCGAAGATTCGAAGCGGACGCTTCACTAGATACTGCGCTGTGCTCGCCTCTATTTGCTGAGCAAACCCTTCCAGCGAACCCAGGCGTCGGCGCGCGCCTTCTTGTCGGGATCTTTTGCATCCGGGGCTTCGCCGGCACGCATGAAGCCGTGTCCGGCGCCGTCGTAGGTTACGGGGTCGTAGGTTTTGCCGGCCGCCTTCATTTGAGTAATGGTATCTGGAATGGTCGCGTCGATGCGTGCATCGTTCCCGGCATAGAAGCCGTAGACCGGGGCTTTGATGCGCGCCATCGCGTCTTTATCCGGCGGCCCGCCGTAGAAAACAAAAGAGGCCGCCAGATCGCCGCGATTAGTAGCGAACCGGAAAGTCTGACTGCCGCCCCAGCAATACCCACCAACGAAGAGCTTGCCACTCGCGGCCGGAAGTCTGACTGCATAGTCCGCCGCGGCATTCAAATCCGCTGTCACCTGATCGGGATTCAAGTGGCTCACGGCTTCCATCGTCTTGCCTTCCGCAAAATCGCTGCTGCGGCCGCCGTTCGGACCCATGCCAGAAAGAAGATCGGGCGCAACGGCAATGTAACCAGCCGCGGCCACCTGGTCCGCCAGATCTTGCACCCAGTCCGTCATACCAAAGATTTCGTGGATGATCAGCACGACGGGAGTCTTGCCCTTCGATTCGGGGTAAACGACAAACGTTTCGACCGAGCGGCCATCGTGCTTGACGGTGACCCACTCGCGGTGCCTCGAAGATTTTTCCAGAGTAGCCTTGGCCCACTCCTGCGCCGAAGCAATCTGCGCCGCGCAAAGAATCAACCAGGGAATCAGAGTGATGCGTTTCATGGTGTCGTTTCTCCTTCAGGGAACATCGCTGGCCGGACATGGCCTGGAATACAGCCGTGCAGAACGAGTGGCATTGTAATGCCCTGCGGCAAGGCCCGCAAGGCCGCGAGGGGACCTTTCCTTCCATTGCATGCAGTACGATGCATGCGTTGACACGCTTGCATGCGTCCGATACGCTTTTGAGTTTACGCAGCTTCAGTTAGCGCTTCTGAGAGGAACGGACGAACCGCCGCATGGCCGAAGAAAAGCTTCCTACCCGCGCACAAGATTTTTCCGAGTGGTACAACCAACTGGTCCTGAAAGCGCAGCTTGCCGATTACGCGCCGGTGCGCGGCTGCATGATCGTGCGGCCCTACGGCTGGGCGCTGTGGGAAAACATCCAACAGGCGCTCGACCGCCGATTCAAGGCCAGCGGCCATCAAAACGTGGCGTTTCCGATGCTGATTCCCCGCAGCTTCATCGACAAGGAAAAGCACCACGTCAAGGGATTTTCGCCAGAGCTTGCGGTTGTCACCATCGGCGGCGGAGAAGAACTTACAGAACCCCTGGTAATTCGTCCAACGTCGGAGACCATCATCGGCCATATGTGGTCCAAGTGGATCCAGTCGTACCGCGATCTGCCCGTGCTCATGAACCAGTGGAACAGCGTGGTGCGCTGGGAACTGCGGACGAAACTCTTCCTGAGAACGCTCGAATTCTATTGGCAGGAAGGCCACACCGCGCACGCGACTCGAGAAGAGGCGGAAGCGGAAACGCGCCAGATGCTGGATATCTATACGGATTTTGCGATAAACGACGCCGCAATTCCGGTGATCCCCGGAAAAAAATCCGATGCCGAGAAATTCGCCGGCGCCGACGTCACCTATTCGATTGAAGCGATGATGGGAGACGGCAAGGCCCTGCAATCCGGCACATCGCATTTTCTGGGGCAGAATTTCGCCCAAGCCTTCGAAGTCAAATACCTGGACCAGAACGGCCAATTGCAGCATTGCTGGACGACGTCGTGGGGACTCTCCACACGCATCATTGGCGCCATTATCATGGTTCACGGCGACGATCAGGGCCTTGTCCTGCCGCCGAAGCTTGCGCCTTATCAGGTCGTCATCGTTCCGATCTTCAAGACGGACGAAGAAAAGGCAATCGTCCTGGACACCGCGCGCAAACTGAAGGCGGAGCTCGTGAAGGCCGGCATTCGCGTCACGCTCGATGAACGAGAAGGCCAGAGTCCCGGATGGAAATTCAACGATTGGGAGATGCGGGGCATACCTCTGCGCGTGGAACTCGGACCTAAGGACGTCGCCAAACAAGCCGCCGTTCTAGCGCGCCGCGACCGTCCCGGCAGGGAAGGAAAGATCAGCGCATCGCTCGCCGACCTGCCCGCCACCATCGAGAGGTTGCTGGCGGAAATCCAGCAATCGCTTCATGACAAGGCCGAGGCTTTCCGAAAGAGCAACACACACGATGCGAAAAACTACCATGAGCTGAAGAAGGCCGTCGAAAATGGCTTTGCCTACTCTTTCTGGTGTGGGAGCGCCGATTGCGAAGCCAAAATCAAGGAAGAAACCCGCGCCACCATGCGCTGCATTCCCTTGGAGCAGGAGGGCGGTGGCGGGAATTGTGTTTGCTGCGCTCAGCCCGCCCCGGCGCGCGCGATTTTCGCCCGGGCCTATTAAGCCCGTTTCTTTCCGGGAACATCTCCCGCGCCAATTTCTCGACACTCCCTCGCGCGGGTGCTAGCTTTAGTAGGACGAGGAATCGCGCAGCGACGTTCCGAGCCGCGAGCATCCTGCGGTATAGACGAGCCTGGGGGAGATGAATCCAGTGCATCTTGAAGGCATCCGAGAGCGCCGCGCGGCGCACCGCCGCTTCGAACGCGGAGAAGGCAAGCTCAAGGCCGTCATTTACCTGGCGATCTTTCTGCTCATGATTTATTCCGCGGTCAAAATCGTACCTATTTATGTCTCGAATTATCAGCTTTCCGACAAAATTCAAGAACAAGCGCGCTTCGCGGTGGTAAATCGCTACACGGAAGAGCAGATTCGCGACAATGTTTTCAAGGTCGTGCAGGAATTGGAAATTCCGGCAAAGCGCGACGTCATCAAGGTATTCAACACCAATGCCGTCGTGAAGATCTCGATGGAATACACCGTCCCGGTGGACTTGTTCTTCTACCACACGGATCTCCATTTTTCTCCGGCCAGCGAGAACAAGGCCCTCTTCTGAATTATCGTTATCTGAGGCATCGCTGCTGCAACTGCGCGATTTCTTGCTGGCAACCCGGTATCGAGGAACACCGTCTTTCCCAGAGTACGGTCTTGCGAGACAATAAGAGTTCAGCCCTCGGGAGCTAAGGTTTGCGCATTCGCGTTCAAAAGGGATTCTTTACTTCAGTCATTGGGCTGAGCGTCCTCGGCACGGTCTTCGCCATTTTTCTAGCCGCTGGCGGAGTTTTCATCTACTACTACATCAAGTACTCGCGCATGATCGATGCGCGGCTCTCCGGCAACGTGCTGCAGAACACTACGCAGATCTTCTCTGCGCCGGAACATATCTCGGCGGGTCAGGCCTGGGGACCGGAAGATCTGACCGCCTATCTCACCCGCGTGGGATACCGCCCGGTACAGGATGCAAGCGCCATCGGCCAATTCACAGTGCAGGCGAACACCGTCGATATCCGGCCTTCGAAGTTTTCGTATTTCGCTGGGAACAATGCGTTGGCGGTGCAATTCCGGGGAAAGAGCATTCGATCCATCAAACCACTTGCCGGCGGCGGAGAACTTGATAGCGCGGAAATCGAACCAGAACTGATTACGAATCTTTTCGACAGCGCGCGTGAGAAGCGGCGGCCCGTGCGCTATGAAGATTTGCCGGTAATGCTGGTAGACGCGATTCTTTCCTCTGAGGACAAGCGTTTCTTCGAACATGGAGGCTTTGACTTCATCCGCATCGTGGGAGCGGCGTGGGCCGACGTGCGGCACAGCAGCCAACACTACCAGGGCGCGAGCACCATCACCATGCAAGTGGCGCGCACGTTCTTTCTGTCGACGGATCGCAATTGGCGGCGCAAGCTGTCCGAAGCCATGATTTCCATCGAGCTCGAGCAGCGCTTCAACAAGCAGCAAATCTTCGAACTGTACGCCAATGAAGTTTATCTGGGCAACCGCGGGAGCTTTGGCATTCGCGGGTTCTCCGAGGCCAGCGTCGCTTACTTCGGAAAGGATTTGAGGCAGCTGACGCTGCAGGAATGCGCCTACCTTGCGGGGATCATTCGCGCGCCGAATTACTATTCTTCCGCCGACCGTCACCCGGAGCGCGGAGTGCAGGCTCGCGATCGTGTGCTGACGCAGATGCTCGATAACAAATACATCAATGCAGAAGACGTTCAGGATGCCAAGCTCGCACCGCTGAAGATTATCCGGACATCGATTTCAGGGAGTGAAGCACCCTATTTCGTCGACATGGTGAAAGACCACTTGCTGGACAAGTATTCCGAGAACGAACTGCTGAGTGAGAATTTCCGCGTTTATACGACGCTTGATCCCGCTTTGCAGCGTGCCGCGGCCGCCGCCGTCGATGCGGGGATGAAGAATGTGGACCTGCTCCTGGCGAAGAAGTACGACAAGTGGAAGCGCGACCAGGCCAAGAAGGGAAGTAACGAGCCGATTCCGCAGGCGCAAGTGGCGCTGGTCGCGCTGGACCCGCGGACTGGAGAGATCAAGGCGGTCATTGGCGGGCGCGATTACGGGCAGAGCCAGCTCAATCATGCGCAGGCGCGTCGCCAGCCCGGG
Source organism: Acidobacteriota bacterium (assembly GCA_003224525.1). Classification (GTDB taxonomy): domain Bacteria; phylum Acidobacteriota; class Terriglobia; order Acidiferrales; family UBA7541; genus Acidiferrum. The sequence continues at coordinate 151 of QHZB01000248.1, read as the reverse complement.
TCGGTGTTCAAACCGTTCGTCTATGCCGCTGCATTCGACAATGCCGTTGACGGCGTGCAGCCCGTCATTACTCCCGCTACGACAATCGACGATGAGCCGACAACGTTTGAATTCGACGGCAAGGAATACACGCCGAACAACTATGGTGAAA